>JBAWCC010000123.1:0-26841 GCA_049590095.1 Allosphingosinicella sp. | reverse complement strand
GCGAAGGCCGGGACCCAGATCGTTCCGACGGCGCCGCTGGGCCCCGGCCTTCGCCGGGGAACGGCGGGTGACGGATTGCGTGCCGGTTATCGACAATTAACCATTTTCCGGCAGGGTCCCGACATGATCAGGACCCCGCCGCTCGCTTTCCTCGCTCTCGCCGCCGCCGTTCCGGCCGGCGCCGCCGAGCGAACCTATTCGATCACCGACTTCGACAAGGTTCAGGTCGACGGGCCCTATCGGGTCGTCCTGACGACCGGACGAAGCTCCTCCGCCCGGGCCGAAGGCTCGACCGAGGCGCTCGACCATATCTCGGTCGACGTCCAGGGCGGCACCCTTCGGGTCCGGCGCAACCGTTCGGCCTGGGGCGCCCCGCCAGGCGGGGGGACCGGCCCGGTGACCGTGACCCTGACCACCCGCGATCTGCGCAATGCCGCCGTGGTCGGCTCCGGCAGCCTCGACATCGACCGCGCCAGGGGCCTTCGGGTCGATTTCTCCCTATCCGGGAGCGGCCGGCTGAACGTGGGCTCGGTCGAGGCCGACAATCTCGTCGTCGGACTGCTTGGTGGCGGCCGGATCACGCTCGCCGGCCATGCCAAGCAGCTCAAGGCGACGGTCATGGGCAGCGGCGACCTCGCCGCCGCCGGATTGACTGCGGACGATGCCCAGATCGCCTCCGACACCGCCGGCACCGTCGCCGTGGGAGTCGCCCGAACCGCGAAGGTCACCGCGACCGGCGCCGGCGACGTCGAGATCGTCGGAAGCCCGGTCTGCACCGTTCAGGCGAAGGGCTCGGGACAGGTGAGCTGCGGGGCGGGGCGCTGACGCTCCGAACTTAAGGTTTAGATCAGCGCGAGCGCCGCCAGCCTCGCCGTCAGCGCCGACGGCAATTCGGCCAGTCCGCTATCGTCGCCGTCGAGGTCGAGCGGAGCGTCGGCGGGCTCGAGATAACGCCAGCCCTGATGGGCGCGTTTCGGCACGGCCCGGACGGGGACCAGGAGGGGATCGAGGCGGATGATCGTCCGGCGGTCCTCCTCGCGATCGGCGAAGCCGATTATGGTCTGGCGGGCGGCGAGCCTGTGCTTGACGATCCAGTAGATCGACCCGCCGATCAGCTCGTCGGCCCGCTTCGGCCGGAAGCGGGTGACGACCGGAACGATCCCGCCGGCGAGCCGAAGCCGCTGTCGCGCCGCGAGCGAGTCGAGGCTCGCGCAGCCGACGGCGACCTTGCTGATGTTGAGCGGCATGACCTTTCTTGCGGCGGTCAATCGACTGGCGCAACAGGCTTATTCGCGCAGAGACGCAGAGGCGCTGCGGCCAGCCTGCTGGCCCGCAATTTCGACGACTCTCGAGAGGCGCTCCGCGCCGGGACGGGAGCGGTCGCTCCGCGTCTCTGCGTCTCTGCGCGAAACCTTCCTCTCAGCCCGCGATTCCCGACGCACTCGCCAGGCCGAGGAAGACCAGGAAGCCCATCGAATCGGTGACCATCGTGACGAACACCGAGGAGGCCACCGCCGGATCGGCGCCCGCCCGCTCGAGCGCGAGCGGAACCAGGACTCCGGCGAAGCCCGCGATGATGATGTTGGCGAGCATCGCCGCCGCGATCACTCCGCCCAAGGCGGGATTGGCGAAGAAGAGGCCGACTCCCACTCCGATCACCAGGGCGATCGTGATCCCGTTGAGGCAGGCGACCTGGATCTCGCGAAGGATCGCGCGCCAGGTGTTGGACTGGGTGAGCTGGTTGGTGGCGAGCGCCCGGACCGTCACCGCCAGGGTCTGGGTGCCGGCATTGCCGCCGACCCCGGCGACGATCGGCATCAGCGCTGCAAGCGCGACCATCCTGGAGATCGTGCCTTCGAACAGGCCGATGATCGTCGCCGCGACCAGCGCGGTTCCGAGATTGGCGATCAGCCAGCGGACCCGGCTCGAATAGCTTTCGAGCAAGGGCTGGTTGATGTCGCCCTCGCCGGCGCCCGAGAGCAGGAGGACGTCCTCGGACGCTTCCTCCTGGATGATGTGGACGATGTCGTCGACCGTGATCATCCCGACCAGCCGGGCCGACTGGTCGACGACGGCCGCCGAGATGAGCGCATATTTCTGGAAGCGAAGCGCCACCTCCTCCTGGTCCATGTCTACAGGGATCAGGGTCTGTTCGCGCTTCATCACGTCGGCGACGGCGACGTTGCGGTGGGTCCTGAGGATCCAGCTCAGCATGCAGGTGCCGACCGGATGGTGGCGCTCGTCGACGACGAACACCTCCCAGAAATCCGTCGTCAGATCGTCCCCGGCACGAAGATAGTCGATCACCTGCCCGACCGTCCAATGCTCGGGCACCGCGATCAGGTCGCGCTGCATCAGCCGGCCGGCGGATTCCTCGGGATAGGTGAGCGCTTCCTCGATCGCGGCCCGGTCGTCCGGGTCGAGCTCGCGAAGGACGGCGCGCTGCTCGTCCTCCTCCAGGTCCTCGATCATGGCGACGGCGTCGTCCGTCTCCATCTCGCCGGCGAGGTCGGCGACCTGGCGCGGGTCGAGCGCGTCGATCAGCTCCTCGCGGACATGCTCGTTCATCTCCGCGAGCACGTCGCCGTCGAGAAGATCGGCGATCGCGGAGGCAAGCGCCCGGCGATCGTCGCTGTCGATCAATTCGAACAGATCGGCGAGGTCGGCCGGGTGGAGCGGCTCGACCAGGGCGCGGGCGCCGTCGTCGTCTCCCGCCTCGACCCGCTCCATCACCTCGCGGACATATTCGGGCTTGAGCCGGTCGTCCTCGTCGAGCCGGCCTTCGGGCAACGTGCCGGGCGGAGCGCCGGACAGATCGATTTCGCTCTCGCTCATCCGCCGCCCCTTTGCCCGTGCTGATCGCCGAGGCGCTTCCTAAGCCGAGGGGGTGGGGCTGTCGAGCGGGGTGGCGGGGTTGCCCTTTTCAGTCATCCCCGCGAAAGCGGGGATCCATCCGGCGGCAGCGTCGCTCAGACGCAGCATGGATTCCCGCCTTCGCGGGAAAGACGAGAATGTGGAGAACACAAATGTCCGACGAACTCAACACCCTGGTCCTCAACCTCGACAGCGGCGGCGACGTCGTCATCAAGCTTCGGCCCGATCTCGCGCCCGGGCACGTCGCCCGGATCAAGGAGCTGGTCGAGGAGGGCTTCTACGACGGAATCGTCTTCCACCGGGTCATCGCCGGCTTCATGGCCCAGGGCGGCGACCCGACCGGGACCGGCACGGGCAGCTCCGACAAGCCCGACCTCAAGGCCGAGTTCAGCCAGGAGCCGCACGTCCGCGGCACCGCCTCGATGGCCCGCGCCCAGAACCCGAACAGCGCCAACAGCCAGTTCTTCATCTGCTTCGACGACGCCCGTTTCCTCGACAACCAGTACACCGTCTGGGGCCAGGTGACCGAAGGCATGGAGCATGTCGACGCCCTTCCCAAGGGCGAGCCGCCGCGCGAGCCGGGCAAGATCGTCAAGGCTTCGCTTAGGGCCTGACCGTGGCCATAGTCGCGGCTGCAGAATTGTTTCCCGGCGAAAGCCGGGATCCAGTCGCGCCGCCCGTGCCGCTGGGCCCCGGCCTTCGCCGGGGAACTGGCGCTTGACCGGCACCGGCCCAAAGGGCGTCACGCTCGTCACCGGCGCTTCGGCCGGGCTGGGAGCCGAGTTCGCCCGCCAGTGCCGCGCACGCGGCGACGCGCTGGTACTGGTCGCCCGGCGCCGGGAGAGGCTGGAGGCGCTGGCGGCGGAGCTCGGCTCCGCCCACGTGATCGCCGCCGATCTCGCCCGTCCCGACGCGGCCGGGCGGCTGCTTGGCGAGGTCGAAGGCCTCGGCCTCCGGGTCGACACCCTGATCAACAATGCGGGCTTCGGGCTTTCCGGCGGGTTCGCCGACGCTCCGGCGGAGCGCCTGCTCGAGATGATCGACCTTAACGTCCGCTCTCTGACGGAGCTTTGCCGGCTCGTCCTTCCGGCGATGGTGGAGCGAAAGCGGGGCGCGATACTGAACGTCGCCTCGACCGCCGCCTTCCAGGCCGGCCCGAACATGGCCGTCTATTATGCGAGCAAGGCCTATGTGCTTTCGCTGACCGAGGCCATCCACCAGGAAATGAAGGGCAAGGGGGTCAAGGTGACGGCGCTTTGCCCGGGGCCGACCGCCACCGAATTCTTCGAGGTCGCCGAATCGGCGGGGTCGACCCTGGCCAGGATGGCGACGGACCCGGCGGCGGTGGTGACGGCGGGGCTGAGGGGTCTCGATCGCAACAGGGCCATCGTCATCCCGGGGGTCACCAACAAGATCGGCGCCTACGGCACCCGCTTCATGCCCCGGGCGGCGCTCCGGCGGATCGTGGCCCGGATCAAGATGTGACCATTCTGCCTCCCTGCCGCGAAGCGGTGGGGAGGGGAACCACCCGAAGGGTGGTGGAGGGGTAGATGGCGCAGGCCTTCGCCTTCTCGCACCTTACCGCTGACCCCGGCGCACCTACCCCTCCACCATGCTTCGCATGGTCCCCCTCCCCATGCGCAGCATGGGGAGGCAAATCACGCCGCCTTCGTCTCTTCCTTCAGAAGCCGGTCGAACAGCCAGTCGTGGAAGATCCGTACCGGTCGGCGCTTGAGCGCCGAGCGGCGGCAGGCGAACCAGTAGCTGTAGGGGCTCTCGACCTTGTGGTCGAACAGCCGGACCAGGCGCTCGTCCCCGGAGCCGTAGAGATGGCTTTCGAGCATGATCCCGACCCCGAGGCCCTGGGCGACGGCGTCGAGGATGAGCTGGCCGGAATCGAAATGGTCGATCGCCGCGGGCTGGAGATCGGGCAGGCCGATGGAATCGCGCCAATAGTTGAAGCTGTCCGGCATGTCGCGGTGGAGGAAGAGCGTCGCTCCGGCGAGCTGGGCCGGCTCGCGGATCGCGTGCCGCCCCGCCTGCAGGGCGCGCGAGCCGATGGCGATGACGCAATTGCTGTCGATCCGCCGCGAATAAAGCGAGGGATCGATCTCGGAGGTGATCGCGATCGCGGCGTCGAGCCCCTCGTCGAGCCGGGCGAGGCGGTTGGAGCCGGTGTCGATGTCGATATGGAGATCCGGATATGAAGCGCGAAGGTCGGGCAGCCTGGGCATCAGCCGCTGCGAAGCGAAGAGCGAGGGCACGGCGAGCCTCAGCCGCATCACCTCGGCGCTCCCCGTCGCCCGCTCCATCGCCAGAGCGAGCGCGTCCATCGCCGGCCCGATCTCGGCCATCAGGCGCTCGCCGTCGGGGTTGAGGTGAACCGCCTGGTGGCGGCGCTCGAACAGGGGATGGCCGGTGAATCGCTCGAGCGACTGGATCCGCCGCGACAGGGCCGGCGAGGACAAGGACAGGGCCTCGGCGGCGGCCTTGATGGAGCCCAGGCGGGCAACCTGGACGAAAGCCTCGATAGCCGTGAGCGGAGGCAGTCGGCGCATCGCATCAGTCTCCTCTTTGTGCGTTGCACCTAAGAGCCGCGGGAGCGATAACAAGCGCGAAACTCAGGAAACGTGAGTGCAACAATTGCATGTGTAGCATACTTGTTCGCACTTGCACAATGACCGCCCGGGGAAGAAAAAGGGCGTGCCTTTCAGGCATCCTCTCCTAAAGACTTAAGGGTCGGTCCTTCGGGACCGGCCCTTTTTTTGATCCTGTTCCCCGGCGGAGGCCGGGGCCCAGCTTCACGGTCGGCGCCACCGGGCCCCGGCCTCCGCCGGGGAGCGCCCTTTTTTTACCCCCTCGCGGAACCCCCCGGGGTGGCAGGTCCGTTTCCCTTACCTATCTGACTCGCGAGAGCAGCGAAGGGACGATCCAGAATGGCGGACGAGGAAAGGCAGCCGACGAGGCTGCAGGTTGCGACGATGCGGCCGGAGGACAGCGGCCGCGGCCTCGCCCGTCTGCCGCGCAGGCTGATGGCCGAGCTTCAGCTCGCCGAGGGCGACGTCATCGAGATTACCGGCAAGCGCGCGACGCCGGCCCGGGCCGTCGGTCCCTATACGGAGGACGAAGGGCTCGACATCATCCGCCTCGACGGCCTCCAGCGCGCCAATGCCGAGATCGGCTCGGGCGATTTCGTCACCTTGCGCAAGGTCGAATCCAAGGCCGCCCAGCGCGTCGTCTTCGCCCCGGCCCAGAAGAATCTCCGCCTCCACGGCTCGGCCCAGGCGCTGAAGCGGAGCTTCGGGATGAAGCCGCTCACCGCCGGCGACGTCGTCGCCACCACCGGCCAGCAGCAGATCCAGCGCGGCGACATCCCGCCCGAATTGCGCCAGATGCTGAACGCGCCCGCTTACGCCCTTCAGGAAATTCGCCTCACGGTCGTCGCCACCGCGCCCAAGGGCATCGTCCATATCGACGCCAATACCGAGGTCGAGCTCCGCCCCGAATATGCCGAGGCGACCGAGACCCGGCGCGCCGACGTCACCTATGACGATCTCGGCGGCATCGGAACCACCATCGACCAGCTCCGCGAGATGGTCGAGCTTCCGCTTCGCTACCCCGAGATATTCGAGCG
Organism: Allosphingosinicella sp.; assembly: GCA_049590095.1. Taxonomy (GTDB): domain Bacteria; phylum Pseudomonadota; class Alphaproteobacteria; order Sphingomonadales; family Sphingomonadaceae; genus Allosphingosinicella. The sequence goes on along the minus strand of JBAWCC010000123.1, from coordinate 20,333 downwards.
GCTCGGGGTCGACCCGCCCAAGGGCGTGCTGCTCTACGGCCCGCCCGGCACCGGCAAGACCCGCCTCGCCCGCGCGGTGGCGAACGAGAGCGACGCCAGCTTCTTCCACATCGCCGGGCCCGAGATCATGGGATCGGCCTATGGCGAGAGCGAGAAGCGCCTGCGCGAGGTGTTCGAGGCCGCCGCCAAGGCCTCGCCCGCGATCATCTTCATCGACGAGATCGATTCGATCGCGCCCAAGCGCGGCCAGGTCCAGGGCGAGACCGAGAAGCGCCTCGTCGCCCAGCTCCTCACCCTTCTCGACGGGCTGGAGCCGCGCCAGAACCTCGTCGTCATCGCCGCCACCAACCGGCCCGAGGCGCTCGACGAGGCGCTGAGGCGGCCCGGCCGCTTCGACCGCGAGATCGTCATCGGGGTGCCCGACGAGGGCGGCCGCCGGGAGATACTCGCGATCCACACCCGCGGAATGCCGCTCGAGGAAGGCGTCGATATCGGCGAGCTCGCCCGCCGCACCTTCGGCTTCGTCGGCGCCGACCTCGCCGCCTTGACCCGCGAGGCGGCGATCGAGGCGGTGCGGCGGATGATGCCGCAGATCAACCTCGACGAGGGCAAGATCCCCGACGAAATGCTCGACAATCTCTCGGTCAAGGGCAGCGACTTCGAGGAGGCCCTGAAGCGGGTCCAGCCCTCGGCGATGCGCGAGGTGATGGTCCAGGCGCCGACGGTACGCTGGGAGGATATCGGCGGAGTCGACGAGGCCCGCGAGCGTCTCCGCGAAGGCGTCGAGCTTCCGCTGAAGAGCCCCGAGGCGTTCAAGCGGATGGGCATCCGCCCGGCCAAGGGCTTCCTCCTCTACGGCCCGCCCGGAACCGGCAAGACCCTGCTCGCCAAGGCGACGGCGCGAGAGGCGGAGGCGAATTTCATCGCCACCAAATCGTCGGACCTGCTCTCCAAATGGTATGGCGAGAGCGAGCAGCAGATCGCCCGCCTCTTCGCCCGCGCCCGCCAAGTCGCCCCGACGGTGATCTTCATCGACGAGCTCGACAGCCTGGTGCCGGCGCGCGGCGGCGGCCTCGGCGAGCCGCAGGTGACGGAGCGGGTCGTCAACACCATCCTCGCCGAGATGGACGGCCTCGAGGATCTGGGCTCGGTGGTCGTGATCGGCGCCACCAACCGCCCGAATCTGATCGACCCCGCGCTCCTCCGCCCCGGCCGGTTCGACGAGATCATCTACGTCGCCGTCCCGAACGAGGAGGGCCGCCGCAAGATTCTCTCCATCCACACCGCCAGGATGCCGCTCGCCGAAGACGTCGACCTCGACAGCTTCGCCGCCCGCACCGATCGCTTCACCGGCGCCGACCTGGAAGACCTGGTCCGCCGGGCCGGCCTCTTCGCCCTGCGCGGCTCGCTCGACGCGGTCCAGGTCACCGGCTCGGATTTCGAGATGGCGCTGGCGGAAACCAGGGCCTCGGTCACCCCGGAGATGGAAAGGGATTACGAGAAGATCCAGGACAGCCTGAAGCGCGACGCGATGAGCACCGGCGCGGGCGGAATCGGCTTCATCTCGCCGGGGATGCTCACGCCGAGGGGGCCGAAGGGCTGATCTGCCTCCCTGTCGCCGAAGGCGATGGGGAGGGGGACCATGCGAAGCATGGTGGAGGAGTAGCTGGCGCCGCAATCGGGCGGTTTGCACCAATGGAACACATATCCTTTTCGAATGGTATGAAGACCCTTGCTGTCCCTTCTCCCTATAGTCACAGGCTTGATTGGCTATGGTCGACCGTTGACCGTGCAGTGATTTTAGTTAACAGATCAATGTTCACTATTCGGCAGCGAGGTGGAACCATGGGCCGCGACATTGACGAACGCCGCATTTGCTCGAATGGGGATCCTGCTCCGATCCCGCCTCCTCCCCCGCCTCCACCACCACCGTCTCGAGATACTGATGACGCTGGAGATGCGCGCACCGATCCGATCAAATATACGTGACCGGCAACAATGTCCCGGCGCTTGAGTTTCCTGAGCCTGGAAGCGGCGTACGTGGAATTGTTGTTGGCGAGGGACGGTCAGTGACTGAAGAGGACCCTGCCCGGCGCGCGGTCTTGGAACAAAGGCAGTTTGTTACCGGGAGGATCAGTGAATCGGTTAGATATACTGGTTTCGGACTCTTGGCCATTTTCTACGGCATCATAAGCTCCGATTCTGGTTTTTCTATTAACGTTGCCACCTCTGCCCCCGTATTACTGCGCACTATGGCTGTTCTTGGGGTGCTCGCAATATTTTTCGATTATTGCCAGTACTTATCCGGTAGATTTGCGGTCAAGTATGCGCTTGATCGCAAAGATGAGCCCAATAAATATAATAAAGACTGGATGTCGTATAAGCTACGCGCTTTTTTCTTTGGTATTAAGCAGTTTTGCTCTGGAGTTGGATGTGGAATCTTGATTTATATCCTGGTAGTTGAAGCCTAGCGGCAAGAGGCTGGAATTCCGCTCCGATTGGACCACAAGTCGCAAGCCCCGAGCGGATGAGGTCCGCCTGCTAAGGCGCGCGGCGGTACAACAGGGTCCGCCCCGCCGGCACCAGCTGCTGGATGAAATCCATATCCCCTAAGTTGCGCGACAGAAGGTGAAGCCCGCTTTCGAGCGCCTGAAGGAACAGGCACGCATCGTTGAACAGCGGCTGCCGGTCGGCCTTCGCCAGCCCTCGCAGCCTGGCGACGGCGCCTGTGACGATTCCCGCCTCGGCAACCGCCTGGACGCTCGGTCCGGCGAGACGATGGCCGGGCATGTCCTCGATGACCCCCTGGATCTCCGCCAGAATCGCCGCGGTGTCCGGATGCGAAGGGTCCAGTCTGCCGAAGGCATGGCTGAGCTCGGCGGCCGCGATCGAAGAATGATTGAGCTGCCGGACGGAGAGGAGCGCCTTCACTTCCTTCGGAAGCCGGTTCTGGAGCGCGTCGATGTACACCGACGTATCCAGAAGGAGCCCGGCTCCCGCCGACAGGTTCGAGTCCACGAAGCTCAGGTCGGCATCGGGGCGGCGGTCGAGAAACGCAGTCCGCTTTTGCGGATTCAGCCGCCGGAGCGTCGCGGCAACATCAAAACTCAAGGTCTAGGTCTCGACCGACCTTGCCTTCCCTGGCGAGCAATTTCGCGGCGAAATCGTCTTCCAGGGCGACTTTCGCGAGCGCATATTCGATGAGTTCGCTTCCCTCGAGACCGGAGCGTTCGGCCGCCGCGGCGAAGAGCCGCTCATGGGCGCGGCCTGAAACGCGCTTGCCCTTGCTGCCCGCCGTCAGCCCGGCCGCCGCGGCCGCACTGAGTGTAGCGGCGACTCTCGCGCCTAGCCCGACCTGTAGAGCAACCGGAACAATGCTCGTCGGGGCTTCGTCCTTCCGCTTCGCCCTGGCCACTCCATCCTCCAATGCATGACAAATAGGCCGGTTTGTCTGACAGCGCAAGTGCGGTCGGCCAATCCTGCCGGCACTTCGCGCCCGTATAGCCCGAGCCGCCCGCTGCCGTTACACGGACCGGATGCAGAGGTACGTCAGCCACTGGACCTGGGCCGCGCCGGCGGCCGGCTGGATCGTCATCGCGCTCGGCTTCGGGATCGGCCTTTCACCCGTGATTCTGGCCCCGGCCCTGTTTCTCGCAGTCCTCGCCGCCGTTCATCATGCCGAGCTGATCGCCCATCGGGTGGGCGAGCCCTTCGGCACCTTCCTGCTCGCGGTGGCGGTCACGGTCATCGAGCTGGGGCTGATCGTCACCTTGATGTCGGCGGGCGGAGAGGATGCGGCGACCCTTGCCCGCGATACCGTCTTCGCCGCGGTGATGATCATCCTCAACGGCCTGCTCGGCATCTGCATCCTGATCGGGGCGATCCGCCATCGCGAGCAGACCTTCCGGCAGACGGGGGTCAGTGCGTCTCTGGCCACCATCTGCGCCCTCACCGTCCTGACACTGGTCCTCCCCAATTTCACGATCAGCGAACCGGGACCCGTCTACGCGCCGTCGCAGCTGGCGTTCGTCGCGATCGTGTCCTTCCTCCTCTACGTGACCTTCGTCGGCGTTCAGTCGGTCCGGCATCGGGATTATTTCCTTCCGCCCAAGGTGCTCGCCTCCGACGAGGACGTCCATGCCACCCCGCCGTCGAACCGCCGGACCTTGATTTCCGCGGTGCTGCTCATCGCCTGCCTCGGCGCCGTCGTGCTGCTCGCGAAGGCCCTGGCCTCGCCGATCGAGACGGCCGTCTCCTCCGCGGGCGCGCCGAGGGCGGTCGTCGGGGTTATCATCGCGGCCCTGGTGCTTCTTCCCGAAAGCGTGGCGGCGGTCAGGGCGGCGCTCGCCGATCGCCTTCAGACCAGCCTCAACCTCGGCCTGGGCTCGGCGCTGGCCACCATCGGCCTGTCTATCCCCGCAGTCGCCGCCTTGTCCTTGTGGGCGGGACTGCCGATCGCGCTCGGGCTCGACTCCAAGAGCATCGTCCTCCTCTTCCTGACCCTCATCGTCGCCTCGCTGTCGCTGGGCACGGGTCGAACGACGATCCTCCAGGGCGCCGTCCACCTGGTCATCCTCGGAGTCTATCTGTTCACCACCGTGGTGCCCTGAGCCAGGCCGCTTGCCTGGAGCTTCGTCGAGCATTTCGGAGCAACTTCCGGAGATCACGATGCCCTGTTGTGCTATAGCCTGAGTCGCGCCGGTCTCTCGGAGGCATTCATTTGCGCGATCACAGCTCGACTCGCGAGGTCGTCACACCTTCGTGCCTCGACGAAAAGTCGGGATTCGAGTGGCGTCGGCTTTCCGCCCAGGTGCTCGAGCAGCGCCGGACCGGGTTTTGCTCGGGCGCCAACGTCACCCTCGAGGCGGCGATCGAGCGGGAACCCCGGTCCCCCCTGGCCGGGGCCTATCGGCTGTGGATCGCCGACAATGTCGGGCGGGACGGGCGCCTGGGCGAATCGCTTTCGCTGTTCGACGAAGCCGTCTCGGCGTTCGAAGCCAATGACAGGCTTGTCGAAACGATCGACGGCGTTGCGTGCGCCTTGCTGAAGAAGGCGCAGACCGCCGCGCTCGCCAGGGACATTGCCGCGGCCGTCGAGGCCTATCGGGCGCTTGCCCGGCATGAGCCCCAAAATGCCGATCCGTTGTTCCAGGCCGGATTGCTCACCGAGGAAGCGGGCGACCGCGACCGCGCCGCGGAATTCTACAAGACGGTGGCGAGCGAAGGCGTTTCGGGCAGGACGGACGATCCCGCCGAGCTTGCGAGGCGCTGCCTGGAGCGGCTGGCCGTCCCCGATTCGGCCTTTTCGCTGACCGCCGAGCATGTCGCGGACTCGATCGAGGCCGCTCTGTGCGCAGGCCGGGCCGACCGGTTGCGCGCTTTGGCCAGCACCACGCATTTCGCGATCGGACCGGCGGGAGGCCATGTCTCGTTCGAGACGCCGAAGCTGCTCGATCAGCTTTGCAGCGATCTCGGCGAGAGCGAAGTCCATGTCGGCGCAACCTTGTCCGGCGGCGGCGACAAGCGCTATCTGCACACCAGCGGCTGGCGGGGGCGGTGGTTTCGCGGCGAGCTCGTCTTCCTGGTCGCGCGGTCGGCGCGCGGCTGGCAGTGGACGGGGTGCGCGATCGCCACCCCCAACGCGCTTTGGCTCGAGCATTGGCGGCCCGCGGCCCCGAAGACGAACCAGCCGCTTCCGTTCGAGTTGCTCGCGCCCTGGCCGGACGGCCTGTGCTGCATGGCCGGCGGGCTTGGCTATTTCATCAGGGACCAGGCGACGATCCTCTTTCTGCTGGGGTTCGCCTGGCCGTTCGGAGCGATCGCCGCCGCGGCGGCCACGGCCGCCCTTGCCGCCCGGACCTGCGGTTTCGGCCCGCGCGGATTCTATTACAACGAAAGCAGCACGCACGACGAGGACGACGCCTTCGCGATCGACTTCACCCGCTACCAGCGCTTCGTGCCCTACATCAACCGAAGCGAGGGCACGCCGGTGCTGGCGCCGCGCGGGGGCATCGTCAGCCACGTCGCCGACGGCACTCCGAGCGGCAGCTCCACCGCCTCGAACACCGTCGAGATCCAGCACGGCGACCCCAACGTTCCGTCCGACACCAACCGGTTCACGTCGCGATACCTGCATCTGCAGGGCCCCGGCCGGATCGACGTCCTGCCGTTCATGCCGATCTTCACCGGCAACCGGATCGGCCGCATGGACGACACCGGAAACTCCGCCCTCAGCCATCTGCATTTCTCGATCCACGATCGCCAGATCGTCGTTCCCGGGTCGCCGAGGGGCGGCAGCGTCCGGCCGACCCCGATGAACGGGCTGACGCTCGAAGACGGCGAATCGGGCAAATGCATCTGTTCCACCAATGTCGAGACCTTTGGAGAAAAGCCGATGATCCTCCCCTCGGGCTTCGCCGGTCAGAACTGGGTGATCGTGCCGGTCGCGACCGCCGCCGGTCAGCCGCCGCCGGCGAACATTCGCGACCAACGCTGGCAATTGGTGCTGAGCGGAGTGGTCCTGGTCGACATGAAGGGCGTGACGACGGCGCAGTGGCGGCGCGAGACGCTTCTGATCGCCCCCGATCTCAGGGCGCCGATCAAGTTCGCCGGGCAGCGTTTCGGCGTGCCGCTGCCGAACCTCGACGATTCGGCCTTCCACTCCAATTTCCAGGTCGAGCAGTGGGCGCCCTTCTCGACCCTGAGCTCGGTCTTCAACGCCAACCAGTCGATCAATTCCGGCTTCGCGGTCGACGTCTGGAGGCCCAACCCCTTCTTCACCGCCACCGATCTTGCGACCAACGCCCAGGTGTCGAACCTCTTCGCCGGAATCCAGGCCGACATCGCGGTCCGGGACAGCGATGCCTATATCTACCGTATCGGCTACCACATCACCCTGATCGGCCGGATCGTGTTCAGCCCGGTGATCATCACCTGAGAGCGGCCGGAGGCACGGCGCGGCGGCGCGGCGACACCCGGGAAGTGCGGGAGGGGACCCGCGACGGTCTTGTATTTTTGTTCACTTTGTGTTCCAATTTGCCTATGCCCCAAGGCCCTTCCCTGGCGGCGGCCACGCTGCCCATACCGGCTTTCACTCCGGTGCCCGTCCGCGCGCGGAACGACGGCTGGACGGCGGAGCGGCAGCGGGCGTTCATCACGGCGCTGGCCCGGACCGGCTGCATCGGCCGGGCCGCGGCGGCGGCCGGAATGAGCCGCGAGAGCGCCTATCGGCTCAGGCGGCGCAAGGGCGCCGAAAGCTTCGCCGCCGCATGGGACTCGATCCTCGCCGCGCCGCCGCGCGGGACGTCCAGCCTCGACCTCATCTGGCATCGGCTCGTCAAGAAGCATGGCGGGCGGAGCGCGGTGCGGCGGATGGCGGCGCCGCCGGGTTGGGAGGCGGAGCCGTCTCCGGCTCGCGGCGGGGCCGGCGGCGCGAGCGGAAGGTCACAATGAAATCCGGCCTGCAACTTCTTCAACTTCGCGCCGTCACCGGTGCCTGGCTCCCCGGCGAAGGCCGGAAACCGGTCCATCAGCCGGCGCCGCCGGGGTCCGGCTTCCGCCGGGGAGCCTCAACCCTCCACCCTCGCCCACACCCAGACGGCCAGGATCAGCATCCCCGCCCCCGTCACCAGGAAGGGCAAGGGCATCCACACCCCGTAGAGCAGCACGCCTACGGCCGGCGCGGCGATATAGGCCACTCCGTTGACCGAGGTGACCATCCCGGCGACGGCGTTCTGCTCGTCGGGACGCACCGCGAGGGAGGCGCCGCTGGTGAAGCCGGGGCGGAACAGGCCGAAGCCGACCGAGGCGATGGCGAAGCCCAGGGTCATTCCGTACATCGAGCCGGCGAAGCCGGTCGCCGCCGTCCCGGCCGCTCCGACGATCAGCCCCCAGAAGACCAGGCGGCGAGGGCTGAGCGCCAGATAGGGGATCAGCCCCCATTGGGCGAGCAGGGTCGCCCCCGCGCCGGCCATCAGGACGATCGCGATCGACTGCTGGGATTCGGCCGGCGGCACTCCGGAGCGGTCGATGACGAGGAAACCGATGATTCCGAGCAAGGCGGCATGGCCGTGCCCCCCGGCCACTCCGATGATGTGCCAGGGGAGGACTCGCGGATCGCGCCAGCGCAGGCGCTCCGGCGCCTCCCCTCCGGACTCGCTCCTGGCGACGACCATCCCGCCCATCGAGGGATAGTCGACCACCCCGCCGCGCGCCGCGCAGCTGGGCGTGTCGTCCGGCAGTCGAAGGGCGACCCAGACCAGGACCGCGACCCCGACCGCCGCGAAGACGATCAGCGGACCCGAAAGGCCGAGCGGCTCGAAGATGAACAAAGGCGCGATCGCCGGGCCGATGATCGTCCCCAGGCCGAAGGACGAGGCCAGAGCGGCGAGATAGGCGGTGCGCTGCTCCCCTTCGGTCCGGGCGGCGATATAGGCCTGGACGGCGGGCGGCGAGGCCGAGCCCCAGCCGCCGTAGACGGCCCGGCCGAACACGAAGATGACGAAGACGATCGTGGCCGAAACCAGTCCGTGAAGGCCCGCCGCCAGAATCCCGCCGCAGATCAGCGAGGAAGCGATGAAGCCGTAAAGGCCGAGCCGCATCAGCGCCCGGCGGCCGCGATGATCGGCCCGGCGCGCCCAGTAGGGCGCCATCAGCACCCAGATCACCGCCGAAAGCGAGAAGGCGACCGCCACCCAAAGGTCGGCCACTCCGAGCTCGCGGCCGATCGCGGGCATCAGCGACTGCATCGCCGTATTTCCGGAAGCCGCGACCAGCATCACCGCGAAAAGCAACGCGAATCGCTCCCGGGAGAGGCTTGCGGCAGGGGCCATGTCAGCGACCATGAGGGTCAAATCCCGGAAATATGGCGCTTCGTCCCGGATTCGCCTCAAATCAGGCCGCGGGCCGCCTCGCCCTTGCCATCGGTGCGTTGATTTGCCAACGCACCTTGCTGACCTAATTACGGAACCCCCCCATGACCTTTCCCGGCGAACAGGCTCAACGAACCCGCGCTTATGCGCGCCACGGCGCCAAGGGCGGTCCCTGGCTCATGTTCCTCAAGGGGTTCGTCAAGCATCCGGTGATGGTCGGCTCGGTCATCCCGTCCTCGAAGATGCTGATCGACAAGATGCTCGCTCCGGTGGATTGGGACAATTGCAAATTGTTCGTCGAATACGGCCCCGGCGTCGGCACCTTCACCGAGAAGATCCTCGAGAAGCTGGCGCCCGACGCGATCCTCCTGACCATCGACACCAATGCCGATTTCACCTCTTACCTGACCTCCAAGATCCGCGACTCGCGGCTTCGCGCGGTGACCGGTTCCGCCGCCGACGTTCGCGAGATCATGGGCAATCTCGGCTTCGACCACGCCGATTACATCCTCTCCGGCCTGCCCTTCTCGACCCTGCCTCCCGGCATCGGCCCGAAGATCGCCGAGGAAACGGCCGAGGCGCTTCGGCCCGGCGGCGCCTTCCTGGTCTATCAATTCTCGCCCAAGGTGCGCGATTTCATCGCCCCTTATTTCGACCGGATCGACCGCGGCTTCGAATGGGTCAACGTCCCCCCCGCCACCCTCTTCTGGGCCTGGCGGGACTAAGGCCGAGGCAGCCCCACGTCCTTGAAGTTCAGACGTCTCGCGATCCCGTAATCGGCGACCGCGACGATGAAATAGCCGACCGCCCAATGCAGCCGGTTGATCAGGGTCCGGTTGCGACGGTGGCTTTCCACGGTGATCGGCTCGGAGCTCGCCACCTCGGAGTCGACGAAACGGCGCATAGCCGCCGCGAAGGGGGCATCGTCGATCCGAAGCATCATCTCCAGGTTGAGGAACAGGCTTCGCATGTCGAAATTGGCCGAGCCGATATGGACGACGTCGCCGACCACGAAGAGCTTGGTGTGGAGCTTGGTCGGCCGATATTCGAAGATTCGAACGCCCCGCCGAAGCAGCCACCAATAGGTGTTTCGTGCCGCCGCTATGGTGGCGTTGTTGTCGGATTTCGAGGCGGTGACGATTCGCACCTCCCCGCCGCGGCGGGAGATTCCGGAGAGCCGTCGAAGCATTCCGAGGCTCGGCGCGAAATAGGCGGCGACCAGGTCCAGCCGGCGCGCACCCCGCATGTCGCGGCGGACCGCCCGCGCCCAGGGGCTCAGCCGGCGCGAGGGCCCGCCGAACAGCCAGTGAAGCCTGCCCTGGGTGACGCTGCTTTGCTGGAGAAGCCGGCGGATGTCGCGGATCCGGGCGTCGGGGTTGCGGGTCCAGCGGAACAGGCTGTCGAAATAGCCGGTGAGGCAGTCGACCGAAGCGCCTTCGACGAGAAGGCCGATGTCTCGCCAGGCGCCCGATTCGACCGTTCCGAAATAATCGTCCGAAACGTTGAACCCGCCGATGATCACCCGCTCGCCGTCGGCCAGCGCGAGCTTCTGATGGTTGCGAAGCAGATAGCGGCGGCCGAATTTCGGGCTGAACTGGCAGAAGGCGATCCCCGCGGCCTCCAGCGGCCGGAAGAAGTCGCGATTGGCGGTGGAGCCGAAGCCGTCGACGAGAAGCGACACACGCACGCCCCGGCCGGCGGCGGCGATCAGCGCGTCGCGCACCCTGGTGCCGGATATGTCGTCCATGAACATGTAATAGAGGAAGCGCAGGCTTTCCCTGGCGCTTCCGATCAGCTCGAGCAGCGCCTCGAGTCGCTCCGGCCCGTCGGCGAGGAGGGTGAGACGGCTGTCCGCCACATCGAGCGAGAGGCCCGGCTCCTGCGCTTCTGCTTTAGCCATGACGAGGGTGCATGTGCCCCCGGCGGGCGCAGGGCAAGCCCTGTCGCGATCATTGACTTTCCGGCCCCTCGTCCGTATCTCGCCGGCTCCCCCCAGCAATGGTGTCAAGCGGAGCAGCTGTTCATGGCGCGCGTTACCGTCGAAGATTGTGTCGACAAGATCCCCAACCGGTTCGACCTGGTGCTGCTCGCGGCCCAGCGGGCCCGGCAGGTCTCGGGGGGCGCCGAGCTCACCATCGACCGCGACCGCGACAAGAATCCGGTCGTCGCCCTGCGCGAGATCGCCGAAGAGACGGTGAAGCCCAAGCATCTCGAGGAGGCGCTGATCTCCGGACTTCAGCGGGTCCAGGTCGACGACGACGAGGCTCCGGACGAGGTCGGCTCGCTCTCCGCTTCGGCCGAGGCGCTTCGACTCACCGCCGCCGCTCCGCCGCGCAACAACAATGCCGGCGGCGACTACGAATAATCCTGTCGAGAGCGGCTTCGCTCTCTTCGACACGGCGATAGGCCGCTGCGCCCTCGTCTGGCGCGGCGGCTTCGTCGTCGGCGCGGGCCTTCCGGAAAGCTCGGACGAAAGGGCGCGCGAGTCGCTTGCCCGGCGTTTCCCCGGCGCCGTCGAGGCCGAGCCGCCACCCTTCGCGGCCGACGCCATCGCGAGCATCGTCAGCCTTCTCGCCGGCGACGGGACGGACCTGGGCGACATCAAGCTCGATCCGAAAGGCTCGGTTTTCGAGCGCAACGTCTGGCAGGCGGCCCGGCGGATCCCGTGCGGGGAGGTTCGAAGCTATGGCGATCTTGCCCGCGAGATCGGAGCGCCGGGCGCGGCCCAGGCGGTCGGCCTGGCGCTCGGCCGCAATCCGGTGCCGATCCTGGTGCCCTGCCACCGGGTTCTCGCCGCCGACGGCCGGAGCGGCGGCTTCTCGGCCCCGGGCGGAGTCGCGACCAAGTTCCGGATCCTGGAGATCGAGGGCGCGCGCCGGACGGGCGAGCCGGAACTGTTCGAATCGCTCCCGATGCAGGTGAAGCCGGTTTAGCTCCCCGGCGAAGGCCGGGGCCCAGGCGCTCAGGCCTCCGCCGCTGGACCCCGGCTTTCGCCGGGGAGCAGTTCAGTTCACGCCGCGCTCGCCTCGCGGTCCAATTCGTCGCGGTCGACCCATTCCATGTCGCGCAGGCTGAGCGGCCGGCCGTCGGCGGACTGGACGATCATCGGGGCGATCGGCTGGCGGGTGTAGCGGTCGACCAGCACCGGGTTGCTCGGATGCCCGGAAATCCAGCGCTCGCCCCATTGGCGCAGCGAAAGCAGGACCGGAAGCAGGTCCCGCCCCTTCTCCGTCAGCCGATAGGTGACCTTGCGGCGGTCTGCCGGGTCCGGGTCGCGCTGCAAGATGCCATGCTCGACCAGCCGGCCGAGCCGGTTGGACAATATGTTGCGGGCGATTCCGAGGTTGGTCTGAAATTCCTCGAAATGCCTGAGGCCGTTGAACGCGCCGCGCAGGATCAGGAACGACCAGCGTTCACCGACCACCTCGAGGGCGGCGCCGATGCCGCATTCCGCGAACACCTCCCGCAATTGTTCCGCACGGCTCATCCGCCGACCTTAGCTTTTTTCATCGCCGCAGCATAAGAGACAATTTTCTGGTTGCAAATTAAAACTGGTCTGCGCACTAAGTTGCATATCGCAACTGAATGGAGCCTGTCATGACCCGGCAAATCGCCTCCTCCTTGCTCGCCATCTTCCTCACCTTCTCGCTGTTCGGCGGCACCGCCTTCGCGGGCGGTCCCCAATATCGCGCGGAGCCCGCCGCCCCGCCGGCCGCGACCCGGCTGATCGTCAAGGGGATCGTCTGGAAATGCGGCGAAGGCGGCTGCGTCGCTTCCCAAGGCAACAGCCGTCCCGCGATCGACTGCCCGGCGCTGGTCCGCCAGGTCGGCGCCTTGCGCAGCTTCGCCGTCGGCGGCCGGCCGCTCGACTCGGTGGCGCTCGAAAAGTGCAACGCCCGGGCGCGTTAGGCCCAAGCGCCCGGATCGATCCCGCGCGTTCGGGCCGAGCTTGTCGAAGCCCTCCCTTCCTCTTGCGCGAGAAGGTTGAAGGAAGGTCCTTCGACAGGCTCAGGGCGAACGGAACGGGGCTCGCCTCTCAAAAGCAATCCGACGCCCGATAAACGTTGCATCGCAGCACCGCGCCACCCAATGTCGGCGCGGTGCTTCGACAATATGAACTTCTCGAGAAAGTAAGGGCCTACGACCCGAACGCCGACGAGGCGATGATCAACCGTGCCTATGTCTTCTCGATGAAGGCGCACGGCTCGCAAAAGCGAGCGTCGGGCGATCCTTATTACAGCCACCCGATCGAGGTGGCCGGTATCCTCACCGACCTCCACCTCGACGACGAGACGATCGTCACCGCCATTCTCCACGACACGATCGAGGATACGGTCGCGACTCCGGAGGAGATCGAGCGATTGTTCGGGCCGAGCGTCGCCCGGCTGGTCGACGGAGTCACCAAGCTCAGCAAGATCGAGGCTCAAAGCGAGAGCCAGCGGGCGGCGGAGAATCTCAGGAAGTTCCTGCTCGCCATGTCGGGCGACATCCGGGTGCTTCTGGTCAAGCTTGCCGACCGGCTGCACAACATGCGCACGCTCCACTTCATCGCCAGCGAGGAGAAGAGGAAGCGAATCGCCCGTGAGACGATGGACATCTACGCCCCTCTCGCCGAGCGGATCGGGATGTACGAGTTCATGCAGGAGATGCAGACCCTCGCCTTTCGCGAGATCGAGCCCGACGCCTACGCCTCCATCTCCCGCCGCCTGGAGCAGCTCCATAAGGGCGAAGGCGACCTCATCGCCCGAATCGGTCGAGGCCTGCGGGCCCATCTCGAATCGAACGGAATCGAGGCGGAGGTGCAGGGGCGCGAGAAGCATCCTTATTCGATCTGGCGCAAGATGGCCGAGCGGCACGTCAGCTTCGAGCAATTGTCCGACGTGATGGCCTTCCGGGCGATCGTCGGGACCGTCGAGGATTGCTATCGGACGCTCGGCCTCATCCACCAGCGCTGGCCGGTGGTGCCCGGACGCTTCAAGGACTTCATCTCCACTCCCAAGCGCAACGGCTACAAGTCGCTCCACACCACCGTCATCCACGACGAGCAGATGCGGATCGAGATCCAGATCCGAACTCGGGAGATGCACGCCACCGCCGAGCACGGCCTCGCCGCCCACTGGGCCTATAAGGAAGGAGAGGAGGAGGGTGCGGAAACCCAGCACCCCTGGATCGACGATCTGCTCGAGATACTCGAGCATGCGGGATCCGCGGAGGAGCTGCTCGAACATACAAGAATGGCGATGTACCAGGACCGGATCTTCGCCTTCACCCCCAAAGGCGAGCTGATCCAGCTGCCCAAGGGCGCGACCCCGGTCGATTTCGCTTATGCCGTCCACACCGATCTCGGCGACCAGACCGTCGGCGCCAAGATCAACGGCCGGGTGATGCCGCTGCGCACGCCGCTCGAAAATGGCGACCAGGTCGAGATCCTCGTCTCCAAGGCCCAGCATCCGCAGCCGGGCTGGCTGAGCTTCGTCGTCACAGGCAAGGCGCGCGCCAAGATCCGCCGGTTCGTGAAGTCGAAGGAGCGCGAGGAAACGATTCAGCTCGGCCACAAGATCTTCGACGAGATCGTTCAGCGCCTGCCCCAGCCGCTCGGCTGGGAAGCGATCACCGAGGCCCTGAAGCGGCTCCATTTCAACGACGACGCCGCCTTGATGGAGGCGATCGCCTTGAAGCGGGTCAGCGACGTCGCGGTGATGGAGGCCCTGATCCCGGGCTCGACCGGCAAGGAGGGCGTCAAGCCGCCGCCCCAGCGCACCGCAATCTCGATCAAGGGCCTGACTCCCGGAGTCGCCTTCCAGCTCGCCGAATGCTGCCACCCCATTCCCGGCGACCGGATCGTCGGCCTCAGGCGCGAAGGGACCGAGATCGAGGTCCATGTCATCGGCTGCGACAGCCTCGCCGACGGAGTCGATGCCGACTGGCTCGACCTCGCCTGGGGCGACGAATCGGACGGCGGAACGGCGCGCCTGTGCATCGTCATCAAGAACGAGCCTGGCTCGCTCGCCGTGATCGCCGGGATCCTCGGCCGGCACGGCGCCAATATCGTCTCGATGGAGCAGGCCAGTCGCGACGGCAGCTTCCACACCTTCCATCTCGACATCGAGGTGCACGACGTGCAGCATCTGATGCGCATCCTGGCGGCGGTTCGGGCCGCCGACGTCGTCTCCAGCGCCGAGCGGATTTAGCTGTTCCTTTCGACGGATTTGATCTAGTCGCGGCGGCGTTTGCGGAGTGGGGCTGAATTGCGCGTCGTTGTGATCGTGGATGGGACTTCGGTTTCCCGATTCCAGCTGGACGCGCTCAACGCCTTGAACGGCTGCACCGAGATAGACGTGCTCAGCTGCACGAACGGCCGGAGTCGCCGCAGCCTGCGCCGGCACTGGCTTTATTACCTCCTCAACCTGGTCTCGATCAAAAATCGAATGACTCGCGGGGTGCCTCTCTCCGCAGCGACGCCGAAGATCGGGACGATGCTCGAGTTCGAGTCCGACTATGACGGGGCATGGCAGAGCTTTCCGAAGCATGTGGTGGATTGGCTTCGGGATCGCAGGCCGGACGTCATCCTCAAGTTCGGAATGGGTTTGCTTCGGGTTCCCGGCCCGGACGCGCTGCCGGCTCCGATCCTTTCCTATCATCACGGCGATCCCGAGCATTATCGTGGCCGCCCGGCCGGCTTTTATGAAATTCTGAACGACGCCCCGGTGCTCGGCCAAATGATTCAGGTGCTGAGCAACCGCCTGGATGCCGGCCGTGTCGTTGCGTTCGCGGAAACGACCGTTCGCCCGCACTCGTACAAGGCGACGCTGGTCGAAGCTTATTCCGCCTCACCGCTGCTGCTCGACAAAGCGGTGAAGAACGCGATCGCGGGCGCCTATCTGCCCAAGGATCCGGCCGGCCGCAACTATCGCCTGCCCTCGAACGGACTGGTCCTCCGGTTCCTGATCCGCATGCTCCTGCGAAAGATCGAACGCCTTGCCTACGGCGCCTTCCTCGAGAAAGGCTGGCAGGTTTCGCTTGCAAGGTTCGACGAGGACCGGCTCGACCGGCTTGTGGCGTCCGACTTTCCAGCCCACGGCAGCTGGCGCACGCTTCCGATCGCGAAGGGCTACCGGTTCTACGCGGATCCCTTTTTCAGCATCGATCCGCCCGGCATTCTGGTCGAGGCGCTCCGAGGCAGCACGGGCCGCGCCGATCTCCTGCTCTGGAATGAGGGCCGGGCAGAGACCGTTCTGGCCGATCGGGGTCACGTGTCCTACCCCTTCACCTTCCTCCACGAAGGCAAGCAGATGGTGCTGCCGGAAATCTGCGAATGGTCGGAGCCGAGGCTCTACACCGACCAGGGCGGCAAGCTGGTCGACGTCGGAGGGTTGCGAATAGCGGGTGGCGCTCGGCTGATCGATCCGACCCTGCTCCGGCACGAGGGGCGATTCTATCTGTTCGCAAATGACCTGGCCGAGGGCCCGGGAGTCTTGCGCTTGTGGCATGCCGCGCGGCTGACCGACGAATTCGAGCCGCATCCGGCGTCTCCGATCCGAATCTCGCCTGAGGGCTCGCGGATGGGCGGTGCCTTATTCGAAAACCCCGCCGGCCTTTTCCGTTGGGGGCAGCGGAACGCGCGTCAGTACGGGAACGGGCTACATCTCTTCAGGATCGATCGCCTTGACCCCACCACGTTCGAGGAGTCGAGGGTCGGCGAGCTTCGGCTGGAGGGGCGTTTCGGACCGCACACCCTGAATGCCAGCGGAGGCGAACTCCTGTTCGATTGGTATTATCACCGCTTCTCGGTTCTCGCGGGGGTTCGGCGCCTGATCGCAAGGCCGAGGCCGAACGAAATCGCATCCGATGCCGGCGCGGCTCCTCTGAGCTCCCCGGCCCAGGCGAATCGGCCGGATCGGTGACCGATCCGCGCGCCAGGATCGTCTCCGCGGAGCAGGCCGGCCGGGGCTGCGGAGTCGATACCTTTGATCTCGACATCGAGGTCCGCGACGTGCAGCATTCGACGCGGATCCCGGCGGCGCTTTCGGCCGCCGACCCGGTTTCCGGCGCGGAGCCTTTGTGAGGAGCGGGATTATGATCGACCGGCGGACGATGGTCGGCTTCATCGGGGGAGCCGCGGCGCTGCCGTTCCTGCCCGGTGCGGCCGAAGCCGCGGCCCCGGCGGGCTATGTGATGTGGCGCGATTCCGGCTGCGGCTGCTGCCTCGAATGGGCGAAACGGATCGAGGCTGCGTTCGGAAGGAAGCTGCCGGTGGTCGACGCTCCCAACATGGCGGCGGTGAAGAAGGCCCAGGGCGTTCCGGCCGGGCTGCAATCCTGCCATACCGCCCTGATCCAAGGCGTGGTCGTCGAGGGCCATGTTCCGCCCGAGGACGTCAAGCGGCTGATCGCCTCCCGGCGAAAGGGTGTCAAAGGCCTGGCCGTGCCGGGCATGCCGGCCGGATCGCCGGGCATGGACGTCGGCCACGACCACCGCCAGCCTTACAAGGTGTTCGCCTTCGACTCGGCGGGGCGCCAGTCCGTCTTCTCGACCCGCAGCTGAAGGGATGACCGACACGCCCGCCTCGATGACCTATGGCGGCTATCTTTCGCTCGACCAGCTCCTCTCCGCGCAGCATCCGGTCTCGAGCCATCATGACGAGATGCTGTTCGTCATCATCCATCAGACCAAGGAGCTGTGGCTCAAGCAGATCGTCCACGAGCTCAAGCTGTCGCTCGACATGATCCGGCAAGACCGGCTGATCGAAGTCCACAAGGCGCTTTCCCGCGTATCCCGGATCCAGGCGGTGATGACGCTGAGCTGGGACGTGCTGGCGACCATGACGCCCTTCGATTATACCAGCTTCCGGGCCGTGCTCGGCTCCAGCTCCGGCTTCCAGTCCGCCCAGTTCCGCGAGTTCGAATATCGGCTCGGCCTCAAGGACGGAGGTCATCTCAAGTTCCAGGAGGAGGGCAGCGGTCCCTACGCCGCCTTGCTCGATGCGCTTCACCAGCCGGGCCTGTGGGACGAGGCCAATCGCGCGGCGGCCCGAGCCGGACTGGACCTTCCGGGCGACGTCCTCGACCGCGACTGGAGCCAGCCTTATCGCCCGAGCGAGGCGGTGGAGGCCGCCTGGGCCCAGGTCTATCGCGAGCCGGAGCGGCACTGGGCGCTCTACCAGCTCGCCGAGAAGCTGGTCGACATCGACGATTCGCTGGCGACCTGGCGGCACAAGCATGTCGTGACCGTGGAACGGATCATCGGGCTCAAGCGGGGGACGGGGGGGACGGCCGGCGTAGCCTATCTCCAGTCCACTCTGGGCAAGCGCGCGTTCCCGGAGCTCTGGTCGCTGAGGACCTTGGTTTAGGAATTGCCTCCCCATCGCCAGATGGGGAGGGGGACCACCCGAAGGGTGGTGGAGGGGTAGAAGGCGCAGGCTTCCGCCATCTCGCGCTCGATCCTCCGGTTCCGCGCTTATTACCCCTCCACCAGGCTTCGCCTGGTCCCCCTCCCCATGCTGCGCATGAGGAGGCAAGCTAAAGCCCCGCTTTCTCTCTCCGGATGGCCGCTATTTCCTCCGTCGCGATCCGCTCTCTCGCCCCCAGGCTGGGGTGGCTTCGAAAGATTTGCGGGAACCAGTCATATTTGCCGAGATAGCGGCGCCAGAAGGGGATGGCGGCGTCGAGATCGTAGCCCGCCGCCGACATCAGCCTGAGCCCGAATCGGTCGGCGGCTTCCTCGCGCTTCCAGACGGCGCTCGGCTTGAGGCCGAGGCCGCGCAGGATTCCCTCCTCGTCGCGCATCTGGCGGTGGCCGAAGATGTTGTGCGCGAGCTCGTGGCCGAGAACGACGGCGAGCTCCTCGTCGCTGCTCAGGAATTTGAGCATCGCAGTCGTCATCACCACGGACCGCCCGGTGGCGAAGGCGTTGACCTGGGTCGATCGGGCGAGCCGCACCCGGCCCAAGCAGGCGGGAAGCGAGCCGAGGCGAATCGGAATTTCCCGCCCTTCGCGCAGGATCCGAAGGTCGGCGGGGCCTCGGCGAAGCGCCGCTTCCAGCTCGGATTCCGCTTCGTCCGCGAGGCGGCGCCACTTCTGCCGCTTGCGCTCCGCCGCAACCGAGGCCCCTGTCGGCAGCGGCCGCCCGTTGACCGCGAGCAGGACGTCGCCCGCGATCAGGCCGGCGCGCGCGGCGGGGGTGTCGGCAAGCACGGTCAGAATTCCGGGGCCGCGGTCGAGGCCGTAGCGGGCGACCATCAACGGCCGGTCGCCCGGCTCATATTCGGCAAGGTGGTGGAAAAGCATCCCGGTGAGCGGATGACGGTCGGTGCACAGGGCGGAGCCGGCGAGCGCCAGCCGGTAGGCGACGAGCGCGACTCGCAAATCGTCCTTCCGCAAGGTGGTGGAGGCCGCCGCCTCGACGGGCGCGGTGGCGACGAACTCAGGCTGGGCGCCCGCCCGGACCGGCTCCCCGGCGAGCGCGGCAAGCGAGAGAAAGAAGGTGAAGCGGGCCGTTCGACGGCGCGGGCGGGGCCTTTCACGCACGACGGCAACCTTTTGCGCAGGACAAGAAAATGGCCGGATGAAGACTGTCTTCATCCGGCCAGAAACTCAAGACGCAGCGAACGTCCCAGCCGAGCCCTTATGGGCTGGTGGGCAGATCGTCGTCGTCGCCGCCGCAGACGTCGGTCGCGGCGCAGATGCCGAGAATGATCGCGATGAGCGCGATCAGCGGAATGATCCAGCCGCCGCGCAGCTGCTCACCCTCGACGGTCTCCGTCGCCGGCGCAACTTCGGCGGTGCGGACGGCGGCCGAGGTGGCCTGCGCCGCCGCCATCGTCGGCGTAGCGATCAAAGCAACCGAAGCGGTCGCAGCAATTAGTCCCTTGAAACGCACGTCAGCTTCTCCCTTTAGTCTCGAGCCCTGATCTCTCGATTTCAGGCTTTACCTAATCGGGGATCCCGAGACTGTCTACCCTCGAAAAGGATCACCCGATTGAAAACCCCTGCGCTTCCTATCCCTTGAATGGTTTACGAAGCCTGACCCGAACGCCACGACAGGCATTTGGTTCAGGCGCGCCGAGAGATAGGGGCAGCCTGTGGTGGAAAAGCGACAGCCTGTGGCGGAATGATCCGAAATGGCTATTTATTTCAGGAGGTTCGCGAAGGCGCCCGGCCTCGGGTGCAATGCTATACGGCTATTGGCGGAACGGCCCACGCCTACCGGCAAGCTGTAGAATGCCGTATCTCAGACATGAAAATGACCGGAAGAAGCTGAACTTCGTCCGGTCATTTCGATTTCAGTGAAGAAAACGGTCTGCTTCAGCTTACGGGCTGGTGGGCAGATCGTCGTCGTCGCCGCCGCAGACGTCGGTCGCGGCGCAGATGCCGAGGATGATCGCGATGAGCGCGATCAGCGGAATGATCCAGCCGCCGCGCAGCTGCTCACCCTCGACGGTCTCCGTCGCAGGCGCAACTTCGG
>JBAWCC010000122.1:0-1665 GCA_049590095.1 Allosphingosinicella sp. | reverse complement strand
TGGCTGTTGAAGTCGCAATAGGGGCATTTGGAGACGCAGAACGGCCAGTGGACGTAGAGGGCGATTCCCCCCTCCCCTTCAGGGGAGGGGCCGGGGGTGGGGAATGTCCGGGGCCTCGGCGTCGGCACCTGCCCCACCCCAACCCCTCCCCTGAAGGGGAGGGGCTTGTTCACAACAGCGCCGCCACCAGCTTGCCGAAGGCGTCCGCCCTGTGGCTGATCCGGTGCTTCTCGGCCGGGTCCATCTCGCCGAAGGTGACGTCGTGCCCGGCCGGAACGAAGATCGGATCGTAGCCGAAGCCTCTGTCGCCGCGCGGCGGCCAGACCAGGGTCCCTTCGACCCGGCCTTCGAACCACTCGCTTCGCCCGTCGGGCCAGCACACCGCCAGGGCGCAGACGAAATGGGCGTTTCGGCTCGCTTCCGGTCCGAGCGCCTCGATCTCCTGCCACACCCGGCGCATCGCCAGGCCGAAATCGCGCGGCCCCTCGACCTCGCCGGGTCCCGCGACGGGAGCGACGAGCGGATCGGCGGCAAGCGCCCAGCGCGCCGAGAAGATTCCCGGCCGCCCCTCGAGCGCCTCGACGCACAGGCCGCTGTCGTCGGCGAGCGCGGGAAGGCCGGAAAGATCGGCCGCCTCGCGCGCCTTCAGATCGGCATTGTCGATGAAGGTGGTTCCGATTTCGTCGGGCTCGGGAAGATCGAGCTCGGCCGCCGACACCGGCTCGACTCCATAGGGCCCGAGCAGGTCGCGGATCTCGCGCACCTTGCCTTCGTTGTGGCTGGCGATGACCAGCTTGCCCGGCTGGAGCTTCCTCACCGCCCGGTCGCCCGGTCCTGGGCCGCGAAAATCTCGCCGCAGCCGATCCGGGCGAGGCGGAGGAGGCGGAGCAGGCCTTCCTCGTCATAGGTCTCGCCTTCGGCGGTGACCTGCGCCTCGACGATGTTGCCGTCACCGGTCAGGACGAAATTACCGTCGGCGCCGGCGGTCGAATCCTCCTCGTAATCGAGGTCGAGCACGGCCGCCCCGCCGTGGATCCCGCAGCTCACCGCGGCGATCTTCTGGCGGATCGGATCCACCGTGAGGAGCTGCTGCCGGAGCAACCCGTCGACCGCGATCCTGAGCGCCACCCAGCCGCCCGAAATGGCTGCGGTGCGGGTCCCGCCGTCGGCCTGGATGACGTCGCAATCGACCGTGATCTGGCGCTCGCCCAGCGCAGCCAGGTCGACGACGGCGCGAAGCGAGCGGCCGATCAGCCTCTGGATCTCCTGGGTCCGGCCGGATTGCTTGCCCGAAGCCGCCTCGCGGCGCCCTCTCGTATGGGTGGCTCGCGGAAGCATTCCATATTCGGCCGTCACCCAGCCCTTGCCCTTGCCTCGAAGCCAGGGCGGAAGGCTCTGCTCGACCGAGGCGGTGCACAGCACCCGGGTGTCGCCGAAGCTGATCAGGCAGCTCCCCTCGGCATGACGGGTAAAGCCCGCCTCCATCACGATCTCCCGCATCTGGTCGGGCGCGCGTCCGGATGGGCGCATGTTTCTCCTTTCAATTCGAAGCCCGCGCCTTAGCCAGAGCGGGGCGGACAATCCACCCGCAAGCTTTCGCTCCCCGGCGAAGGCCGGGGCCCCAGTAGCTCAAGCAGGCTGGATCCCGGCCATAGCCGGGAAACG
>JBAWCC010000121.1:0-9734 GCA_049590095.1 Allosphingosinicella sp. | reverse complement strand
GGTGGTCCCCCTCCCCACCGCTTCGCGGCAGGGAGGCAAATCAGCTCGCGAATTCGTCGCTGGCCCTTATCAGCCCGTCCAGAACTTCCGGCTCGCTGAACAGATGGCCGCCGTGGACGATCTCCAGCTTCGCCTCGGGCCAGGCCTGATGCAGGTCCCAGGCGGCGGACGGCGGGGTGCACATGTCGTAGCGGCCCTGGACGATCACTCCGGGAATGTCCTTCAGCCGGCCGGCGTCGGCGATCAGCCGGCCTTCCTCCAGCCAGCCGCGATTGGCCATATAGTGGTTCTCGATGCGGGCGATGGCGACCGCGAAATCGTCGCCCGTGTGCTGGGCGATGGTGGCCGGGCTGGGCAGCAGGGTGACGGTTTCCGCCTCCCACTGACTCCACGCCTTGGCGGCGGCGAGCCGGGTCTGCGGATCGTCGCCGGTCAGGCGCCGCCGATAGGCCGCCACGAGATCGTCGCGCTCCCCCTCGGGTATCGGGGCGAGGAAATCCCGCCACTTGTCCGGAAACACTTCCGACGCGCCGTAAAAATAGAGCCAGTCGAGCTCGGTCTGCCGGAAGGTGAAGATTCCTCGAAGCACAAGCTCGGTGACCCGCTCCGGGTGGGTTTCGGCATAAGCGAGAGCGAGGGTCGAGCCCCAGGAGCCGCCGAACACCATCCAGCGCTCGAAGCCCGCATTCTCGCGAAGCCGCTCGATATCGTCGACCAGGTGCCAGGTGGTGTTGGCCTCCAGCGAGGCATGGGGCGTGGAGCGGCCGCAGCCGCGCTGGTCGAAGAGCAGGATGTCGTAGCGCGCCGGATCGAACTGGCGGCGATGGTCCGGGCCGCAGCCGGCGCCGGGGCCGCCGTGAAGGAAGACCGCCGGTTTGCCGCCCGGCGTTCCGCAGCGTTCCCAATAGAGGCTGTGCCCGTCGCCGACGTCCAGACGGCCGGTCTCATAGGGCTCGATCGGGGGGTAGAGGGTGCGAAGCTCGGTCATCGGTTCCTTCTCCATTGTCCCCTGCTTCCCGGTGAAGGCCGGGACCCAGGCGCTGGGTCGGTGCCGCTGGGCCCCGGCCTTCGCCGGGGAACAACTAGAAGCTCATTTCCTCGTAGACGCGCGAGACGTCGCCCGCCCACTCTCCATGGTAGCGCTGGAGCAGCATCTCCGCCGGCGTCATTGCGCGGGCGACCGTCTCGCGCAGCGGGTCGAGGAAACCGCTTTCGCTATCGCCGGCGCCGTTGAGTCGGGCTCGGGCGTTGAGGCCGCGCTCGGCGATGGAGAGGATCCGGGCGGCGAGGTCGCGGAGCGGCTCGCCCGCGGGGGTTCGGGCGGCGAGACCGAGCTTGGGCACCTCGTCGCGAAGGCGCTGGCGCTCGTCCAGCGGCCAAGCCTTGACCTCGTCCCAGGCGGAGTCGAGCGCGGTCCGGTCGTAGAGCAGGCCGACCCACAAAGCGGGCAGCGCGCAGATCTTGCTCCAGGGACCGCCGTCGGCGCCGCGCATCTCGAGGAAGCTCTTCAGCCGCACCTCGGGGAAGGCGGTGGAGAGATGGTCGGTCCAGTCGGAATGGCGCGGCTTCTCACCGGGCAGGACCGAGAGCTCGCCCCTGAGAAAGTCGCGGAAGCTCAGGCCGGCGGCGTCGATGTAGCGGCCGTCGCGGTAGACGAAGTACATCGGCACATCGAGCGCATAGTCGATATATTGCTCGTAGCCGAAGCCCTCCTCGAAGACGAAGGGCAGCATTCCGGTGCGGTGCGGATCGGTGTCGGACCAGATGTGGCTTCGGAAGGAGAGGAAGCCGTTGGGCCTGCCTTCGGTGAAGGGCGAGTTGGCGAAGAGCGCGGTGGCGAGCGGCTGGAGGGCGAGACCGACCCGGAATTTCTGCGCCATGTCGGCTTCGGAGCCATAGTCGAGATTGACCTGGATGGTGCAGGTCCGAAGCATCATGTCGAGGCCGAGCTTGCCGACCCTGGGCATGTGGCGGAGCATAATCTCGTAGCGGCCCTTGGGCATCCGCGGCAGCTCGGCGCGGCTCTTGTCGGGCCACATGCCGAGGCCGAGGAAGCCGAGGCCGAGCTTCTCGCCGACCTTCTTGACCTGGTCGAGATGGCGGCCGGCCTCGGCGCAGGTCTGATGCAGGTTCTCGAGCGCCGCGCCCGACAGCTCGAGCTGTCCCGCCGGCTCGAGGCTGACATTGCCGTCCTTGCCCGACAACGCGATGACCTTGCCGCCCTCCTCGACCGGCTCCCAACCGAACTCGGTCAGCTCGGCGAGCAGGTCTCGGATTCCCCCCGGCTCGTCGTAGCAAGGCGCGCGATGGTCGGAGCGGCGGTAGACGAATTTCTCATGCTCGGTTCCGATCCGCCAGGCGCTGTCCGGCTTCTCGCCCTTGACGAAGGGCGCCAGCAGGTCGTCGCGGCTCTCGATAGGCGGGTCCAGTCGGGCGGTCTCGGTCCGGGTCGTCATCGTCGCCCCCTAGCTGTGGCCGCAAGAAGCCGCCAGCCCTCATTCCTCCCCGGTATTTGCCGGGGAGGGGGGTGTAGGTGGGTCGGCATGCCGGGGGCATGCCGAGAGCCGGAACCGGTTGCGCAGCAGCCGTCGGGCGAAGCCTGGTGGAGGGGGTCTTCCGGCGCTGTAAGGACCCCTCCACCGCGCTACGCGCGGTCCCCCTCCCCGCGAAAACGCGGGGAGGAATTTTGCCAGTCTCCCGCCGAACTCATCCACACCGCCACCGCCGCCAGAGCCGCGGTGTCGGCGCGCAGGATTTGGGGGCCGAGGCTGATCGGCCGCGCCTGAGGCAAGGCGCGGATCGCGGTCCGCTCGTCATCCGTGAAGCCGCCTTCCGGGCCGATCAAAATGGCGGCCGGACCGGGCTCGGCGGCCAGCTTCTCTCCCCCGGTCTCATCTGCGAAGTACAGAATTCGCTCCTCTGGCCAGGCGGCGAGCAGGGCGCCGAGCTTCTGCGGCTCGGCCAGCTCGGCGAGCGCGGTTCGCTCGCATTGCTCGGCGGCTTCGACGATATGGGCCCGGAGACGGTCGAGGTTGAGGCGATCGACGATCGTCCGGCGGGTGACGACCGGAACGAGGCGCGCGACCCCGAGCTCGGTGGCTTTCTCCACCAGCCAGTCGATCCGGCCGCGCTTTATCGGGGCGAAGAGGAGCCACAGGTCGGGGACGGGCTCGCGATGCCGGAGATGCCGGGTGACGGCGAGGCCGACCCTTTTCCTGCCCGCTTCGGCGATCTCGGCGAGCCATTCCCCGCTGCGGTCGTCGAACAGCTTGACCTCGGCGCCCGGGCCGAGACGGAGCACGTTGACGAGATAATTGGCGGGGGCGCCGTCGAGGGTGAGGGTGGCTCCTTCCGCCAGCGCCTGCTCGACGAACAGGCGAGGCAGGCTCGACGGCGGCCAGGCGGGGGTTGCGGGCATGCTTCCCCCTAGTTCAAGCTGCGCCGCGTGACCATGAATGAAGACATCGTCCCCGATTCCGAACGTAGCGGCCTGATCGGCGCCTTGCCTGGGGCGTTTCGCCCTTACGCCTCGCTGATGAGGCTCGACCGGCCGATCGGGGCCTGGCTGCTCTTCTGGCCTTGCGCCTGGAGCGTGGCGCTGGCCGGACTCGGGCCGAACGGCCTCGCACTGATCCTCTGGCTGGCGCTCGGCGCCTGGGCGATGCGAAGCGCCGGCTGCGTCTGGAACGACATCGTCGATCGAGACCTCGACTCCAGGGTCGAGCGCACCCGGCTCCGGCCCCTCGCCAGCGGCCGGGCGAGCCTGCGCGGGGCCTCGGTCCTGCTGGTCATGCTCTGCCTGATCGGGCTCGTTGTGCTGCTCCAGCTCGGGCGGACGGCGCAGATCGTGGCGCTCGCCAGCCTCGCGCCGGTCGCGGCCTATCCGTTCATGAAGCGGATCACTTGGTGGCCGCAGGCCTGGCTCGGCCTCGTTTTCTCCTGGGGCGCGCTGGTCGGCTGGCCGGCGGTGCGCGGCGAACTCGACCTCGCCCCGTTCATCCTTTGGGCCGGGTCGGTCTTCTGGGTGGTCGGCTACGACACGATCTACGCTCTCCAGGACCGGGAGGACGACTCGCTGGTCGGAGTGAAATCCTCGGCGCTCGCCCTCGGCAGACATGCCAGGACAGGGGTCGCGGCCTGCTACGCGATCGCCCTGGCCTTGTGGGCAGTCGCGCTGTGGCGGGTCCGGCCCGACGGCCTCGCACTGATCGCCCTTCTGCCGATGGCGGCGCATCTCGGCTGGCAGGCGGCGAAGCTTCGTCCGGACGACGGCGGCGACGCTCTGGCCAAATTCCGCTCGAACCGGATGGCCGGCTTCATCCTGTTTCTCGCCTGCCTGGTCGTCGGCACCTCCTAGATTTCGCCGGCTATCCACCCTAGGTGGAATGGATGCTGAGTATCCAGGAAGCCGAGGCGCGCGCCGCCGCGCTGGTCGAGCGTGCCGCTCGGGCCGGTGCCGACGCCGCCGACGCCGTCTATTACGCCAATGCCTCGACCTCGGTTCAGGTTCGGCTCGGCGAGCTCGAGGACGTCGCCCGCCACGAGGCGGAGACCGTTTCGTTGCGCCTCTTCGTCGGAAGCCGCTCGGCGAGCGTCTCGTCGTCCGATCTGTCGGACGAGGCGCTGACCGCGCTCGTCGAACGGGCGGCGGCCATGGCCCGCGAGGCGCCCGAGGACCCCTGGTCCGGCCTTGCGCCGGAGGAGATGCTGATGCGGGACCGGGGCCCCGACGTCGACGGCGACGATGACGCCGATCCTTCGCCGCTCGAGCTGAAGGAGCTTTCCCTGACGATCGAGGATGCCGGGAGAAAGGTCGCCGGGATCACCAACAGCGAAGGCGCGGGGGTCAGCGCCGGCCGGAGCCTCTTCGCCCTTGCCACCAGCCACGGCTTCAACCGCGGCTATTCGACGACGAGCTATTCCTCCTCGGCCAGCCTGATCGCGGGCGAAGGCAGCGAGATGCAGCGCGACTACGACTATCACAGCGTTCGCCATTATTCGGATCTCGACGATCCCGAGACGCTCGGCCGCCGCGCCGGGGAGCGCGCCGCAGCCCGGCTTCGTCCCGCCAAGCTGCCGAGCGGAACCATGCCCGTGCTGTTCGACCCGCGGGTCGGAAATTCCCTGCTCGGCCATTTGATGTCCGCGATCGGCGGGCCTTCGATCACCCGCCGGACCAGCTTCCTGCTCGACAAGGAGGGGGAGCGGCTGTTCGGCGAGGACGTCACGATCCGCGACGACCCGCACCGGCTTCGCGGCCTTCGCTCGAAGCCGTTCGACGGCGAGGGCCTGCCGACCCGGCCCCTGAACCTCGTCGAGGCCGGAAGGCTGACCGGCTGGCTGCTCGAAAGCGCCTCCGCCCGCCAGCTCGGGCGCGCGCCGACCGGCCACGCCACTCGAAGCTCGGGGGCGCCGAGCGTCGGCGTCACCAACGTCCATATGGAGCCGGGGCGGCTGACGGCCGGGCAGCTGATCGGCGAGGTCGAGCACGGAATCTATGTCACCCAGCTGATCGGACAGGGCGTCAACCCGGTCACCGGCGACTATAGCCGCGGGGCCTCGGGCTTCCTCATCGAGAAGGGCAGGCTCGGCCCGCCGGTCGAGGAAATCACCATCGCCGGCAATCTGCTCGACATGTTCGCCCGGCTGGTCCCGGCGGACGATCTCGACTTTCGCTACACGGCGAATGTCCCGACGCTTCGCATCGACGGGATGACGGTGGCCGGTGCTTGAAGCCGTCTCGGCAATCGTCCGCGAGGCCGGAGGAATTGCCGCCGGACGGTCCGGCGGCGATTTCCAGCGGTGGGAGAAGTCGCCCGGCAACCCCGTCTGCGACATCGACCTGGAGGTGGACGCCTTTCTGCGCGAGCGCCTGACCGCCCTCGATCCCGAGGCAGGCTGGCTATCCGAAGAGACGCTCGACGCTTCCGACCGTATGGAGCGGCCGAGGCTCTGGGTGGTCGATCCGATCGACGGCACTCGCGACTATTTGCGCGGGCGTCCGGGCTGGTGCGTTTCGGTGGCACTGGTCGAAGAACGCACTCCGCTGCTCGGAGTCCTCGATGCGCCGGCCAGGGGCGAGCATTGGACGGCCCGCAAGGGCGGCGGCGCCCGGCGGAACGGCGAGCCGCTTCGGGTCAGCGATCGGCGGGAGCTGGCCGGGGCCCGGGTTCCGGCCGACCAGCTGCCCGAGGCGGATCGGGATCTCGTCGCCGTCGCCAGGCCCAATTCGATCGCACTTCGAATCGCCCTCGTCGCGGCGGGCGAGGCCGATCTCGTCGCGACGCTCAGATGGGGATTCGAGTGGGACATCGCCGCGGCGGCCCTGATCGCCGCCGAAGCGGGTGCGACCGTGAGCGGCGCCCTCGGCCAGCCGCTCGCCTTCAACAGCGCCAGCGGGGAGGCGTTCGGAGTGCTGGTCGCGACACCCGGGATCCACCCGGAGGCGGTCGAGCGGCTGCGCGACCGGGCCATGGATCTGGTCTGATTGCTCCCCGGCCTTCGCCGGGGGGCATCGATCCTTCGTCGCACGGCCCCCCTCCTTCGCAGCGCCCGTTTCAGTTCCGGCCGCGCGCCTGCTAAGAGGGCGGAAGGAGGATCACCCATGAAGCTTCGGTCGCTCGCACTGTTTCTCGCCGCCACCGCCCTGGGGGGGGCGGCTCCGCTCAGCCAGCAGACGCCGCCGGGTCCCGCGCCTGCCCCCGTTCCCGGCCCGGCTGCGGTCCCGGCGGATGCCGAAAGCGAAGAGGGCGTCGTCCTTGGCACCGAGGACGACCGTTGGGCCCGGATGACCGTTCCGATCAACATAGGCAGCCGCGGACCCTTTGCTTTCGTCGTCGACACGGGGGCCGAGCGGACGTCGATCGCAGCGGAGCTGGCGCGCGACCTGCAGCTCGGCCTCGGCCGGCGGGCCCGGCTCCACAGCGTCACCGAGGTCAGCCAGATCCAGACCGTGCTCATTCCGGCGCTGGAAGTCGGCGGCCGAAGCATTCGCGACATCCACGCCCCGGCGTTTCAGCGGCGTCATATCGGCGCCGAAGGCATATTGGGCGTCGATGCGCTTCAGTCCCAGCGGGTGTCGTTCGATTTCGTCCGGCAGCAGATGACGGTCGTGAACAGCCACCGGCGGGAGGAGGCCTGGCCGTCCGACACCATCGTGATCACCGCCCGCAACCGGCTCGGTCACCTCGTGATGGTCGACGCCTCGGTCGACGGGCAGAAGGTATGGGTGGTCCTGGACACCGGAGCTCAGACGACCATCGCCAACAACGTCCTGCGGCGCAAGCTCGAAAAGAAGGGACGGCTGCGTGCGACGGTTCCGATCAGCCTGCAGAGCGTCACCGGTGGAGAGATTGCGGCCGACCGGACGGTCGTGAAGCGTATCCGGCTCGGCGGGATCGACATTTTCGACATGCCGGTCGCGTTCGCGGACGCCCATCCGTTCGCCAAGCTGGGCCTGTCCAGGCGGCCGGCCTTGCTGCTCGGAATGGATGCGCTTCGGCTGTTCGACCGGGTCTCGGTCGATTTTCCCAAGCGGAGGGTGAAGATGATGGGAGGATCCAGGTCGGCGCTCGAGGGTATGCGGTTCGCGGCGAAGAAAGCCGTCACCCCGGCGAAGGCCGGTGCCCCGGGTCATTAGGGCGCAACCCGGTCGACGGCATCCCGGCTTTCGCCGGGACGACGGATCATCCCGCCCGCGGCACCCCCAGCCTCGGGATGTCGATCTTCGGGCAGCGGTTCATCACCACCTTGAGCCCGGCGGCCTCGGCTCGGGCGGCGGCTTCCTCGTTGATCACTCCGATCTGCAGCCAGACCGACTTCGCCCCGGCGGCGATCGCCTCGTCGACCGCCTCGCCGGCGGCCTGGGGGCGGCGGAAGATGTCGACCATGTCGATCGGCTCCCCGATCTGCGAAAGCTCGCGCCAGACATATTCGCCATGGACATGCTCGCCGGTGATCTGCGGGTTCACCGGAAGCACCCGATAGCCCCAATCCTGGAGAAAGCGCATCACTCCGTAGCTCGGCCGGTCGGGCCGGTCGGAGGCGCCGATCATCGCGATCGTTCGGGTGGATGCGAGCAGTTCGTACAGGTCTTCGTCGCGGGTGAGGGGCATGAGCGAATCCAAGTAGAGGGCGCTGCTATCGCGGCTCGCGATACTCCTGGCGAAGGATCAGAAATGAGTATGTGGAGCCGGCGACGCCGAGAAATATCATCGCAAGCCAGAGCCATTCCATCTTCATTCTCCCAGGCATCGCAGCAGCCGGGCATCGGCGGCTGAAGTTGTACGCCTTCGGTCCGCCACGCTCAACGCAGGATTGAGCGCCTCGTCTCCAACGACCAGCTGCGCTAGAGCGCATTGGCGTTCCATGCCCTGCGCCTTGCTGATCAACCATTGGCCGGTCAGCCCAAACGAGCCCGTGACCAGCGCAGCCAGACTGACCGACAGCGCGGGCAGCGCCCACCAAGGCGGCGAACGCTCATCGTCCCTGCCAGCGGAGATTCGACGCGGTCTGGCCATCCTGTTTGCATAACCGTCAATTGGAGCGGGTCAAGTCATCGCTAAGCGGCCAAGACGCGCTCCAGCAGTCTCTTGGCAATGGCGGCGAAGGCGTCGGCTTCGACGCCCACCCCCGCCGCAGGCGGGACGCCGGCATCCGAATCGCGGCGGATTGCGAGGGTAAGCGGAATCCGGCCGAGGAACGGTATCGACATCACCTTCGCCGCCGCCTCGGCCCCGCCCGAACCGAACGGGTCCGAAACCTCGCCGCAATGCGGGCAGGCATAGCCCGACATGTTCTCGACGAGTCCGAGCAGGGGCACATCCATCTTCCGGAACAGGTCGATCGCGCGGGCGGCGTCGATCAGGGCGAGGTCCTGCGGGGTCGAGACGATCACCGCTCCGGCCGGCTTCCACTTCTGGATGAGCGACATCTGGATGTCGCCGGTGCCGGGCGGCAGGTCGACGATCATCAGCTCGGTATCGTCCCAATCCCCTTCCATCAGCTGGCCGAGCGCGCTGGCGATCATCGGGCCGCGCCAGGCCAGAGCGGTGCCGGGCTCGACCAATTGCCCGATCGACAGCATCTTCACGCCATAGGCGTCGACCGGGACGATCCTCTTCTCGTTGAGCCCGGGGCGGTCGCTATTGCCCATGATCCGGGGCAAGGACGGCCCGTAAATGTCGGCGTCGACCAGGCCGACCCTTCGGCCGGAGCGGGCGAGGGCGATCGCGAGGTTCGCCGCGACGGTCGATTTGCCGACTCCGCCCTTGCCGCTGCCGACGGCGACGATGGTCCGGGCGGCCTTGTCCGCCGTCATCGCGATTCGAACCTCGCGGACCCCCGGCACCGGCGCCAGGGCGGCGCGGATATTCCGCTCGAGGGCGGCTCGCCGCTCGGCGGAAAGGCCGCCGACGTCGAGCACCAGGCTCGCCACGCCGTCCCTGAGCCGAGGCGCGGCGGTCCGGCCCTTCGCCTCCGTCACGGAGGAAAGGGCGGCAGCCAGCGGGTCGGTCTCGTCGCTCATTCGGCGCAGATAGGGTTTACCGTTGGCCTTGCCACTGTTTTTCCGCCCGGCCGCTACCTATAAAGGCTTCATGGCAAGATTTTTCGGGTGGGGCGCGCGTCTCGGCGCCGTGTTGAATGAAAATCGCGGCGGGCCCTGGGGTCCCTCCGGCGGCGACGGTTCCGGCGGTGACGGCGGCGGCGGCGGCGGGCCGCGCAATCCCTGGGGA
>JBAWCC010000120.1:0-3753 GCA_049590095.1 Allosphingosinicella sp. | reverse complement strand
GTATAGGAGAGGGGGAGGGGGGAGGTAAACTGCCTCCCTGCCGCGAAGCGGTGGGGAGGGGGACCACACGAAGTGTGGTGGAGGGGTAGAAGGCGCAGGCCTTCGCCGGCTCGCGCCTGGTCCTCGGAGTCCTGCGTCAGCTACCCCTCCACCAGGTTTCACCTGGTCCCCCTCCCCATGCTGCGCATGGGGAGGCAAGGTCACGGCAAGGTCGCCAGAAGCCTCAGCAAATTCCCGCCCATCACTTTGGCGATCTCCTCGTCGGTGAAGCCGCGGTCGATGAGGGCCTGGGTGACGTTGACCAGCCCGGCCGTGTCGAAGCCGGTGGCCACCGCGCCGTCGAAATCCGATCCCAAGGCGACATGGTCGATCCCGACGAGGTCGCGGACATGGGCTATGGCGGCGGCGACGGCGGCGGGCCTGAGGTCGCAGACCGCGGCGTCCCAATAGCCGATCCCGACGATTCCCCCGGTGCGTGCCACTCCGCGAATCTCATCGTCGGTGAGGTTGCGGTTGACCCGGCATGTCGCCTGCACCCCGCCATGGCTGGAGACGACCGGCCGCTTCGCCATGGCGAGCATTTCGGCGACGGCGGCGTGGCTCGAATGGGCGATGTCGACGATCATCCCGCGCCGTTCCATCTCCCTGACGACCCGCCGCCCGAGCGGAGTCAGCCCGCCTTTCCTCACCCCGTGCATCGAGCCGGCGACCTCATTGTCGAAGAAATGGACGAGGCCGGCCATCCGGAAGCCGGCGGCGTGGAGCCGGCCGAGATTTTCGAAGCGCCCTTCCATATTCTGGAGGCCCTCGATCGAGAGCAGCGCGCCGGTCACCTCGCGGCCGGCCGCCCGGTCGGCGAGCAGGCGCCGGACGTCGGTGCCCCTCGTCACGATCCTGAGCCGGCCCCCGGAGTCCGCCTCGGCCTTCCGAAGCTTCTCGGCATGCCAGAGGGAGCGCTGGAGCAAGGAGCTCCAGGTTCGCGGCGGCTGCAGCTGGGCGACGGCGAGCAGGGTGATGTTGTCGCTGTCGGCGCCGTTGGAATCGTAATTCTGGTTCTTGGGAGTCTTCGTCACCGACGAGAAGATCTGAAGCGCGACATTCCCCGCCTCGAGCCGCGGAAGGTCGACCTGACCGCGGTCGGCGGGGTCGAGCAGGCTGCGCTGCCAGAGCAAGGTGTCGGCATGCATGTCGGCGATGGCGAGCCGGGGGTGAAGCGCCTTCGCCCGCTCGCTTATCGTGGGCAGAGGCGTCGCCACCACCTTGTTCATGCCGCCCTCGACGATGCCCGGGGCGAAGAGAAGGAAAGCGCCGACGGCGACGACGATGAGGGCGAGCAGCCCGTAGACGAATTTGCGCATGATCCCCCCCCAGCGGCTTCGTGGGCGGGTATAGCCGTGTCGCCCGGGCCTGTCCCTGGCGTCATGCCAGCGCAGGCTGGCATCCATGCCGAGTCTGAATGGATCCCAGCCTTCGCTGGGGTGACGAAAGCGGGCTAATTCTTCCGCTCGAGCCTTACGAAGCTGTAGGCGGGGCGGCCGTCTTCCGCCGGATGATCCTCGCGAGACACCTCTCGCCAGTCCTCGGCTTCGAAGTCCGGCAGGAACGTGTCCGCCTCGGGCTCCGCATGCACCTCGGTAAGCTCGACCGCGTCGGCCAGCGGCAGGTAGAGCTTTATGATCTCCGCGCCTCCGATCACCGAGACCGGCCCTCCGCCCGCCAGGGTGCGGGCTTCGCAAGTCGTGCGCGCCACTTCCGCACCCTGCGCCCGCCATTCGGGGTCGCGGGTCAGAACGATGTGGCGCCGCCCCGGCAGAAGACCGGGGAGGCTGTCGAACGTCCTTCGCCCCATCACCATCGCGCTGCCCATGGTCACGGCCTTGAAATGCTTCAGATCCGCCGGGATCCGCCAGGGAAGCCCGCCGTCCCGCCCGATCGCCCCGTTGCGCGCCCGGGCGACGACGATGGTGACATCGGCCACGTTAGCCCTCTCCCGTCACCCCAGCGAAAGCTGGGGTCCATGCAGACTCCGTATGGATGCCAGCCTTCGCTGGCATGACGAAATTGCTCAAACCGCCACCTCGGCCTTGATGTGCGGATGCGGGTCGTACCCGGTGATCTCGAAATCCTCATATTCGTAGCGGTCGATCGCCTCCGGGCGGCGAAGGATCGTAAGCTTGGGAAGCTTGCGCGGCTCCCGGGTCAGCTGAAGCCTCGCTTGGTCGAGATGGTTGGAATAAAGATGGCAATCGCCCCCGGTCCAGACGAACACGCCCGGCTCGAGCCCGCATTGCTGGGCGAGCATATGGGTCAGAAGTGCGTAGCTGGCGATGTTGAAGGGCACTCCGAGGAAGGCGTCGGCGCTCCGCTGGTAGAGCTGGAGATTGAGACGTCCTCGGGCGACCTGGGTCTGGAACAGGCAGTGGCAGGGGGCCAAAGCCATGCGCTCGATCTCGGCCGGGTTCCAGGCGGAGACGATCTGGCGCCGCGAGGCGGGGTCGCGGTTGATGAGGTCGATGAGGTTGGCGATCTGGTCGACATGGACTCCCCCCGGCCCTTCCCAGTCGCGCCATTGCTTGCCGTAGACCGGGCCGAGCTCGCCGCCCTCGTCCGCCCATTCGTCCCAGATCCGGACCCTGTTCTCCTTCAGCCAGGCGATGTTGGTTTCGCCGCGAAGGAACCAGAGCAATTCGATGATGATCGAGCGCAGATGAAGCTTCTTGGTGGTGAGCAGTGGAAAGCCGTCGGCCAGGTCGAAGCGCATCTGGTGGCCGAAGACGGAGAGGGTGCCGACACCGGTTCGGTCCTGCTGCTCCGCGCCCTCGTCGAGGATTCGGGAGAGGAGCTGGAGATAGGGCTGCATGGAAGGACTATGGCGGGTGGAGGAGGCGTTTCCAAGCGGGGACGACATCCCTGACCCGTCATGCCAGCGCAGGCTGGCATCCATGCCGAGTGTGCATGGACCCCAGCCTTCGCTGGGGTGACGCAATTCAGCCCTTCGCCCGCGCCTCCCTGATCGCCTCCTTCAGCGCCTCGTAGCCGACCGCGCCCTGGAGGATCTGGTCGCCGACGACGAAGGTCGGGGTTCCGGTGGCCTCGATGTCGCGGGCGAGTTCGAAATTTCTAGCCAGTTCCGGGTCGGCGACCGCGGCCGGAAGCTCGCCGGCGACCCCGACGGCCGAGCGCGTCTTGGCGAGCGCTTCTGGAGTGGGCCGGCCGGCGGCGAACAGGGTGTCGTAGAAAGGCTTGAAGCGCCCGGCCCGGGCGGCTGCGAGGCTGGCCCGGGCGGCGGCCTCGCTGTCCGGCCCGAGCACCGGCCATTCGCGCCAGACCACCTTGAGCCGGGGATCCTCGCGCAGCAGCCGGTCGATGTCGGCATTGCTCTTCCGGCAATAGCCGCAGGCGTAATCGAAGAATTCGACGAGGACGACGTCGCCGTCCGCGGCGCCCGCCCAGGCGCTGCCGAACGGCCGTTCGAGCGCGGTCCGGTTGGCGGAGACGATCTTTGCCGCCTCGCGGGACCGAAGCCGGTCCATGGCCTCGGGAAGCACCTCCGGATTTTCGAGCAGATAGTCGCGGACAGACTCGCGCGACGCATAGGCGACGACGCCGCCGCCGACGAGAGCGCCGAGGAGCCCCGCCGCTGCTGCCGTCTTCCAGCCTCCGAAACCGCCCCGCGCCCGGGCCGCGCCGTCAGTCACGATTCTTTTTCTTCTTTTCCACCTGGTTGCGCGAGACCATGGCGATGTCCTGGGC
>JBAWCC010000119.1:0-2626 GCA_049590095.1 Allosphingosinicella sp. | reverse complement strand
GAGCAGGATTCCGGCGAGCAGGACGGAGACCCCGGAAAGTCCGTAAGTGCCGACGAGCCGCGCCGACCAGGACGCAGGGGTCGCCAGGAGGGCCACACCGGCCGGGTTCCAGGCGAAGCCGGTGAACAAGGTCGCCCGAAGCCACTCGGTGACGGTCCAGGCGGCGGCGAGGACGAGGACGAAGCGAAAATCGTCTTTCCGGCCCCACCGCCAGGCGAGGCCGGCCGCGGCCGCCGGATAGACGGCCAGATAGAGCGAGAGCAGGACCACCGCCAGATAGCCGAGCGAGGCCGGCATCTCGGCCTGGTAGGTGAAAGCGGTGGCGATCCAGTTGAGGCCCAGGGTGAAATGGCCCAGTCCGAACCACCAGCCCCGGGCGAGTGCGCTTCGCAGGCTCGGCGCTTCCCGAACCAGCCAGAGCAGCAGCCCGAACGCCGCCAGGGTGAGCGGCCACAGTCCGATCGGCTCGAAGCCGCAGGCGGCGGCCAGGCCGGCGAGGAAGGAGAGAGCGAGGGGCTTCACGATCCCGTCATTGCGAGGAGCAAGGCGGCGAAGCAATCCGGAAACCTGCAGAAAATCCACATTCGACCACATTGCGTCACATCCCTCGCGATGACATTGAAGCGGCATGCCACTCCCTCCGTTCCACCTCGCCTTCCCCGTCCACGACCTCGATGCCGCCCGCGCTTTCTACGGCGGACTGCTCGGCTGTCCCGAGGGCCGGAGCGCCGACGAATGGATCGACTTCGACTTCTTCGGTCACCAGATCGTTGCCCATCTCGACCCGGCGATGGAGCGGCGGCGTCATCTCAATCCGGTCGACGGGCATGACGTCCCGGTGCCGCATTTCGGCGCCGTGCTCGACATGGCGGCATGGGAAGCGATGGCGGAAAAATTGAAGGCGGCCGGCGCCGATTTCGTCATCGAGCCGACAATCCGCTTCCGCGGCCGGCCGGGCGAGCAGGCGATGATGTTCTTCCTCGACCCGTCCGGCAACGCACTCGAGATCAAGGCGATGGCCGATTCCGGGAATTTGTTCGCGAAGTAGATTTTCTTCCCCTTGCTCTGCATGGGGAGGGAAATTACGCCGCCGCCCTCGCCGCGGCGAGTACCGGTCCGCGCACCGCGGGGAGGAGACCGCGATAGAGGTTGGCCATTTGCGCGGCCATGGCGTCCGGCGTGTAGCGGGTCGCCCTCTCCCGGGCCGCCCGGCCAAGCACCGCCCGTTCGAAATCGTCGCCGACGAGGTCGCCGATCGCCCGGGCGAAGCCGTCCTCGTCGCGCGGGTCGACGAAGATCGCGACTTCGTCCCAAAGCTCGCGGAAGGTCGGAATGTCGGACAGGACGAGCGCGCACCCCGCCGAGGCCGCCTCGAGGACGGCGAGACCGAAGGGCTCATGCAGGGCGGCGGAGACGAACACCGGGCGCGCCGAAAGCCAGCGGCCCAATTCCTCCTCGCCGAGCGTCCCGAGGCAGTGGATATTGTCGAACAGCACCTTGGCTCCGTTCGGCCCGGCGATCGGTCCGGCGGCGCGCACCGGCACTCCGATCCGGCCGGCGGCGGAGTCGAGCATCCCGAAATTCTTGCCTTCGTCCCAGAGCCGGCCGGCGGTGAACACGAAATCGTGCGGCACTCCGTTCGGCGCCGCCACCGGCGAGCGGCCGGGATGGACGGTGCGCGGCGCGGCGTCGAGGCCGTAATGGCGCCTGACGGTCGCGCCGAAGGCCGAGGTCGGAACGACCACCTCGCCCGCCGCTCGAAGGCCCTCGGCGATGAGCCCGGTGCGGCGGGCCAGATCGGCGGGCAGCGCCGTGCCCTGGACGGCCTCCCACCGGCTTGCGACGCAGCCGTGGAGAAATGCGACGACCGGCCGGCCGAAGTCCGCGAGCGCGGCGAGGGCAGGCGTGTTGAGATGGAGGATGTCGCAGTCCGCCTCGGCGGCAAGTCCGGCGATCGCTTCCGCGGCCCGGATCAGAGAGGCCTCGTCCCCGGCGAACCGGTCCGGGCCGATGCCGCAGTCGACGAGCCGCAGGCCCGGAACCGCGGCAGCCGCTCCGATCTGCCCGGTCGTCGGGGCGGGGCCGGTCAGAGCGAGCAGAGTCTCATGACCGAGGCGCGAAAGGCCGCGAGCCAGATCGAGGCTGTATTGCCAGAGGTCGCCGGCCGGGTCGGTGGTGATGAGGACTCGAAGCGAAGGCCTCATGGCCGCACCAGCCGCCGGTCGGAGACCGCAATGGCGGCCGCATTCAAAAGGCGTTCGTGCAAACCCGTCGTCTTTCTGGCTTTCCGGCAGGCGCGCCCGACATGCCGCGGAGCCGTTCGGAAAATCTGGGGCGATATTTGAGCAACTGGACCGAGAACACGGACTGGTCGCTAAACCGACCGGAGCCGGGCATTGTTCCGGCCTCGAGCGCGGAAAAGGGGCCGCGCCGTCATGCGCTTAGCGGCGGCGCGGCGAACGCCGAGCTTGCACTCCGCGCTTCGGCGGGGCAGAGCCTTGAGGATGTGCCCATTTTAGCGGCTCCACGGGTTGGAGGCCGCCGCAGGACTTTTGAGGTGAACGTGACAATCTGTTTGAACCGCGCCCGTCCGGAGCGCGCCCGATGAGTCTCCACGATCCCAAGG
>JBAWCC010000118.1:0-12434 GCA_049590095.1 Allosphingosinicella sp. | reverse complement strand
GGCCCCGGCCTTCGCCGGGGAACGCTCACGGATAGCTCACAGTCTTGGGAGCATTCGTCGGCAGCGGAATGAACTCGCCGTCGTCGTTCGGCGGAAGGACGAACCGTCCGGCCTGCCAATCCTCCTTCGCCTGATGGATGCGGTCGCGGCTCGACGAGACGAAGTTCCACCAGACGTGCCTCGGCCCGTCCAGGGGCGCTCCGCCGCACAGCATGACGTGGGCTCCGGTCCCGGAGCGAAGGGTCGCCGCCACTCCGGGGGCAAGGACGTAGAGCACGCTTCGCTCGAGCTTCAGCCCGTCGAGGCTCGCCTCTCCCTCGGCGACATAGACGGCGCGCTCGTCGGCCCCGGCGTCGACCGGCATCGCTCCGCCCGGAGCGAGCTGGATGTCGGCATAGATCGTCTCGCTGTGGCAGGTGACCGGCGACGACGCGCCCCACAAGGTCCCCATCACCACCCGGGCGATCGCGCCGCCGCCGTCCACCACCGGAAGCCGGTCCTTCGGGACATGCTCGAAGGCGGGGTCGATCTCCTCCTTCGCCCTGGGAAGTGCGATCCAGGTCTGGATTCCGCTCAGCTCCGGCCCGTCGGCACGAAGATGCGCCGGCGAGCGCTCCGAATGGGCGATCCCGCGCCCGGCCGTCATCAGGTTGACCGCGCCGGGCTCGATCGTCGCGAAGGTGCCGAGCGAATCGCGATGGTCGATGGCTCCGGCGAACAGATAGGTGACGGTGGCGAGGTTGATGTGCGGGTGCGGCCTGACGTCGATCCCGCCGCCGGCGGGAAGATGGGCGGGCCCCATCTGGTCGAAGAAGATGAACGGCCCCACGCAAGTCCGCTCGCGATGCGGGAGAGTCCGGTGGACCTTGAATCCGCCGAGATCGTGGGTGGCGGGATGGAGAGTCTGGAGGATGAGGTCGGTCATGGCAGGGTTATAGCGCGGACCCCGGCAAAATCCTCCCCGGCATTTGCCGGGGAGGAATTCACTCCCCCGGCGCTTTCGCCTTTATCGCCAGCGCGTGGATCCGGTCCTTCAGCAGATCCGCCAGCGCCCCATTCACCGCCCGCTGCCGCTCGACCCGGCTCATCCCCGCGAATCGCTGCGCCACCACCTCCACGCTGAAATGGCTCTCGCCGCTGCCGTCGTCGCCGGCATGGCCGCGGTGGCGGGCGCTGTCGTTGGTCACGACGAGCTGTGCGGGTTGGAGGGCGGCGCGCAGCCGGCGCTCGATCTCGGGGGCGATTGGCCCGGTGAAAGCCTGGTTCATCCCGCCTATATAGTCCGTTTGGCGTCGAAGGTGAGTGGGTGGCGAGCGCGAGCGGAAGGCAGACGAAATTCCACGGACGGGCGGAAGCGCGCGGCACCTGCGCTCACCCGGGCTGCGAGGCCGCGGGCGAGTTCCGCGCGCCCGCCGGCCGGGGCTCGAGCTTCGACGGTCCCGGCGACTGGCGCTGGCTCTGCCTCGACCATGTCCGGGCGTTCAACGCCGGCTACAATTATTTCGAGGGGATGAGCAGCGACGAGATCCAGGCCGCCCATAACCCCTATGGAGGCTGGGACCGCGAGACCCGCGCCTTCGCCCATATGGGCGCCGACGGACCGCCAAGATGGGCCGATTTCAACGATCCGCTGGACGCGATCGGAGCCCGCTTCCGCCGAGCCGCCGCGGAAGGGCCCAGGCTCGACGGCCGCGAGCTGAGCGAGCCCGACCGCAAGTCGCTGAGAATCCTCGGCCTCGGCACCGACGCCGACCGCCGGACCCTTCGTCGCCGCTACGCCGAGCTGCTCCGCCGCTACCATCCCGACCATAATGGCGGCGACCGCGGCCACGAGAAGGCTTTGCAGTCGGTGATAGAGGCTTATACGCACCTCAAATCCCGTCCGGCCTTCGCCTGATTCCCTCGTTCCAGAGAGCGACCATGTCCGATTTGCCCAATGCCAACCCCGCCAGCCGCGGCGCAGTGATCATGGATTCGCCCGACCAGATGCGGAAGGTGCGCGACCTGTTCGGGATCGACAACGACATGGAGGTCCCGGCCTTCTCCGAAGCGGACGAGCGGGTCCCCGACCTCGACCCCGCCTATGTCTTCGATCCCGACACCACGCTCGCCATCGTCGCGGGCTTCGCCAAGAACCGGCGGGTGATGGTGCAGGGCTATCACGGCACCGGCAAGTCGACCCATATCGAGCAGGTCGCGGCCCGGCTGAACTGGCCGCTGATCCGGATCAATCTCGACGCCCATATCAGCCGGATCGACCTGATCGGGCGCGACGCCATCGTCCTTCGCGAGGGCCAGCAGGTCACCGAGTTCCGCGAGGGTCTCCTGCCCTGGGCGCTCCAGACCCCGACCGCGCTCGTCTTCGACGAATATGACGCCGGCCGCCCGGACGTCATGTTCGTCATCCAGCGCGTTCTGGAGACGGAAGGCAAGCTGACCCTTCTCGACCAGAATCGGGTGATCCGCCCTCACCCCTATTTCCGCCTGTTCGCGACCACCAACACGGTCGGCCTCGGCGACACGACCGGGCTCTATCACGGCACCCAGCAGATCAATCAGGGCCAGATGGACCGCTGGAACATCGTCGTCACGCTGAACTACCTCCCCGCCGAGGTCGAGGCCCGCATCGTCCTGGCGAAGAGCGGCGAATATGACCATGAAGGCGGCCGGGCCGAGGTCGAGAAGATGATCAAGGTCGCGGACCTCACGCGGCAGGGCTTCGTCAACGGCGACATCTCGACCGTGATGAGCCCCCGAACCGTGATCAGCTGGGCCCAGAACGCCCTCATCTTCAACGACGTGGGCTTCGCCTTCCGCCTTACCTTCCTGAACAAATGCGACGAAGCGGAGCGCCCGCTGGTGGCCGAATATTACCAGCGCGTCTTCGGCAGGGACCTGCCGGAGAGCGTCGCGGCGAAGGCCTAGGCGGCGGTGATCCTGTCCGGTTCGGCCTTGTCGCGGGGGAGAAACTCCACGCCGATCGTGAGCAGGGCCCATACCAGCAGGCACGGCTGCAGCTTGGCGGGGATGGAGGCGGCGCCGGGAAGGATGTCCTCGAGCCAAAGGCCCATCGACGAGACGAGTGCGAGCGCCAAAGCCGAATATCCGAGCCGATGCTCGCTCGCCGTGATGTAGAGGATGGAAACGACGATGCCCGCGGTGGCCGCCAGCAGAAAGCCGAACCAGAGATTGTCGAGCGTCTCGGAGCCGGCGAGCACGAAGCCGAGCACCGCTCCGAAGAAGATGTTGAGGCCGTCGATATTCGCCCGATATTCGCGCTCCGTCATGCGCATTTTCGCTGAAAGCCGAATTCGGCGCATCGGGCACTCCCTCGATTTCGGGTCCGGGCTTGATTGGGGCAACGGATCGAGAGTGACAAGTGGCTGACCGCGACAACCCCCTCGAGGCCTTCCGCCAGGTCCTTGCCGGCGCAGCCCGGGCGATCGCCCGCGAGCCTGAGCTCGAGCTCGGCTTCACCGCCGACGCGCCGGCGACGACCGGCAAGAGCGTCAAGGTGCCGATGCCGGGGCGCTCGCTCGCCGCGAAGGAGGTCGCGGAGGCCCGGGGCTATGCCGACTCCGCGGCGCTCAGGCTCAGGCACCACAACGCGGCGATTCATGCCCGCGGAGCCCCGGCGGACGAGATCGCACGCGCCGTGTTCGATTCGGTCGAGCAGGCCCGGGTCGAAGCGCTCGGCGCCCGGGCGATGGCCGGGGTGCGGGCCAATCTCGCGCAGGCCGTCGAGATGCGGATGCGCACCGATCCGATCACCCGCGCCCGCAACCGCGCCGAGGTTCCGCTCGGGACCGCGCTCGGCCTCAAGGTCCGCCAGCGGCTGACCGGCGAAGCCCCGCCCGAGGCCGCGCTCGGCGGAATCGCCCTCGTCTCCGACTGG
Source organism: Allosphingosinicella sp. (assembly GCA_049590095.1). Classification (GTDB taxonomy): domain Bacteria; phylum Pseudomonadota; class Alphaproteobacteria; order Sphingomonadales; family Sphingomonadaceae; genus Allosphingosinicella. Next base: position 8,539 of record JBAWCC010000118.1, on the reverse strand, counting down.
ATCGAGGACAAGGCCGGAGCCGATCTCGACGCCCTGGGCCTGGTGCTCGACGACCAGGCCGCTTTCGCCGCGCTCGCCACCAAGGTCCTCCGCGACCTCGAGCTGATCGAAGGCGAGTCCGAGGCCGACATGGATCCGGATTCGGGCGAGGAGAGCGACGGGTCGGATGAGGACCGCGGCGACGAGGGCGACAGCGAGGACGAGCAGGACGAAGGCGGCTCCGACGGCCAGTCCGAGATGCGGGTCGAGCAGGGCGAAGGCGACGAGGAGGAAGGGGAGCGCGACTGGTCCGAGGAGGAGATGGGCGAAGGCGAGGAGGGCATGGGCGAGGAAGGCGAGGAGGGGATGCTCCCCGTCCGCCCCAACCGCCCGCTCTCCGATCTTCCGCCGCAATTCGACTATCGCATCTTCACCACCAGATATGACGAAGTGGTCGAGGCTGCGGAGCTTTGCGACGAGGAGGAGCTTGGCCGGCTCCGGGCCTATCTCGACCAGCAGCTGGTCCATCTCCAGAGCGCGGTGACCAAGCTCGCCAACCGGCTCCAGCGGCGGCTTATGGCGCAGCAGAACCGGAGCTGGGATTTCGACCAGGAGGAAGGGCTTCTCGACGCCGCCCGGCTCGCCCGGGTGATCGTCAACCCGGCCCACTCGCTGAGCTACAAGATCGAGCGCGAGACCGAGTTCCGGGACACGGTCGTCTCGCTGCTCATCGACAATTCGGGGTCGATGCGCGGACGTCCGATCTCGATCGCGGCCATTTCCGCCGACATCCTGGCCCGCACCCTGGAGCGCTGCGGGGTCAAGGTCGAGATATTGGGCTTCACCACCCGCGCCTGGAAGGGCGGCCAGGCGCGCGAAACCTGGCTTGCGGCGGGGCGGCCGCCCAATCCGGGCCGGCTCAACGACCTGAGGCACATCGTCTACAAGGCGGCGGACGAACCGTGGCGACGGGCCCGGAAGAATCTCGGCCTGATGATGCGCGAGGGCCTGCTCAAGGAGAATATCGACGGCGAGGCGCTCCTGTGGGCGCACAACCGGCTGATCGCGCGGCCCGAGGAGCGGCGGATCCTGATGGTCATCTCGGACGGAGCGCCGGTCGACGATTCGACGCTTTCGGTGAACAGCGGCACCTATCTGGAGCGCCATTTGCGCCAGGTGATCGGCTGGGTCCAGGCACGATCGCCCGTGGAGCTGGTGGCGATCGGGATCGGCCACGACGTCACCCGCTATTACGACCGGGCCGTGACGATCATGGACGCCGAGCAACTGGGCGGGACGATGGTCGAGCAGCTGGCGGCCCTGTTCGACGGGCCGTAAGCGCGTCATTCCGGACTTGATTCGGAACCCTCTCCGTCACCCCAGCGAAGGCTGGGGTCCATGCTGAATCGGCAAGCGTTCGCGGAGTCGGCATGGATGCCAGCCTTCGCTGGCATGACGAAGGGCAGCGCGAACCTTGCCCTGGTCCAGGTGAAGCGCAAACGGAAGGGCCGGCCCTCCTTTCGGAAGACCGGCCCCGCCCTCGATACACTACCCGAGGGATTCGAAGGATTTAGCGGCAGCTCGACTTCTGGACCGCGCGGCCGGCGAGGGCTCCGACGGCTCCGCCGAGGATCGCTCCGGTGGTGCCCGAGCGGCCGCGATAGCGGTCGCGGGTCACTTCGCGGCCGAGCAGCGCTCCGGCGACTCCGCCGACGATCGTTCCGGTCGTGCCCTTGCAGCGGCGGCCGTTGTAGCGGACGTTGCTTCGCCCGTAATAGCGGTTGTCGTAGCGGGCGCGACGGTCGCCGCGATAGCTCTGCTGGTAGCGGCCGCCGTCATAATAGCCGCTGCGTTCGTGGCTCGCCTGGGCGGCGGCGGGGATCATGGTGAGCGTGGCGGCCGCGGCGGCCGTGGCGAGACTGAGCTTCCTGAACATCTTGAACTCCTTTCGCGGCGACGTCTTGCCGCCGGGATGAAGACAATATGGAAGGCGGGAATTGAGCCCCTCCTGAATGGGCTCGTAAGCCGGCGTTCAGGGTTCGGGCCGTCGCCTGACCCGTCACCCCAGCGAAGGCTGGGGTCCATGCCGGGTCGGAAGGAATTCGCGGAGTCCGCATGGATGCCAGCCTTCGCTGGCATGACGAGCTACGCCAGGGCCGCCTGCTTCTCCGCCGAGATCCGGTCGAGCTCGGCCCGGCTCTTCTTCTCCGCGGCCGATTTGAGCTGGCCGCAGGCGGCCATGATGTCGCGGCCGCGCGGGCGGCGGATCGGGGCGGAGATTCCGGCCTCGAAGATGATGTCGGAGAAGCGGCGAACCCTGTCCTCGTCCGAACATTCATAGATCGCGCCCGGCCACGGGTTGAACGGGATCAGGTTGACCTTGGCGGGGAGCTTGTACTTGCGGATCAGCCGGACGAGCTCGGCGGCGTCCTCGTCGCTGTCGTTCTTGTCCTTGAGCATCACATATTCGAACGTGATCCGCCGGGCATTGTTGGCGCCGGGATAAGCGGCGCAGGCCTCGAGCAGCTCCTCGATCCCGTATTTGCGATTGAGGGGCACGATCTCGTCGCGCACTTCCTTGGTCACGGCGTGAAGCGAGACCGCGAGATTGACCCCGATCTCCTCGCCGGCCCGGGCCATCATCGGAACGACTCCGGAGGTGGAGAGTGTGATCCGGCGGCGCGACAGGCCGAGGCCGTCGCCGTCCATCACGATCTTGAGCGCATCGCGGACATTGTCGAAATTGTAGAGCGGCTCGCCCATCCCCATCATGACGATGTTGCTCAGCATCCGCCCTTCCGGCTGGGAAGGCCATTCCCCGAGCGAATCGCGGGCGAGCATGACCTGGCCGACGATCTCGCCGGCGGTGAGGTTCCTGACCAGCCGCATCGTCCCGGTGAAGCAGAAGGCGCAATTGAGGGTGCAGCCGACCTGGCTGGAGACGCAGAGCGTGCCCCGGTCCGCGTCGGGGATGAACACCATCTCGAAATCGTGGCCGTCGGGCGTCTTGAGCAGCCATTTGTGGGTGCCGTCGGTCGACACCTGCTCGACCACAACCTGCGGCCGGCCGACGACGAATCGTTCGGCGAACCAGGCCCGCTGGGCCTTGGCGATGTCGCTCATCGCCTCGAACGAAGTGGCGCCGCGATTGTAGATCTGGTGCCAGATCTGCTTGGCGCGCAGCTTCGCCTGGCGCGGCTCGAGCCCGGCCTGCTCCAGGGCCTCGCGGATCCCGTCGCGCGGAAGCCCGACGAGATCGACTCGCTTGTCCTCCGCCTCGAAGGCGGGGCGCGGGACTGGAACCGGATCGATATGACCGGGGATTGGCATCGGCGCTGTCATGAGGCGGCCTATGTAGGGGAAAGGCGGCGCAATTTCCACTCATCGTTTGCCGGCGAAGGCCGGCACCCAGTCCTTCCGGCCGTGCCGCTGGGCCCCGGCCTTCGCCGGGGAACAGGCGCCTAAGCCGTCCCCGACGCCCCGAGATCGCCGCTGCCGCGGCCGGCGACACTTTCCAACCCATTCTCGATGCAGACGACCGAGCCTTGCGGAAGCGGAGCGGCGACCGGCGCTCCGCAGTCGGGCCGGTCCGGAGCATCGGTGAGGATCCCGCGCAGCACCCGGGAGGAGACGCCGTGCATCACGATCAGCCGGTCTCCGCTCTCCCCGGCGGTGTCGGCCAGCCAGGAGCGGAGGCGGCGGGCGATATCGTCGAACCATTCGCCTCCCGGCGGACGGCGGGTGAAGACCCCGGTTCGCCGGTCGACGAAGCCGCCCTGGGTCTTGGCGATCTCCGAATAGAAGCGCCCTCCCCACTCGCCCATGTCCATCTCCGACAGGCGCTGGTCGGTCCGGGCGTCGTGCCAGTCGAGGCGAAGATGCTCTGCCGCGATCGCGAGAGTCTGCAGGGCCCGGCCGGTGGGCGAGGCCCACAGAGCCAGTTTCGGAGCCGGCCCGAGCGCGCCGAGCAGCGCCTCGCCGATCTCCTCCGCATGACCGAAGCCCGCGCGGGTGAGCGGCGTATGGACCGTCTCGCCCTGCATTCGCCGGGCGGCGTTGAACACGGTTTCGCCGTGGCGGGCGATGAACCAGCGCGCCATCCCAGCCCAATCCTTCAACTACGCCGGGCGCAGGCGATGGCGGCGGCGTCGATGGCGGTGGCGGCGCCGCGCAGCCGGTAGGAATCGCGCACCCGGCCGCCGCTCGCCGAGCGGGTCTCGATGCTCATCTCGATCCCGATACGCATCGCCGAGACGATCTCGGAGTCCGCGGCCGGGTCCGCGGCCCAGGCGTCGGGACCGCCGCCGCGCAGCTGGAAGGTCCGGTCGTCGATCCTCAGGATCACCGCCGAGCCTTCGCGCTTGGAGCGGCTCAGCCGGAAATAGGCCTGGCCCCCGACGGCCCGCGCCGGCCAATAGCCCACCGATGCGAAGCCGCGTCCGTCCCCCGGCCGGGGCGGCTTGTCGGGCTCGGCGACGGCGTAGCATCGCTCCGGCCCTCGAAACGCCCCCCAGGCCCCGAAAATCCCGAGCGATTGCGGCTGAGCCAAAGCGGGGGCGGCGAGCGCCATGTAAAACAACGGAAAAATCAGGCGCGGCGTCATGGCGGCAGGATGGCCCGGCGGGGTTGCGGATGGCAACAGAAAAGGCTGACCGGTACGCCGTCATGCCAGCGAAGGCTGGCATCCATGCTGACGTGTCGAAGGGAACTCGGCGTCCGCATGGACCCCAGCCTCCGCTGGGGTGACGCAAAAGCGCGGCGCCGCTCGAGAGGCGGCGCCTCGCCCCCAACCCTTTTTTCACGCCCGGCGACAACCCCCTAGCCCTTGCCCGGCCGCCGCTTTACAACCGCGCGAAAGTGACATTTCGGGGGATCCCATGAAGGCGACGATCGAACGGGCTACGCTCCTCAAGAGCCTCGGCCACGTCCAGTCCGTGGTGGAGCGCAGGAATACGATCCCGATCCTCTCCAACGTCCTCATCGAGGCGACCGAAGGGGGCGGCCTCAGGCTGATGGCGACCGATCTCGATCTCCAGATCGTCGAGACGGTCGAGGCCAACGTCACCCAGCCCGGAGCCACCACCGTCTCCGCCCACACCCTGTTCGACATCGCCCGCAAGCTCCCCGAAGGGAGCCAGGTCGAGCTGAATGCCGCCGAGGGCAAGATGCAGGTCAATGCCGGCCGCGCCCGGTTCAACCTCTCCACCTTGCCGCGCGACGACTTCCCGGTCATCGCCGAGGGCGACCTTCCGACCCGCTTCGAGCTGCCCGCCGCGACACTTCGCCAGATCATCGACAAGACCCGCTTCGCCATCTCGACCGAGGAGACCCGTTACTATCTGAACGGAATCTTCCTGCACGTCTCCGACGAGGCCCAGCCGGTCCTCAAGGCGGCCGCCACCGACGGCCACCGCCTCGCCCGGGTCACCGTGCCCCGGCCGGCCGGGGCCGAGGGCATGCCCGACGTCATCATCCCGAGGAAGTGCGTCGCGGAGCTCAGGAAGCTGCTCGACGAGCTCGAGGGCACCGTCCAGATCTCGCTCTCCGAGACCAAGGTCCGCTTCGGCCTCGGAAGCGCCATCCTGACCTCCAAGCTGATCGACGGCACCTTCCCCGATTACAGCCGGGTCATCCCGACCGCGAACGACAAGCTTCTGCGAATCGATCCGCGAAGCTTCGAGGAGGGCGTCGACCGGGTCGCCACCATCGCCAGCGAGAAGACCCGGGCGGTCAAGATGGCGCTCGACCGCGACAAGATCACACTCTCGGTCACCAGCCCGGAGAACGGCACCGCCGCCGAGGAGGTGCCGGGCGACTATAATGCGGACGGCCTCGAGATCGGCTTCAACGCCCGCTACCTGCTCGACATATTGGGCCAGATCGAGGGCGACATCGTCGAGGTCCACCTCGCCGACGCCGCCGCCCCGACCCTGCTTCGCGAGAACGACAAGGCGGCCGCGCTCTACGTCCTGATGCCGATGCGGGTGTGATGAGCGAATCCGAAGCGCCTCGGACCTGGGCCTATGCGGCGGCGCTGCCCGTCACGATCGTCTGCCTCGTCCTCGCCAATTTCGTCATCGCCTATCTCGGCGGGTGGGCGAGCGTGGAGGCGGCCAGGCTCGGCGCCGTCGCGATCGGCTTCGTCCAGGGCCTGGCCGGGGCGCTGGTCGCCAGCGTCGTCTGCAGCCAGCTTTTCAAGTCGCACCTTCCCGCGGACTTCTGGCTCAAATGGATCGTCGTCGCGGCGGCGGCCCTGTTCGCGATCGCGATCGTCTGGGCAATCGTCATCGGCGAATCCCACAGGGCCCTGAGCTGGATGACCTTCGGCGGGATCGCCTCCCTCCTCGGGACCGAACTCGGGCGAAGGATGGCGAAATCCCTGGCTCACCGGTCGGAGTTCCGGGACGGACCCGGCCCCCATCCCGATTGAAAGCGGCCGCGGGGCGTGCAAGACTGACATCGTTGTCAGCAGCGGAGTCGCTTATGGCCGCCCGATCGTTCAATCCCGCGGTGCCGACGAAGCGCGAATGGGGGACGGCGTTCCGGGCGCTCCGCCGGCTGCTCGCCGACGGCGACGATACCGTCCAGGTCTTCCGGATCATGCGGGCCCTCAACGGGGACACTTCCCATCGCAATTACCGCCGGCTGATCGACACCGCCGAGGGCGGCAGGCTCGCCTACGAGCGGGTCGAGCTCGCGCCGCGCCTCTGCGACCGGACCTGGATCGAGACCTTCGCGCAAGGCAGCGTCGGCGCCGCCTATCGCGCCTTCCTCGACCGCACCGGCTATTCGGCGGAGGGCCTTGCCGAGCTCAGCATCGCCGAAACGGAGATTCCCGCCGCTGTCGAGCATCCTTATGCCTGGTTCGGGCGCCGCGAGCGCGACGTCCACGACATCTGGCACGTTCTGACCGGCTACGAGGCGGACGAGCCGCTCGGCGAGGCCTGCCTGGTCGCTTTCTCTTATGCCCAGACGGGCGGGCTCGGCTGGGCCTTCATCGGCGCCGGAGCCGCGTGCAAAAGCCTGAAGGTCACCGGCAACCCGGCCTTCGCCCGGGCCGTCTGGGAAGGCTGGCGGCACGGCAGGCGCGCCGCCTGGCTTCACGGCGAGGATTATCAGGCGCTGATGGCCGAGCCGCTGGAAGTCGCCCGGGCGCGGCTTCGAATCGCCGAGCCCCGGCGCTACCGGGCCGCGCAGAAGCGCCTCGCCGAAGCGGGCCTGAAGGGCATCTGACTCCCCGCTCCCCGGCAGGCCGGGGCCCATCGCACGGCTGGCCCCCGGCTTTCGCCGGGGAACAAGCTTCATTCCGTGGAAAACCCCCTCTACGGATGGCCGATGGCTCTCGCCCGCCTCGCCCTCGCCGACTTTCGCAACCATCGCGACGCCCTGCTCGTACCGGGGCCGGGCCTGGTCGTGCTCACCGGGGAGAATGGCGCCGGCAAGACCAACGTGCTGGAGGCGGTATCGCTCTTGTCGCCCGGGCGCGGGCTGCGCGGCGCCTCGCTGTCCGAGATAGCTCGCAGCGGCGGCGGCGGCGGCTTCGCCGTGGCGGCGCGGCTGGGCGACGTCGAGATCGGCACCGGCACGGCCTCCTCGGCTCCCGAGCGGAGGCAGGTCAGGATCAACGGCGCCTCGGCGTCCGCGACCTCGCTTTCCGAATGGCTCTCGGTCCTTTGGCTGACTCCGGCCATGGACCGCCTCTTCCAGGAAGGCGCCGGGGGCCGCCGCCGCTTCCTCGACCGTCTCGTTCTCGCCCTCGAGCCCGGCCACGCCGTCCACGCCGCCCGCTACGAAGCGGCGATGCGCGCCCGCAACAAGCTTCTGGCGGAGGAGGGGCCTCGGGACGAGGCCTGGCTCTCGGCCCTGGAGGCGCGGATGGTCGAGCATGGCGCCGCTCTGGCATCCGCCCGGGCCGGTGCCGTCGCGCTGCTTTGCGAACGGCTGGCCGGCTCTCCCCAGGGTCCGTTCGCGCGCGCCGGCCTCGCCCTCGAAGGCGGCGGAGAGGATCTGGCGACCGAGCTGGCCCGGGGCCGGGCCCGCGACTCCGCCGCCGGCCGGACCCTGGCCGGGCCGCACCGGACCGACCTCGCCGTCACCCATCTCGACAAGGAGCAGTCCGCGGGGCGTTGCTCGACCGGGGAACAGAAGGCGCTGCTGCTCTCGATCGTCCTCGCCCATGCCGATCTCGTCGCCGAACGCTCGGGCCGCCGCCCCATCCTGCTCCTCGACGAAGTCGCCGCCCACCTCGACCCCCGCCGCCGCGCGGCGCTGTTCGAGCGGCTGGAGGCCGGAGGGGGCCAGGTGTGGATGACCGGGACCGAAGCAGCCCTGTTCGACGAGGTCGGCCCGGCCGCAACCCGCCTGGAAGTCGCCGACGGCGCCATCTCCTGAAGTCGCCCGAGAATTGCAGCGCATCCGGCGCGAGCTCTCGTCGGCCGCAGGCCAATCATTTTTCAACGCAAAGACGCAAAGACGCAAAGAGGCTTCGGCCTGTTGATGAGACTGCGCTCATCCTCGGGACTCGGGTAGCCGGTTGCGGTGTGCCGCTTTTGGTCTTGAG
>JBAWCC010000117.1:0-9848 GCA_049590095.1 Allosphingosinicella sp. | reverse complement strand
GGCCGAGATCGCCCGACTCGCCCGGGCCGCGCCGCGCCGGCGGAAGCGGCTGCGCCACCGCCGCGGCGATCTCCTCCAGCACCGGCTTGTGGAGGAGATCGATTCCGCCGCTGTTCTTGCGCTCGGGCATGAACAGGTCCTCGGGCAGCGGGATCGCCGGGTGCCTCGTCCCGCCGACGGCCGCGATCTTCGCCACCGGATCGGCGATCAGGTCGGAATCGCTCAGGCTCTCGTCGGCGAGCTGGTGGACGAAGCTCGAATTGGCGCCATTCTCCAGCAGTCTCCTGACCAGATAGGCGAGCAGGTCGCGGTGGCCGCCGACCGGGGCGTAGATCCGGGTGCGATAGCCTCTCTCGCGGACCAGGGTTTCGTACAGTCCCTCGCCCATTCCGTGCAGCCGCTGGAACTCGAAGTCGCGGCTCTCGCCCGCCCACTCGAGGATGGTCGCGACGGTCAGGGCGTTGTGGGTGGCGAAGGCGGGGTAGATGTTCTTCGCCGCCAGCATGTCCCTGGCGCAGGCGAGGTAGGAGACGTCGGTCGAGGCCTTTCGGGTGAAAAGGGGATAATCGGGCAGCCCCTGCTCCTGGGTGCGCTTGATCTCGCTGTCCCAATAGGCGCCCTTGACCAGCCGGACGGCGATCCGGCGGCCGGTCGCGGCGCCGATGGCGTCGGCCCAGGCGACGGTCGGGCGGCAGCGCTTGCCATAGGACTGGACGGCCATTCCGAGCCCGTCCCAGCCCTTCAGCGACGGCAGCCCGGCCACCGCCTCGATGATGTCGAGGCTCATCTCGAGCCGCTCGCTCTCCTCCGCGTCGATGGTGAAGCCGATCCCGGAACTCTTGGCCAGGACGGCCAGCGCCTCCACCTGCCCGATCAGCGAGGGGACGCAGCTTTCGTACTGGGGGACCTCGTAGCGCGGGTGGAGGGCGGAGAGCTTGACCGAGATGCTGTGGCCGCGCCTGGCGACCTTGCCGACGGCCCGGATCGCATGCTCATAGGCTTTGAAATAGCGCTCCCCGTCGGGGAAGGTGCGCGCCGCCTCGCCGAGCATGTCGAAGCTGGCGGTGAAGCCGGCATTCTCCTTCTTCTCCATTCGCCGGATCGCCTCGTCGATGGTCCGGCCCATGACGAAGATCTCGCCCATCAGCCGCATCGCGGCGCCGACCGCCTGGCGGACGAACGGCTCTCCGGCGCGGGAGAGCAGGCGCTTCAGCGCGCTCGCCTGCTCGCTCTCGCTGACCAAAGCGCGGCCGATCACCAGCCCCCAGGTCGCCGAATTGACCAGGGCCGAATGCGACTTGCCCTTGTGCGAGCGCCAGTCGGCATTGCCGAGCTTGTCGGCGATCAGCTGGTCGGCGGTCTCCGGGTCGGGCACGCGAAGGAAGGCTTCGGCCAGCGAGAGCAAAGCGATGCCTTCCGACGTGTTGAGCCGATATTCCTGCAGGAACTGGTTGACCCAGCCCGAGGATTGCGCGGTCCTGAGCTCGCCGAGCATGGCGAGAGCCCGACTCTCGACCCGCGCCCGCGAATCGGAGTCGAGCGCGGAGTCGCGCAGCAACGGCCCCAGCACCTCCGGTTCACTCGCTCGGTGCAGCTTTCTCAGTTGAGAGCGCGCGGTTGCCGTAGCGTCCGCCATGTCGTTTCCTCGCAGGGCTTGAGTCTCGTGTCGGCGAGGCTCTAGACGGCCTCCATGCCCATCGCCAGCGTCGAAGATATCCAATCGAAGGTCGGTGCCGAGGTCGGAGTTTCCGACTGGATCCTGGTCGACCAGGCGCGGATCGACTCCTTCGCCGAAGTGACCGAGGATCCGCAGTTTATCCACGTCGATCCGGTGGCGGCGGCGAAGACCCCGTTCGGAGGCACCGTCGCCCACGGCTTCCTCACCTTGTCCCTGCTCAGCCGGATGGCGGCCGACGCGATGCTTCGCCCCGAAGGGGTGAAGATGGGCGTCAATTACGGCTTCGAGCGGGTCCGCTTCATGGCGCCCGTGCGCAGCGGCAGGCGAGTCCGCGGCCGCTTCACCCTGGTTCGCTTCGAGGAGAAGAAGCCGGGCCAGTGGCAATTCGTCCACAACGTGACGGTCGAGATCGAGGGGGAGGAGAAGCCCGCTTTGGTCGCCGACTGGATCGGTTTGATTTTCGTATGAGACGCAGGCCTGGCCTCCCCTCCCTGCAAGGGAGGGGCCGGGGGTGGGTTCCGCCGAAGGCGGCCGAAACTCCGAGGCCCGGAAAGTCTCGCTGCGCTCGCCTACCCCCCCCCAACCCCTCCCTTCCAGGGTGGGGGGGTTGCTCAGGAGTAAAACATGGCCACCCGCGAAGCCGTCATCGTCTCAACCGCCCGCACCCCCATCGGCAAGGCCTATCGCGGCGCCTTCAACGCCACTCCGTCGCCGACCCTCGCCAGCCACGCGATCAAGGCGGCGGTCGAGCGGGCGAAGATCGATCCGGCCGAGGTCGACGACGTGATCATGGGCGCGGCGCTCCAGCAGGGCGTCCAGACCACGATCGGGCGCACCGCCGCGCTCCGCTCCGGCCTTCCCGTCACCGTCTCGGGAATGTCGGTCGACCGCCAGTGCGCCTCGGGCCTGATGGCGATCGCCACCGCGGCCAAGCAGATCATCGTCGACCGGATGCCGATCTGCGTCGCCGGCGGGGTCGAGAGCATCTCGATGGTCCAGACCCCCGAGATGCGAGTCGGGCCCGATCCGGAGCTCCTCTCCATGCATAACGGCGTCTACATGCCGATGATCCAGACCGCCGAGGTGGTCGGCAAGCGCTATACGGTCAGCCGCGAGCGCCAGGACGCCTATGCCCTGCGCTCGCAGCAGCTTACCGCCAAGGCGCAGGCGGAAGGCCGCTTCGACGACGAGATCGTCCCCGTCACCGCGAAGATGATGGTGAAGGACAAGGAGACCGGCGAGACCTCGATGAAGGAGGTCACCCTCGCCAAAGACGAGGGCAACCGGCCGCAGACCACGCTCGAGGATCTCCAGAAGCTCCAGCCGGTCATGGGTCCGGAGGCGATGATCACCGCCGGCAATGCCAGCCAGCTCTCCGACGGCGCCTCCGCCTGCGTCCTGATGGAAGCCGGCCTCGCCGCCGAGCGCGGCCTCCAGCCGCTCGGCCGCTACGTCGGAATGGCCGTCGCCGGAACCGATCCCGACGAGATGGGCATCGGCCCGGTCTTCGCCGTTCCCAAGCTGCTCGAGCGGTTCGGCCTGAAGGTCGACGATATCGGCCTTTGGGAATTGAACGAGGCCTTCGCGGTCCAGGTCCTCTACTGCCAGGACCGGCTCTCAATCCCCGACGACCGGATGAACGTCGACGGCGGCTCGATCTCGATCGGCCATCCCTACGGGATGTCGGGCGCCCGAATGACCGGTCATGCGCTGATCGAAGGCAAGCGCCGCGGTGTCAGATATGTCGTGGTGACGATGTGCGTCGGCGGCGGAATGGGCGCGGCGGGCCTGTTCGAGGTGTTGTGACGATTGGCCTCCCCACGCGAAGCGTGGGGAGGGGGACCATGCGAAGCATGGTGGAGGGGTAGCTGCCGTGGATTCCGAGGGTCCGGCACGAGACGGCTAAGGCCGGTGCCATTTACCCCTCCACCACCTTCGGTGGTCCCCCTCCCCATCTGCGATGGGGAGGCAAGTCATGATGCGTAAAGCGCCGCCTCCGCCGCCCGGCGCCGGGTCAGGCCTGGAAGCACTTTGCCCGCCGCCTTGTTCCATTTCGCGAACTCCGCGGCCGCGCCCTTGTAATCGCCCGCCTTGTGCTTCTTGAGCAGGGTGCTCGCGGACAAATTCGCCACTCCGACATTGTAGGCGAAGCTCACCATCGCATCGAACTGGTGCTGGGTGGCGGGCGTGCTTGCGAGGACCTTGGTCACCTTCTGCGCGAACTCGGCGAGGTGCTCGGCAAAGCGGTCGTCGCACTGCTTCCGGGTCCAGACGACCCCCTTCCTGATGTCCGGTCCGGTCGAGCCCCAGCCGATCGTCCACGGGTCCCCGCCCGAGCCCGGATCGGGATAGGCGATGAAGCTTCCGTCGGGCTGCTTCTTCGCACAGCCTTCGAATTGCTGGATGAGCTTGATGCAGTCCGGCCCCGGCGTCATTTCCCGATCCCCCCGTTGAGTCGCGATAATCGGATAATGATGCGGTTTCCGTCCCGTCTCAAGCGTCCGCAACCCGCCGCCGCTTCCGCCGTTGTCCCCTCGAAACGAAGGAGGTCCAAGTTCATGCCCGTCTCACATCTGACCCTGGTCGAGCGAATCGCCCGAGTGCTGGCGGGCCGCTATCACAGCATCAATGCCGACGGCGACGATCCCTCGGCGGGCCCGAACGTGGACGAGACCTGGCACGAATATGTTCCGGACGCGCTTTCGATCCTGCGCACGATGCGCGAGCCCGATCCGGTGATGGCGGCCGCCGGCGACCCGGCGATGTGGGAGCGAATGGTCGAGGCTGCGCTCGACGTCGAGCGCGCGGTCGGCAAGGCCTGACCGCCCGGACATGCGAAAGGCCGCCCCTCTCGGGACGGCCTTTCCATTGTCAGCCGGTATCGCGGCCCTGGATCTTCAGGCGCGAACCCCCGTGGAGGCTGCGCTCACCCGACTCGCCGCACGCGGCATTTGACAATGAGACATCAGACCACCTCCTTTCCGTTGTTGAACGATGGGGAGGAGATGGTGGAGGGTGAAAAAAGTTCAAGAGGGACAGGGTCTTAGTTCCCCGGCGAAAGCCAGGGCCCAGCCCTTCCGACGGTGCCGGCGGCCCCCCGGCCTTCGCCGGGGAACAAGGGGCTAGTAAGGCGGCCGATCCAGCCCCGCCGGGCTCTTCGTGAAAATCTCGCAGCCGTCCTCGGTGATCCCGACGCTGTGCTCGAACTGGGCGGAGAGGGAGCGGTCGCGGGTGACGGCGGTCCAGCCGTCCTCGAGCAGCTTCACGGCGGGCTTGCCGATGTTGATCATCGGCTCGATGGTGAAGAACATGCCCGGCCGGAGCTCCGGGCCGCTGCCCGGACGGCCGGCGTGGACGACCTCGGGAGCGTCGTGGAAAAGACGGCCGAGGCCGTGGCCGCAGAAATCGCGGACCACCCCGTACCGGTTCTTCTCCGCATAGGTCTGGATGGCGTGGCCGATGTCGCCGAGGAACCTGCCGGGCCGCGCCTGATCGATCCCGAGCATCATGCATTCGTAGGTGATGTCGACCAGCCGGCGCGCCTTGATCGGGACGTCGCCGACCAGGAACATCCGGCTGGTGTCGCCGTGCCAGCCGTCGATTATGATGGTGACGTCGATATTGACGATGTCGCCGTCCTTCAGGATCCGGTCGCCGGGAATGCCGTGGCAGACGACATGGTTGATCGAGGTGCAGCAGCTGCCGGTGAAGCCGCGATAGCCCAGGGTCGCCGGAATTCCGCCTCGGGCGGCCATCTCGCGATGGACGATGTCGTCGATCGCCTGAGTGGTCGTTCCGGGGACGACGTGCGGCACGAGCTGGTCGAGCACTTCGGCCGCGGCCCGGCCGGCCCGGCGCATCCCTTCGAAGCCTTCCGGCCCGTGAAGCTTGATCGCTCCGCTGCGGCCGACCGTTTCGGTGCCGCTGATCGCCTGATATTCGGTCATCGGATGGATATAGGCGAAAGCGGTGGATTTTGCACCAGCCGTCATTCCGGCGAAGGCCGGAATCCATGAACACGGCGGAGCGGGAACTTGACGTTCGGAGTTCATGGATCCCGGCCTTCGCCGGGATGACGTGTCACCGGTGAAGCGCTAAGCCCGTCGCATGACTTCCGAACGCATCTGGACCGCCGGCCTGCTCATCATCGGCGACGAGATCCTTTCCGGCCGGACCCAGGACAGGAACGTCGCCCAGATCGCCGGCTGGCTGAACCTTCAGGGGATCAGGCTGAGCGAAGTTCGGGTGGTGCCCGACCGGATCGAGCGGATCGCCGAGGCGGTGAACGCGCTCAGGGCCGCGAACGATTATCTGTTCACTACCGGCGGGATCGGACCCACCCACGACGACATCACGGTCGACGCGATCGCTTATGCCTTGGGCGTGCCGGTCGTCGTCCATCCCGGGGCCCGGGCGATACTCGAGGCTTATTACGCCACGCGCGGCGGCCTCAACGAAGGGCGGCTGAGGATGGCGCGGGTGCCCGAGGGCGCCGAGCTGATCGAGAACCGGATGTCCGGCGCTCCCGGCATTCGTCTCGGCAAGCTCTTCATCCTCGCCGGGGTGCCGCACATCGCGACCCAGATGCTGGAATCCCTGGCCGGGACGATAGAGGGCGGCCGCCCGCTGCTGTCGCGAACGATCGGCTGCTGGACTCCGGAGAGCGAGGTGGCGCAGCTGCTCGCCGAGGTCGAGCGCTCGAACCCCGACTGCCAGATCGGCTCCTACCCCTTCTTCCGCGAAGGCCGGGTCGGCGCCAATTTCGTCATCCGGTCCACCGACGCCTCGGCGCTGGATGCGTGCGAGACGAAACTCGCGCAGCGCCTGGAGGAAGCGGGCTTCGAAGTCGTCCGCGAGGGGATTTAAGATCGGTTGAACGCCTGTTCCCCGGCGAAGGCCGGGGCCCAGTCCTTGCCGCGATGCCGCTGGGCCCCGGCCTACGCCGGGGAACAAGCCCTAACCCTTCCAGCCGCCGGCCTGAAGCGCAGTCTGGAAGGCCAGCGCCTCGCCGGCGATCTTGTCGGCCTTGTCGACTCCGTTGATGATCCTTCGCGCCGACTGATATTGCGCCCGGGTCGACGGGCCGCTGCGGGCGACGTGGCGAGCCAGGGTGTGTCGCGCCCCGTCCTTGCTCCCGCAGAACCAGCCTTCCTCCATCCCCTTGATCATGATCGGCGCCGAGATTTCCGCCTTCATGGCCAGGTCGAGATTGGCGACCAGCTTGCCGCCGAGGCCGAGCTCCTTGTCGGCGCGCTCGTAATTCTTCAGCCAGGTGAGCTGGACGTAGCCGCGTCCGTAATAAGGATAATATTTGGCGAGATGGGTCTTGCGCCACGATTCGCTGAGCCAGAAGGCTTCGCGGACCGGCTGCATCGTCGCCGCCGTTTCGTGAAAGGCGGTGGCGAGCGCGTAGGCGGTGAAGGACAGCGGCCATCTGGCCTCGGCCGCGGCGGCGAGGACGGCTTCGAGCCCGGCTTTCTGGTCGGGCTTCAGGGCCGAGGTGAAGAGCTGGGGCGCCCTCACCGCCGCGAAGAATTTGGCCGGGTCCGACAGGCCGGTTCCTCCGGCCGCGGAGGGCGCGCCCGCCAGCGCATGCTCGGCGGCGGGGTGGTCGCCTTTGGCTTCCTCCTCGTCCTCAGGCACTCCGAGCCGGTCGAGCAAGGCGTCGACCGCCTTCACTTCGTCCGTGGTGAATCCCTTGCCGCGCGAATTGCGGATCGCGGTGAAGATGGGTTTGCGCATCGACGTCCCCTTCTCGTCGTCGCCCGGGGCGAGGACGGGAGTATGGGACCAACGCGGCCGCCGATCAATCCGTTTCGTGTCCGAATCGGTCGCGGCGAAAGCCTGGAGCGGGTGAAGGGAATCGAACCCTCGTCGTAAGCTTGGGAAGCTTCTGCTCTGCCATTGAGCTACACCCGCCCGGGCCGCGGATATCTAGGAAAGGCGGCGGCTCTTGTCGAGCCGTCGGGAGGTCATTCCTTATGCTCCGCGGCGAAGGCGGCGGCGGCTCCGAAGAGGCCTGGCTGCCCGTAGGTGACGATCTTGACCGGCATCCCGGCCATCCGCCGCTCGAATCGGCCCTTGGCGACGAATCGGCCCTGGAAGCCCGAGCGGGGCAAATGCCCGGCCAGCCGAAGCCCGAGGCCGCCGCCGATCACGACCGCCCCGGCGCCGTGCGCCAGGGCGATGTCTCCGGCGACCGCGCCGAGCGACCGGCAGAAGCGGTCGAAGGCGGCGGCGGCGAGGCTGTCCTCGCCGGCCATGGCCGCCTGCCAGAGCGCCTTTTCGTCGCCGAAACGGGGGGTGCGGTCCTCGATCGCGGCGAGCGCCTCGTAGAGGTTGGTCAGCCCGGTCCCGGAGGCGACGCGCTCGACCGAAACCCGGCCGTGGCGCAGGCGGAGCCAGGCCAGGATCCGGTCGTCGAGCGCGTCGAGCGGCGCGAAATCCATATGGCCGCCCTCGGTCTCGACGACGTGATAATGGCCGTCGCCGCGGAGCAGCTGGGCGACCCCGAGGCCGGTGCCGGGGCCGACGATGCTGATCGCCCCGGCCTCGGGCAGGGGCCGCTCAGGCCCGCACAGATGGCTGAAATGCGACTCGTCCAATTGGGCCACGGCGTGGGCGACGGCGCCGAAATCGTTGACCAGGGCGTAGCGCTCGACTCCGAGCGTCTCCGGGATCCGGGCGGGCCGGATCACCCAGTCGTTGTTGGTCAGCTCGAGCCTCTCGCCCTGGACCGGGCCGGCCAGGGCGATTCCGGCGGCGGCGGGGAGAGGGCGGCCGATCGTGGCTTCAAAGGTCTTCCAGGCGGCCTCCAGGCTGCCATGGTCGGAGGTTTTGAAGGTGCGCTCCCCGCCGAGGCGCAGCACCCGTCCGCCTTGCACCTCGGCCAAAGCGAAGCGGGCGTGGGTGCCTCCGATGTCGATGGCGACGATCTGCGTCATGAGGAGCGGTACCAAGCCGATAATTTCGGGCGCTGCAAGGCTCGCTCTTGCAGTGCCCGCCCGCTCGGCGCAGCATGGCCCGAAGGGAGGGCGTCATGGCGGATTCGAAGAGGGACTGGACCCGGCTGGTGACTCGGGCGGCCGTCGTGCTGGGCATCGGTTCGGTGCTCGCCGCCCTGGTCGCCGCGCTCGGCAGCGCGATGGACCTGTGGGGCTTCGGGACCGGCCTCAAGGCGCTTCGCTATCTGTTCTTCGCGGCCGCTGCGGGCGCATTGCTCGGGCTGATCGGCCTCGTCATGGCGCGGCGCCGGGCGAAGCTGATGCTCGCCAACCTTCTCGCACTCGTGGTGGCGCTCGGCTTCGTCCTCTACCTCGGCAATCTGGTCCGGATCGCGAAGAGCGTTCCGGCCATCCACGACGTCGCCACCGACCTCGACGATCTTCCCCAATTCACCCGTCTGAAGGTGCGCGACGACAATCTCGAGAACATTCCCGACGAGGGCAAGCCGGAGCTGAAGGCGCTTCCGCCCGAGGAAAGGTGGAAGGCCCTGCACCGCGCTCATTACGGCGACATTCGTACCGTCCGCCTCGCGACTCCTCCGGCCGAGACGGCACGGCGGGCGGCCGTGCTCGCCCGGGAGCGCGGCTGGGAAGTCGCATTGGCCGAAGAGGGCAGGGTCGAGGCCACCCACACCAGCACCTTCTTCCGGTTCAGGGACGATGTCGTCGTCCGGATCCGCCCCGCGCCCGGCGGCGGAAGCCTGGTCGACATGCGCTCGATCAGCCGGGTCGGCGGAAGCGACGTCGGAATGAACGCGAAGAGGGTCCGGGCCTTCCTGAGCGATCTTCAGCGCTGAATTCCCGCATATTCGAGGATGGATCTCGGCGCATCCGGCGCGCTTTCTCATTGGCCGCAGGCCAATCATTTTTCAACGCAAAGACGCAAAGACGCAAAGAGTCCGTGCCGCTCCCCAGGCCATGCGATTTGTCATATTCCGGGGCGACACCGAAAGTGCGTCGCCCGAAACCCGAGGATGAGCGCGGCTTCATTGAAGCGCCAAGCATCTTTGCGTCTTTGCGTTGAAACCTGAAGGCCGCGGCGCCTGCGGCTTCGCGAGGGAAGACGACCCCGTCCAACGGGCCATTCACAAATGTTCTTGACTTGTTCTCATTACCTCATTATATGAGACCCTGCCCGAATCGGCCCGATCAACCGGCGAGGGCGG
>JBAWCC010000116.1:0-29444 GCA_049590095.1 Allosphingosinicella sp. | reverse complement strand
CCTCGCGGGTGCGCGACGAGGCGTCGCGCGACGCCGCCATCGCCTGGTCCGACGTCAGGGCTCTCGAGGAGCAGCTTCGGGCGCTCGAGGCGAGCTATCTCGCCAGCCGCCAGTCGCGCGACGTGCTGATCGAGCGCTTCATCAACTCGCGGGGCAATCTCTTCGACGTGGTGGCCGCCGAGGATTCCTATTTCGAAACCGCCACCGCCTTCATCCGGACCTTGAGCGAACTCGACGCGGCCCGCTACGTGCTGCTGTCGCGGACCGGCGATCTTCTCGATCTGCTGGACATCGATCCCGCCGGAGTCGGAGGCCAGGATGAGTAGCGAGAACGAAATCAGGCCGGCCTCGCAGCCGCGCTTCGCGGCGTGGCTGATGGAGCCGATGCGGCGCAACCGGCCGATCTTCATGAAGGTCGCGCTCGCGGCCGTGGTCATCAACATCTTCGGCCTGATGACCTCCCTGTTCACGATGATCGTCTACGACCGGGTGCTCCCGAACAACGCCACCTCGTCGCTGGTGGCGCTTTCGATCGGCCTCGCCATCGTCGTCGTCTTCGACTTCATCCTGAAGATGCTGAGAGCCTATTTCGTCGACATCGCCGGAGCCTCGATCGACCGCGACGTCGGCGAGACCCTGTTCGGGCGCCTGCTTCGGCTCCGCCTCGACCTCAAGAAGGGCTCGACCGGATCCCTCACCGGGCTGATGCGGGAGCTGGAGGCGCTTCGCGACTTCTTCGCCTCGGCGACCCTGACGGCGGTCGTCGACCTGCCCTTCATCATTCTGACCCTCTTCGTGATCTGGGTGATCGGCGGCTGGGTGGTGGCGGTTCCGGCCCTGATGGTCCCGCTCGTCATCCTCGTCGGACTGCTGACCCAGCCCGCGATGGACCGGCTGTCGGCCAAGGCGATGGGCGAGGGCATGGCCAAGCAGTCCGTTCTGGTCGAGACCATCGGCGGCCTCGAGACGGTCAAGGCCTCCGGCGCCGGCCCGCTACTGGCCCGCCGCTGGGACAAGGCCATGGAGAACCACTCCGACAGCTCGCTTCGCCAGAGGCTCATCTCGAGCATCGGGATCACCACCGCGACCTCGGCCGGGACGATCTCCTACGCCGGCGTGGTGATCGTCGGAGTCGGCCTGATCGCGACCCAGGACCTGACGATGGGCGGCCTTATCGCCTGTTCGATCCTGGCCGGGCGCGCCGTCGCTCCGCTGGCGCAGATCTCCCAATTGCTGTCGAGGATGACCTCGACCCGGACCGCCTACCGTCAGCTCAACGAGATGATGAGCCTGCCTCCCGAGGGTCCGGAAGGGGAAGGGCTGAAGCTGGCCGGAGTGAAGGGGCGGATCGAGTTCCGCAACGTCAGCTTCAAATATCCGGGCGCGGCCGAGAAGACGCTCGAGGATTTGAACTTCGCGATCCAGCCCGGCGAGCATGTCGCGTTGCTCGGCCGGGTCGGCTCCGGCAAATCGACCATCGCCCGGCTGATCCTCGGCCTTTATCCGCCCGAAGAGGGGCTGGTGATGATCGACGGCACCGACATCCGCCAGCTCGACCCGCTCGAGATGCGGCGCTACATCGGAGCGGCGCTTCAGGAGAGCGTTCTCCTGACCGGGTCGGTGCGGGAGAATATCGGCCTCGGCCGCGGCCATGTCGACGACGAGGAATTGCTTCGCGCCTCCGAGCTTTCCGGCACCCACCAGTTCATGGGCGCGATCGCCAACGGCTACGACCTGAGGCTCGCCGATCGCGGAGAAGGCCTTTCGGGCGGCCAGCGCCAGTCCATCGCCCTCGCCCGCGCTTTGGCGGGGAAACCTCCTGTCCTGGTCTTCGACGAGCCGACCAGCGCGATGGACGCCCAGACCGAGACGGCCTTGATCCAGCGGCTGCGCGAGGAGATGAAGGATCGAACTCTCGTCCTCATCACCCATCGGCCGCCCTTGCTGGCCCTGGTCAGCCGGATCATGCTGATCGAGCGCGGGAAGGTGGCCCTGGACGGGCCTCGCGACGAGGTGCTCAAGCAGATCACGCGGCAGCAGACGCCGCCCACCAAGGCGGCCTGAGCCATGAACGAGCACACCCATATCGAGGACCTCACCGACCGGATCAAACCCCGGATGGCGTCCAACGTGCTGCTCTGGGTGGTAATCGGCTTCTTCGTCATCTTCGTCATCTGGGCGGCCCTGACCGAGCTTGATCGCACGGTGCGCGGCCAGGGCCGGGTGATCGCCACCTCGCAACTCCAGATCGTCTCGAATCTCGAAGGCGGGGTCGTCGAGGCGATCAACGTCAGGACGGGGCAGCAGGTGAAAGCGGGCCAGGAGCTGGTCCGTCTCGACAGCACCGCTACCGGCGCCGAGCTCGGAAGCGGCGAAGCTTCGGCCAATGCGCTCGGAATGAAGATCGCCCGCCTCTCCGCCGAGGTGTCCGGGCGCGAGCCTTCCTACCCGGCGCCGGCCGACCCGGCGGCTTCTAGCCAGATGATGATCGAGCGCTCGCTCCACGCCTCGCGGATGCAGGAGCTGGGGAGCGTGATCGGGGCCGGCCAGGCGCGGGTCGCCCAGGCCAACCGCGCCGTCCAGGAGGCGCAGGCCGCCTATGACGCCCGGGTGACCGCGCGCGACGCGCGCCGCGAGGAGCTCAACCTGATAAGGCCGATGGTCGAGCGGGGGATCGAGCCCCGACTCTCGCTGATGCAGGCGGAGAGCGCCTATGCGGTGGCCGCGAGCGAGGCGGCGGCCGCCGCCGCCGCCATCTCGCGGGCCCGCTCGGCGGTGGTCGAGGCCCAGTCCTCGCTGAACCAGCAGCGCCAGGACTGGCGCTCGGTCGCCGCCAACGAGCTCGCCACCGCCCAGGCCGAATATTCGGCCCGCCGGGCCACCCTTCCGGCGCTTGCCGAGCGTTCGGAA
Organism: Allosphingosinicella sp.; assembly: GCA_049590095.1. GTDB lineage: Bacteria > Pseudomonadota > Alphaproteobacteria > Sphingomonadales > Sphingomonadaceae > Allosphingosinicella. Next base: position 26,534 of record JBAWCC010000116.1, on the reverse strand, counting down.
CGCACCGTCGTTCGTGCGCCGCTGCCCGGGCGGGTCAACCGGGTCCTCGTCACCACGGTGGGAGGGGCGGTCGGTCCCGGGGCGCCGCTGGTCGAGATCGTCCCGTCCGAGGAGACCTTGCTGGTCGAGACCCAGGTGCGTCCGCAGGACATCGCATGGGTGCGCATGGGCCAGGAGGCCAAGGTCAGCATCACCGCCTACGACCCTTCCGTCTACGGCTCGCTCGACGGAGTGGTCACCGCCATCTCTCCGGACGCCACTCTCAACGAGAAGACGGGCGAGAGCTTTTACACGGTGCAGGTGAGGACGAACAAGAACGCCCTCGAACGCAACGGCCGGCCGCTGCCTATCGGCACCGGCATGGTCGCCGACGTCAGCCTGCTCGGCGACAAGCGCACCATCCTCAATTACATATTGAGCCCGATCACCAAGCTTAGCGACACCGCTTTCCGCGAGTAATATCCGGTTTTCGCCTTGGGCTGTTGTTTTTTGGCCTTTTTTTAACTTGATGCGGGTTAATCGCCCTAGGCGGTGGCACTATATTATGCCATCAGGGCAATTGGGAGGACCGCACGCGCGCGTGCGATCCCGGGACTTTGCCCTCTGGGGGGATTAGTAAAATGGCCGTCAACATCACCGCCACGCGTACGTCCACGCTGTTCGACGACAAGGACCTGGACGGCCAGTTCGATCCCGGCGACATCATCACCACCCGAATCCGCATCACCGTCGGCTCCGGCGACGACGCTCTCGGCGTCCAGGTCAATGCGACCACGAACGGGCTGACGGTCGATGCCGGCGATCCGGAAGCCGTGCAGGTGACCCCGATCGCCTTCGACGATTTCATGCCCTCGATCACCGGCAACACGCCGATCACCTTCACGGCCGGCCAGTTGCTCGGCAACGACGTCGATCCGGACGGCGCCGAGATCAACCTCGTGATCTCCGGAGTGAGCAGCGCCAGCAACGGCGCCATCGTCAATAATGGCAACGGCACCTTCACCTTCACGCCCAGCACAGGCTATGTCGGTACCGCCTCCTTCCAATATACGGTCACCGACGAGGACGGGCTCGCCAGCGTCTCGACGGGCGTCGTTTCGTTCACCGTCACCGATCCGGTCTGGTATGTGGACGCGAGCTACACCGGCGTGAACGGCGCCTCCGACGGCAGCTATCTGAAGCCGTTCACCACCCTGGCGAATTTGAGCACCGGCGGTTCGGCGGATGCGCTCGACAATGCCGACGACACCATCTTCGTCTACAATACCGGCGCCTACAGCACGGGGATCGTCCTGGAGGCCGGCCAGAAGCTGATCGGCGACGGCCATGCTTTCTCGGTCAACGGCATCAGCATCGGCGCCAACGCCTCCAACGCCACCATCGGCCACGCCGGTGTGGGCGTCACCCTGGCAACCGACAACACGATCTACGGCGTGACCCTGAACGGCACCGCCAACGGCGCCGTCGGAATCGAGGATGGCGGCGCCAGTGTCGGCACGCTCACGATCGACGAGACCAGCATCACCGGCCTCGGCAAGGCGATCGACATCGATCAGGGCGGCACGCTCGCCGTCGACCTCGACCAGCTGAGCTCGGCCAGCTCGACCACCGAGGGCGTCCACCTTCAGGGCGTCACCGGAACCTTCAACGCGAGCACCGGAATCATCCAGACCTCGACCGGGACCGGAGTCCTGATCGGCGCCTCGGGCGGCGGCACCGCCAACTCCGGCGGCGACGTCAACTTCACCTACGGCGGCGACATCTCCAGCCCCGGCGGCTCGGTCGTCGAGATCCAGGACCGCACCGGCGGAACCGTCACCTTCACCGGAGCGATCACCGAGGGCGCGATCGCTGCGGGCCAGACCGGAATCCTGGTCGACGGCAGCGCCGGCACGATCAATTTCAACGGTCAGACCTTCGTCAGCGCCGGCGCCGGCGCCGGCAACGGCGTCACCCTGACCAACAATACGGGCACGATCAACTTCAACGCGACCGGCACCGGCCTCGACATCACCACCACGTCGGGCACCGGCCTCACCTTCACCGGCGGCGGCACCCTCAACGTCACCGGCGGCGCCAACAGCGTCACCACCGGCACCGGCCAGGTCCTCAACCTCGTCGGCGCGGTCGTAGGGCCGCCCGCGATGGGAACGAGCGGGATCGCCTTCCAGACTCTGACCAGCGGCAACGTCGCCGCCGGCAACGCGATCAACATCGTCAATCTCGACGCCGCCGGCGCCGGCATTTTCAGCGGCGGCACGGTCACCATCGGCGGCACCGCCGGCGCGGGCGCCGACGGAATCAGCATCGCCGGCTCCAACTCGACGTTCAACTTCGCCAGCGCGACGATCGACAATACGGCGGGCGACGGCATCGAGATCAACGGCCTCAGCCCCAACGTCACCGGCGCGGTCACCTTCACGACCGTCAACATCGACGGAGTGGGGGGAGCGGGCGTCAATATCGTCGGCGCGACCAACGCGGTGAATATCAACGGCGGAACGATCGGCGCGACCAACGATCCGGCCGGGGACGGGGTCGTCATCAACGGCGGCACCGGCGCGGTCACGGTCGCGGCGGCGATCACAAAGACGACCCTGGGCAACGATGTCGTCGACATCTTCAACCACAGCGGCGGCACCATCACCTTTTCCGGAGCGCTCACGGCCTCCGGCGGCGGCGGCGGAATCCGCCTGGCCAACAACAGCGGCGGCAATATCGACTTCACCGGCAACACGACCCTGAACACCGGCACGCTCAACGCCATCAACTTCACCAACACCGGCGCCACCGGCGCCAACGTTACCTTCTCGGAGGGCACGCTCGATCTCGACACAACGTCGGGCACCGGAATCAACGCGACCAGCACGACGGTCGGTGCGGGTTCGCTGACGATCAGCGGCAGCGACAATTTCGTCAATTCGACCACCGGTCGAGCGATCAACATCGACGGCGTGACTGCGAACATCACGCTCGAGCAGGTCGGAGTCACCGGCGGCGGCACCACCACCGGCGTCTTCCTCAAGAATACCGGAGCGGGCGGCCAGTTCGTCGTCACCGGCAACGACTCTACGGCCGGCTCGGGAGGGACGCTCAACGCCATCGGCGGCGGCGACGTCGGCAGCGCCGGCGGAGCGGCGACGACCGGCACCGGCATCTACATGGAGAACGTCTCCAACGTCTCCCTCTCCAACATGAACTTCACCGGCGCCTTCAGCAATTTCGGAATTCGCGGCGAGAACGTGAACAATTTCACGCTTCGCGACTCCGCCCTCACGGGCACGTTCGGAACCAACGAGTCGCAGGACGAGGGCGCGATCCGCTTCGGAACCCAGGGCACCCTCACCGGAACCACCGGCCTGAGGGGCACGGCCCTGTTCGAAGGAAACGTCATCGGCGGCGGCTACGAGGACAATCTCGTCGTCTACGTCTACGGCAGCAACACCCTCAACATGACGGTCCGGGACAGCGTCAACGACCAGGCGGTGTTCAACGTCAACCACGTCAACCTGGGCAACGATTCGCTCAGCCTCGAATCCGGCGGCACCAGCAACGTCACGTTGACCGTGAACGGCGTCACGTTCAACGGCGCCGGCGGCGACCAGCTCGGGATCAGCCAGGTCGGCAATACCACCCAGACTCTCAACATCACCAACAACACGTTCCACAACACCCACACCAACACCGTCTCGGGCGGCGGCGGAGTGTGGCTGCTCGGCGGCGATCTCGCCGCGACCTCGAACGTCACCGTCAACTACACGTTCACCGGCAACTCGATCAAGAACGCCGAAGGCGACGCCTTCCGCGCCGTCTACAGCGGCAACGCGGCGACCATCAACGGCCTGATCCTCAACAACACGATCGGCACCGCCAACGGAGTGTTCGAAACCAATACCAACGGCGGCTCGGTCAACGGCGGCTCCGGTATCAACGTCGGCTTCACCCGCGGCTCCGGCAGCGGCAACATCAACTATGCGGTGCGGATCGAAGGCAATACGGTCCGCGACATCCAGGACGCTTTCGGCGGGATCATCCTCGGCTCGAACATGATCGGAACGACCGGGACGGCACGGCTCGAAGCAACGATCCTGAACAACACCGTCCAGGAGGTCGGTACCAACGTCCTCGCCGGGCTTTACGCCATCGTCGGCGGCGCGAGCAGCCCGGCCAACAGCCAGGACGCGTCCAAGATGGGCCTGGTCATATCGGGCAATACTTTCCAGGCGGGCTCGGCCGGCGGGTCCGCGATCTTCCTCGATCAGCTGTCCGGCAATGCCAATTATTACGTTCCGGGCTATACGGTGAACGCCAACAGCAGCCACGGCGAGTTCCGGCCTTCGGGCGGCGGCGGCACGGCAAGCACCAGCCTGGACGCTTTCTTCGACGCCAATAACAATTTGATCAGCGGGCCTTTCCCCGCGATCGCGGGGTCGGACGTCGACGCCAACTTCACCACCGGGATCACCAACCAGAACTTCGTCCTGGCGGTGCCGGCCATGGCAGCGCCCCAGGACGGAATCGGCTGGGAGGATCTCGAAATCAGCCCCGTCACCGCGCCTCCGCGCGACGCCGAGCCGGCGGCCGGTTCCCAGACCCCGGGCGACAGCGCCGGCGGCGACATGGGAACGGGCGGCGCGGCCGGGACCGGCTCCACGGGCGGTGCGGGTTCTACCGGCGACACCGGATCTCCGGCGACTCCTCCGGCCGGCAACGTCCTGACCCAGGCGGATCTCGACGCCATGGTCGAAGCGGCCATCCAGCGCTGGATCGACGCCGGAGCGACCGCCGCCCAGGTCGACGCGATGCGCGCCGTCCAGTTCGGGATCGTCGACATGGCCGGAATCTTCGTCGGCTCCTCGACCCACGGACTCGTCAACGTCGACAATGACGCCGCCGGCCGGGGCTGGTTCGTCGATTCCACCCCGGGCGAGGACGGCGAGTTCGAAGGCTCGGGCACCAGGCTCACCGCCGATTCCGGCGGCGCCGCCGAAGGCAAGATCGACCTCCTCACCGTGGTGATGCACGAGCTCGGCCACCAGATCGGCCTCGGCGACGAATATAGCAACGGCAGCGCTTCCGATCTCATGTACGGCTACGTCAACGCCGGCGAGCGGCGGCTTCCGGCCCAGGGCGAAGCTGCGGGAGCCACGCCCGGCTCGGTCGGGGCGACCTCCTACGCGATCACGCCCGTCAACATCGGCACCATTCCGGCCGGCAAGACGGTCGACGTCTTCATCAAGTCGACGATCAATGCCCAGACCGACGGCTTCATCGTCAATCCGGACAACAGTGCGACGATCAGCGGAAGCAATTTCGCCAATCAGGTCGCCCAGGAGATTCTCGCGCTCGACAGCCTGACGCTCGGCGACCTGATCTTCCTCGATGTCAACAAGGACGGCGATTACGACGCCGGCACCGACACCGGGATCGTCGGAGTGGTCGTCGATCTCTATGCCGACACCAACGACAGCGGCGGCTGGGACGCCGGGGACGTCTTCCTCGGCACCACCACCACCCTTGCCGGCGGCCTCTACAGCTTCGCGGGCCTGGCTCCGGGCGACTATGTCGTCGTCATCAAGTCGACCAATTTCGACTCGGGCGGGGTGCTTGAAGGCAAGGTCTCGGTCGCCGGCGGCGTCGATCCCGACGACAATGTCGAAAATGACGACAACGGCATCGCGGGCGTCACCGGCCTGGGCTCGGCCATCGCCGCGCAGACGATCTCGCTCGACTACAATAGCGAGCCGACCCCCGGGACCGGCAACGACACGAACAACAGCCTCGACTTCGGCTTCATCGCCCCCAACGCGGCGCCGACCTCGACCGATCTCGACGGCGACATCGCCACCTATATCGAGGGCGCTTCGCCGGTGAAGCTCGACGTCGGAGGCAATGCCACCTTGTCCGATTCGACCAGCGCCGATTTCGCGGGCGGAACGCTCACGGTCGCGATCGGCACCGGCGCGGCCGCCGCCGAGGACGTGCTGTCGATCGGCACCACCGGGACCGTCACCCTGGACGTCGGCAACGCCGTCAAGGTCGGCGGCACCACGATCGGCACCTATGCCGGCGGCACCAACGGCGATGCGCTGGTCGTCACTTTGAATTCGAGCGCGAATGCCGGCAACGTCGACGATCTGCTGCAGGCGCTCCAGTATAACAACACCAACCTGGTCGATCCGTCGATCGACTCGCGCTCCGTCACGATCACCCTGGTCGACGGCGACGGCACCGATGGCGGACTCGGCACCGATACCCTGGTCATCAACAGCCAGGTCGACGTCACCGGAGTGAATGACGAGCCGGCGGGCGCCGACAATGGCGACACCACCAACGACGTCACCACGCTCGTCTTCGACGCCGCCGATTTCAACACCGGCTTCACCGATCAGGACGGCAACGATTTCGCGGGCGTGGTGATCACCACCCTGCCGCCGGGCGCGCAGGGCACGATCCAGCTCAACTCGGTCGACATTTCCGCCGGCCAGTTCGTGACCCTGGCCCAGCTCAACGACGGCGATCTCACCTTCGTGCCGGTGGCCGGCCAGGGCGGGACCACCCCGACCTTCACCTTCCAGGTGCGCGACGACGGCGGAGTGCTCAATTCCGGAGTCGACACCGATCAGTCGCCCAACACGTTCACGATCACGATCACCGTGTCGAACGTCGCGCCGACCCTCGACCTCGACGCCGATGACAGCGTCGGCGCCGGTACCGGCTTCGCCTCGGCCTATACCGAAGGCGGCGCCGCGGCGGCGATCTCCGACACCGACGTCCTCATCACCGACGCCGATTCGGGCGACGATGTCGAGGGCGCGACGATCACGATCAGCAACGCCGTCGCGGGCGATGTCCTGACCGTGGTCGGAGCCCTGCCCGGCTCGATCACCGTCGACCCGTCCAGCACCGCCACCAATTTGATCCTGACCGGCACCGGCACCCAGGCCGAATATGCGGCGGCGATCGAGCAGGTCACCTTCGCCAGCACCAGCGACGATCCGACCGCGGGCGGAACCAATGCCTCGCGCACGATCAACGTCACCGTCACCGACGGCGACTCGCCGAGCAGCACGGCCGTGGCCACTATCGCCGTCACCGACGTCAACGACGCTCCGGCCGGCACCGACTCGACCATCACCGCCACGGAAGACAGCTTCCGGCTGCTCGCCGAGGCCGATTTCGGAACGGTCGACCTCGACGGCACCTTCGCCGGAGTCACCATCAGCGCCGTCAGCGGCGGCGCAATCTACTGGGATGCCGACGGCAGCGCCGGGATAGGCGGTTTCGTCCTCGAGACCCTGCCCAAGACCTACAGCGCTCAGGACCTGATCGACGGCAAGGTCGCCTTCAGGGCGGACTCGAACCTCAACGGCACCGGAGTCGCCACGATCACCTTCGCTGTGACCGACGACGACGGAGCCACCGACGCCAGCCCGAACACGCTCACCGTGGACGTCTCCGCCGTCAACGACACTCCGGTCCTGACCACGGGCGGCCCGATCGCCGCGACCGAGCAGGTCGCGGTGGCGATCCTCCCCGCCGGCTCCGTCGCCGACGTCGACCTCGACGCCCGCAACGGCGGCGCGGGCGACTATGCCGGCGCCTCGTTCAGCGTGAACCGCAACCCGGCGACCAACACCACCGAGGACGTCTTCACGCTCGTTGCCGGCCCGAACTTCACGATCGACGGCTCCAGCCTGAAGGCGGGCGGCCTGATCTTCGGGACGATCAGCGTCAACGGCAGCGCCGGCCTCATCGTCATCAACTTCACCAGCCTCGAGACGGCGGCGACCAGCGCGCTGGTCGACGAGGTGATCCAGGCGGTCCGCTACACCAATACCAGCGACAACCCGCCGGCGTCGGTCGATCTCGCCGTCGGTTTCGAAGATGGCTCGCCGGGCGGCGGCCAGGGCGCGGGCGCCGGGGATCTCGACGTCAACGTCGTCACGGTGAACATTACCGCCGTAAACGACGCTCCGGTCAATTCGCTCGGCGGGACCATCGGCACCGGCGAGGATGCGGTCGACGCATGGCTGAGCGGAATGTCGATCTCCGATCCCGACGCGAATCCGGCGACGGACCAGATGTACGTCACCTTCCAGGTCGCCAACGGCGCCCTGAACATCCGCACCGACGTCGTCGGCGGAATCGTCATCGGCGACATCATCGCCCAGGCCGTCAACACGATCACCGTCCTCGCGACCCTGGACAAGATCAACGCGACCCTGGCCGCGACCAACGGCCTGACCTACTCGCCCAACCCCGATTTCGACGACAACGACACCCTGACCGTCTACACCAACGACCAGGGCGCCAACGGCGTCGATCCGGGCCTCAGCGGCGACGGCACCAGCGAAGAGGGCGTCGCCACCCGAACGATCGTCGTCAGCCCGCAGCCCGACGCTCCGGTCGCCCAGCCCGACGCCGTCTCGACGCCGGAGAACGTGATCGGCACCGGCGATCTGCTCGCCAATAACGGCTCGGGGCCCGACACCGACGTGGACGGCGATGCGATCACCGTCTCCCACGTCAACGGCGTGGCCCTCGTAAGCGGCGACCCCATCGTCCTCGCTTCGGGCGCCATCCTGATCGTCAATTCCGACGGCACTTACAGCTACAATCCGAACGGCAAGTTCAACACGCTCACCGACAACAGCTCGGGTGCCGTGAACACTTCGACGGTCGGCGACACGTTCAGCTACACCGTCACCGGCGGCAACACGGTCACGGTCACAGTCACGGTCAACGGCGTCGCCGGACCCGGCGACTGGCTGATGGGTGACGGCACCGACAACACGATCACGGGCACTCCGCAGAACGACGAGTTCCGGCTTCAGCAGGGCGGAGACGACACCGTCTTCGGCCTCGCCGGCAACGACATCTTCTATTTCGGGACCGCGTTCGACGGCGACGACAAAGTCGACGGCGGCGACGGCTCGGACGGCGTGACCCTGCAGGGCAATTATACCCTGACCTTCACTGCCACCAACCTCACCGGCGTGGAAGCGGTGTCGTTACAGAGCGGCTCCAGGACGAAATGGGGCGACACCGCCAACAATTTCTACGACTATAATATTACGACTCATGACGCGAATGTGGCGATGGGCCAGCAGCTGATCGTGAACGGTCAGTCGCTGCTCGTGGACGAGGACTTTACCTTCGACGGTTCCGCGGAGACGGACGGCAAGTTCCTCATCTTCGGTGGTCGGGGGGTCGACACGCTCACAGGCGGCGACGGTAACGACATATTTGCCTTCGACGGCGACCGCTGGGGCGCCGGCGACAGCGTCAACGGCGGCGCAGGGCGGGACGGGGTGACCATCACCGCGGGCAATGGTCTCACCCATATCGAGTTCGGAGCGACCAGCCTCATCAGCGTCGAGGCGGTCTCGGTCACCAACCGTTACTCCAGCGATCCGACGGCCACGCCCTCGTACGAATTCGTGCTTCACAACGACAACGTGGCTGCCGGCGAGACGCTGATCGTCAACGGTGTCTCCCTGATCAATCCGAGTCAGACCTTCAGCGTCGACGGCACCGCCGTAGGCACCGGCAAGAGCCTGATCCTGATCGGCGGGGCAGGCAACGACGTCCTGAGTGGCGGCGCCGGCGATGACAACATCACCGGCGGGTTGCGGGGCGATACCCTGTACGGCGGCGCGGGCAACGACATCTTCCGCTACAATTCGGTGCAGGAGTCGAACTCGACTGAACGCGACGGCATCCAGGACTTCAACAGCGGCGACCTGATCGACCTGTCAAGGATTGACGCCAACACCCTTCTCGGCGGCGACCAGGCCTTCAACTTTATCGGCAGTGCCGCCTTCAGCAACGCGGCCGGGGAGCTGCGCTTCGAGAATATCTCGCTGGGCGGGCCGATCTGGTTGGTTCAAGGCGACACGAACGGTGACGGCGTGTCCGATTTCGAGGTCGTGCTGGTCATCAGCCCCGCCGACCCGATCACAAGCAGCGACTTCATACTCTAGACCAGCAGACATCTCGCCAAGCTCCGCTTCCCGTTGTAGACGGGATTCGAGACCAGAAAAACAGAAGGTAGAACGATCATGCAGGACGGAAAAATCGAGCCGAAGACCCAGGAAGAGCGCGCCGAGTGGGTTCGGCCTGTCCTGACGCGCCTGAGCGCCGGCTCCGCCGAGCTGGCCCAGGGAACGATCGACGACGGGCAGGACTTTAGCTAAAGCAGCTCGTTTTCAAGGGTTTGCGGGGCCCGCCTGCAAGCCTCAGGTTGGAAAATCAATTTGACTCAGGACTATATTGTAAGTCGCCGCGGCGAGATGATCGAAACCGAGGTCGATGGCGAGCTGGTTGCGCTGCACGTGGACAACGGGACCTGCTACGGATTCAACGGCACCGCGACGCGGATCTGGGCAATGATCGAGCAGCCCACGCGCCTTTCGGAGCTGAAGGAGGAGCTGCTTCGCGAGTTCGACGTGGATCCTTCGACCTGCGAAGCGCAGCTGAAGGATTTGCTGGACGAGCTTGCCGCCGACGGCCTGGTTGAAATCCGGCCTGCATGACCGCAATCGCGGGCTATTGGAGCTTCGAACACCGTCCCGACGCCGCCGCGCAGTGCGAGCGGATGCTCAAGTCCCAGCAGATTTACGGTCCGCAGCCTCCGGCCGTGGCCAGCGACGGCGCGATCGCGCTGGGCCAGCGGCTGTTCGGGATCGCTCCGGAAGACCGCCGCCCCCGGAGGGTGGCCGCAGGAGCCGGCGGCGCGACCCTGCTCGTCGCCGATGCGCGCCTCGATAATCGTGAAGAGCTTTGCGACGCGCTCGGCATCGACGCCGCCGAGGGCCGCGGTCTCGCCGACCCGGTGATCATGCTGCGCGCGCTCGAGCGGTGGGACGAGGCGGCGGTCGAGCGGCTGCAGGGCGATTTCGCTTTCGCCTTCTGGGATTCGCGGCGCCGGCGCCTGCTTCTGGCCCGGGACTTCCTGGGGCAGCAGCCGCTCCATTACGCCCGCCGGGACGGCTTCTTCGCCTTCGCCTCGATGCCCAAGGGGCTCCACGCCTTGCCCGAGATACCGTCCGCCCCGAACCGCGAAGCCGTCGCCAGCTTCCTCGCACTGATCCCCGAAGACGGGTCGGAAACCTTCTTCCGGGGAATCGACAAGGTCCGTTCCGGCGAGATCGTCGCCGTAACCCGCGACGGCCTCAACGCGACTCGGTGGTGGCGGCCGTCCCTCGAGCCGCTGAGTCTGAAAACTCACGACGATTATGCGGAGGCGCTTCGCGAGCAATTCGACCGCGCCGTCGCCGTGCGCCTTCGCGGCGCCGATTCCGCCGTCGCCGCCCATCTGAGCGGAGGGCTGGACAGCAGCGCCGTCGCCGCCTCCGCGGCCCGGCTGATGGCGCCGTCCGGCGGCCGGGTCACGGCCTTTACCGCGGTGCCGCGCGAAGGTTATGATTCGAGCGAGGTGAAGAACTCCTTTTGCGACGAAGGTCCCTATGCGGCCGAGGTCGTCGCAATGTACTCCAATATGGAGCATGTGCTGGCCCGCAACGGCGGCTCCCCCTTCGCCGATCTGGACCGGCACTTCTTCGTCTACGAGCGGCCGGTCCTCAACCTGTGCAACAGCGTGTGGATGCACCGGATCATGGACCTCGCTCGGGAGCGGGGTCATCGAATCCTTCTCAGCGGCGCGCGAGGAAACATGAGCTTCAGCTATGACGGCATGCCGCTCCTCACCCAATTGCTGTCGAGCGGCCGGCTTCTCAGCCTGGCGCGGGAATCCTGGGCGCTGATTCGCGACGGCACCCGAGTCGGGACCGTTGCGGCCCAGGCGATCGGGCCGTATTTGCCGGTGCCGGCATGGCAGGCGATCGGCCGGCTGCGCGGCAAGGGGCGAAAGCTGACCGACTATACGGCGATCAGCGCCGAAGCCGCGAAGGCCTTCCGGATCGTCGAGCGCGGCGCGGAGCGAGGACTGGACCCGAGCTATCGGCCCCGGCGCGATCCGCTCGAAGCCCGCTTATGGTCGCTGCGCCGGGTCGATACCGGCAATTACAACAAGGGGGCGCTCGCCGGTTGGGGGATCGACGTCCGCGACCCGACGGCGGATCGCCGGCTCATCGAATTCTGCCTGACCGTGCCTTCGGATCAATATCTGCGCCGCGGAGTTCGCCGCGCGCTTGCCCGCACCGCCTTCGCGGACCGTCTTCCGGCCAAGATCGTCAACGAGCGTCGCAAAGGCTATCAGGCGGCCGACTGGCACGAAGGCCTGGCCGCCGCCCGCGACGAGCTGGGCAGCGAGCTGGGGCGGATCGGGGCCTGCCGGGAAGCCGAAGGTACGGTCGACCACGCGAAGATGCGCGGACTGGCCGAGACCATGCCGGACGGAGGCTGGCACAAGCCTGCGACGACCGAAAAATACCGGCTCAGCCTGTTGCGGGGAGTCTCCGCCGGGCACTTCATCCGAAAGGCCGCCGGCTCGAATCGGTAGCGGCCAGCCGCCCCGGTTGCCAAGCGGGATGGGACGGTTCATGACGCACCCATGCTTTCTCAACGAACGCGCTATACAATCCGCGCGCTCCTCCACCTCGCCGACCGCTACGGCGAGGGGCCGGTCCAGATGAGCGAGATCGCCGCCAAGCAGAATATCCCGCCGAAATTCCTGACGGTCATGCTCTCCCAGATGATCCGGGAGCAGCTGGTGGCCAGCCGCCGCGGCCGCGACGGGGGCTATTGGCTCGCCAGGCCGCCCGCCGAGATAAGCTACGGCTCGATCGTCCGGCTCACTCGAGGCTCGCTCGGGCTGCTGCCCTGCGCCAGCCGTTACCGTCACGAAACCTGCAAGAATTGCATCACCGAGGACAAGTGCCGGCTCCACCGGGTAATGCTGATGGTGCGCGACGAGACGGCCCGGATCCTGGACGGCCTCAGCCTTGCGGATTCGATCCCGGAGGAGCGGCTGTGGGAAGATCCGCTCCCGGGGCAGGACGCGAGCTAAAGCAATATCCTGAACAAGGCCCCGCCGCTGTCGCTCGTCCCGAGGCCGATCGAGCCGCGATGGGCGAGGACGACCTGGCGGGCGAGGCTGAGGCCTACTCCGGTGCCCGTTGCCTTGGTCGTGAAGAAGGGGAGGAAGACATCCTGGCGGAGGTGCCCGGGCACTCCCGAGCCATTGTCGGCGACCTCGATCTGGACCCGGGCCCCCGCGACCGCGGCGAAGGAGAGGGAGACGGCCGGAGCCCCGGAATGGTCCCGGGCCGCTTCGGCCGCGTTGCGCAGGAGGTTGATCAGCACCTGGCACAGCAGGTCGGGATCGGCGTCGAGGGTCAGCCGGTCCGGGGCGACGTCGAGCGACAGGGCGACGCCTTCGGCGCCTTCGCCGGCACGGAACAGCGCCTCGAGCTCGCGAGCCCAGGGCATCACCTCGAAATGGCGGCGGCGAACCTCGGGTGTCCGGCTGATCTGGCGATAGCTTTCGACGAAATGCATGACCCCGTCGGCGCGACGGGCGAGAGTCTCGACCGCGGCCCTGGCGTCGGCGACGAGCGGATCGTCGCCCCGGTCGACCTCCGCCATCAGCCCGGCGGCGCTCTGCGCGAGCGAGGTCACCGGGGTCATCGAATTCATGATCTCGTGGGTGAGAACCCGGATGAGGTCGCTCTGGGCGGCGATCTCGATCGCGTTCAATTCGCCCTGGATCGGCTGAACGGCCACGACCCGGACCATCCCGCCCAGGCGATGGACGGAGGCGGCGCTGACCATCGCCGTCTGCGGAAGCTCGTCCAGCATCAGCGGGAGGAGGCGCGGCTTGGCGATCGCATCGTCGCCCAGAGCGGCGGCGAAGGTCTCGCCATAGATTCGATAATCCTCGATCCTCACGCCCTGATGGCGGACGAACAGGCGCCGAGCCGCCTTGTTGGCGAGCTCGACCCGGCCCTCGGTGTCGACCGTCAGAAGCGGCGCCGGAGCGTCGTCGAGCACGGCCTCGCAGAAACGGTTGGACTCGGTGAGCCTCAGCCGCTCGTCGCGCAGATTGCGGATGCCCTGGTCGAGCGCCTGGCCGATATCGGTGAAGCCGCTCCCGTCGGCGCGGTGAGCGAAGCTTTGCGAAAGGTCGCCGAGCCGAACCGCCTCCAGGAATCGGGCGAGCTCAACGTTGGTGCGCTGGATGTAGCGCCACAGCTCGTAAAGCGCCCACAGGCACAGGCCCGCGGCGAGCAGCCGCGCGACTCCGAGCCCGTCGATGCCCAGAGTCGCGACGAACAGATAGACCGTGCCCAGCAGCATCGCCGCCCGCCAGCCCAGGCCGGCGACGAAGCGGCTCCTAAAGCCCATGCTTGTCCATGCGGCGGTAGAGCGAGGCCCGGGTCAGGCCGAGCTCCTGGGCGGCGAGCGAGATGTTGTAGGCGTGGCGCTTCAGGGCCTGCTCGACCATGTGCTTCTCGGCGCGCTCGAGGTTGAGGTCGGCGCCAAGCGCGGGAGGGGTGCTGGTCGCCGCCGGGCGCGGCGCGGTCGAGCGGGAGAGCGAGAAATCCTCGAAGGTGAAGGCGCCTTCGCCGGCGAGGATGACGGCGCGCTCGGCGGCGTGGCGGAGCGCCCGGACGTTGCCCGGCCAGTCGTAGGCGATGAGGGCGGCCATCACCTCGTCCGGTAAACGGCGCGCCGGCCTGGCATATTTCTTCGCGTAGAGGGCGACATAATGGTCGACGAGGAGCGGAATGTCCTCGCGGCGCTCGCGAAGCGGCGGAAGCTCGATCTCGACGGTGTTCAATCGGAACAGCAGGTCGGGACGGAACAGGCTCTCGTCGGCGAGCCGCTCGGGCGGAAGGTTGGTCGCGGCGACGACCCGGACGTCGATCGATACCGGCTTGTTGGCGCCGACCGGGGTGACCTGGCGCTGCTCGAGCGCGGTCAGGAGCTTGGGCTGGAGGTGGAGCGGAAGGTTGCCGACCTCGTCGAGGAAGAGGGTGCCGCCGTCGGCCGCCTGAAGGCGCCCGATGCGGTCGCCGCGGGCGTCGGTGAAGGCGCCCTTCACATGGCCGAACAGCTCCGATTCGAAGAGATTCTCCGCGACCGCCCCAAGGTCCACGGAGACGAAGACGTTGCCCGAGCGCCGCGACTTGCCGTGAAGCTCCCGAGCGACCAGCTCCTTGCCGGTGCCGTTTTCGCCCAGGATCAGGACGTTGGCCTCGGTCGGAGCGGCGCGCTCGATCAGCGAGTAGACGTGGCGCATCGGCGCGGACCCGCCGAGCAACGGGGTCTCGCCCCCGGCCGCCGGAGCGGAGATGGCGACGGCGCGCTTGCGTTCGGTGACCGCCGCCTGGCGCGAGGTGCGAAGCGACGCGGCGGTCCGGACGGTGGCGAGCAGGCGCTCGTTCGACCAAGGCTTGGAGACGAAGTCGGTGGCGCCGCGCTTCATCGCCTCGACGGCGATATTGACCCCGCCATGGGCGGTGATCATCACCACCACCGCCTGCGGGTCCTTCGCCAGTATCTCGCCGAGCCAGTGGAAGCCCTCGGCGGCGTTGGTCGCGCCTCGGCCGAAATTCGCGTCGAGGAGGACGACGTCGGCTCCGCCCGCCTCGATCGCGGCCATCGCCTCTTCCGGCGCCTGGAAGGTGGGGACCTCCTCGAACAGGTCGCGAAGGAGAAGTCGGGCGGACAGCAAGATGTCCTGATCGTCGTCGATGACGATGCACCGCCAGAACGGCTTCCCCTCCCCAGCCACGTATATTCTCCTACAGCCGCGTCCTGTCACGGACAAACAATAATCGTGCCAGCACCGTCCGCGAGCGGACAGGCGGCGTCCGGGGCCGGACGGGCGGCGTTCGGATGCGAGCGAAGGCTCCGCCCGCCCTCGCCCCGGCAACGGCGGAAAACCGGGCTTTCCGCCGCTTGGCACGGCTCATGCTGCACGGATCTCGACGGGGACCATCGGGTCCGGGGAGATGAACGATGCGCAAACTGGAAAGCCGGCTGACCGCTCTGCTGTGGGTCGCGACGGCGTTGCTTCTGCCGATGGCGGCGCTTCAGCCGGTCAGCGTGGCGAGCGTGCGGGCGGCCGCGGGCGGACTCGCCGCCGGAGCCTGCGAGGACGGCAGCGCCCATCTCGCCATGGGCTGCGCGAGCATCCTTCTGTGACCTTGTCCGTCCGCGTACAGGCTTGTGTCCGGAATCGGACGTTCGACCGGAGCGACGGGCGGAAGGCCGGCGTCGGCGTGGGTGGCACGAAGGTTGCTCGCGGACGGGGCATGAGATTGGGATGAGCGTGATCAGGATCAAATCGACGGACGGCGAGCCGCGGGCGGAGAGCGGCACCGGAATGGACAAAATGGTGGTCGCCACCGGCCTGTCGCAGCGCGCCAAGATCGCCATCGGCGCGGCGGCGCTGCTTCTGTTCGCCTTGCTCTTCTGGTGGTTCGCTCCGAGCGCCGGCAGCCAGACGGTGGCGGCGGAGCGGCTGACGGTCTCGGCGGTAAGCAAGGGGACGTTCGACGATTTCCTGCCTTTGAGAGCTCGGGTCGAGCCGCTGGTCACCGTCTATCTCGACGCGGTCGAGGGCGGACGGGTGGAGAAGATCCTGGTCGAGGACGGCGCCATCGTCCAGCAGGGCCAGCTGCTCGCGGTCCTTTCCAATTCGGATCTCGCGCTCAACCTGCTCGCCCGCCAGTCGGACGTCTCGCGCGAGGTCAACTCGATGCGAAGCCAGGAGCTCGCGCTCGCCCAGACCAGCATTGGCGACGAGCGCGCCGTCATCGACGCCCAACTCGCCGCCGACAAGGCCCGGCGCCAGTATGAGATGCAGAAGCCATTGATGGAAAAAGGCTATGTGCCCGCGAAAGTGTATAACGACAGCCGCGACGAATATCTCTCGGCCCGGCGTCGGGCGGAAGTCCTGAAGCGCGCCCAGGCGGTCAACCAGAGACTTCAGACGAGCCAGCTGGCCCAGCTCCGTGCCTCCAACGCCTCGCTGAGCGGAAGCCTCGACATCGCCCGCTCGACGCTCGACGCTCTCAACCTTCGAGCGCCGGTCTCCGGCCAGCTCACGGCCTTCTCGATCCAGGTCGGCCAGTCCCTGAACCGCGGCGAGCGCCTCGGCCAGGTCGACAGCGCCGGGCGCAACAAGCTGGTCGCGAGTGTGGACGAATATTATCTCGGCCGGGTCCAGCCGGGCCAGACCGCGACCGTCGAATCCGGGGGCAAGACCTATCGCGCGAAGGTCGCCAAAATCTATCCGCAGGTGAAGAACGGCGTGTTCGAGGCGGACCTCACTTTCGTCGGCGCCGAGCCGCCGTCGCTCAACCGAGGCCAGACCCTCCAGACCAAGCTGACTCTCGGCGACCCGTCCCCGGCTCTGCTCATCCCCAACGGCGCCTTCTACAACGAGACCGGCGGCGCCTGGGTGTTCGTGGTCGCCCCGGGCGGCGGCGAAGCGGTCAAGCGCAACGTCCGCCTCGGCCGGCGCAACGCCGATTATATCGAAGTGCTCGAAGGGCTGGAGCCCGGCGAGCGGGTCATCACCTCACCCTATACCGGTTTCGCCGACAAGGATCGGCTGGACCTCGAAGCATGATCCGGAAAAGTGGAGACCGGTTTTCCGGCCAGATCATGCGCAACAAGAACGACCTGACGGAGGAGCCGAACCTATGCTGACCATGCGTGAACTGTCGCGGGTCTACCGCGCCGACACCGTCGAGACGACGGCGCTCGACCGGATCGACCTCGACATCGCCGACGGCGAGTTCGTCGCGATCATGGGCCCGTCGGGCTGCGGCAAATCTACCCTTTTGAACGTGATCGGAATGCTCGATTCGCCGAGCAGCGGTTCCTACGTCTTCGACGGGAAGGAGGTGGCCGGGCTTCCCGAAGCCAAGCTGGCCAATGTCCGCAAGCAGAATATCGGCTTCATCTTCCAGAGCTTCAACCTGGTCGACGAGCTGTCGGTGCGAGAGAATATCGAGCTCGCCTTGCTCTATCACGACGTCGCCGCGTCCGAGCGGCGTTCGCGGGTCGAGGCGGTGATGGACAAGGTCGGGGTCGCCCACCGCGCCAAGCACCGGCCGAGCCAGCTCTCGGGCGGGCAGCAGCAGCGAGTCGCGGTCGCCCGAGCCCTGGTCGGCAATCCGAAGCTGATCCTCGCCGACGAGCCCACCGGCAACCTCGACACCCAGCATGGCGAGGAAGTGATGAAGATGCTCCAGGCCTTGAACCGCGAGGGCTCGACCATCGTCATGGTCACCCACTCGCCGGCCCATGCCGATTATGCCGGCCGGGTGGTGAACATGCTCGACGGGCGGATCCTGATCGAGCGGCGGCGGGCGGCGTGAGGGTTCGCCGTCATTCCCGCGAAGGCGGGAATCCATCGGGCGTCGGCGCGGGCTCGAAATCTGCATGGATTCCCGCTTTCGCGGGAATGACGGGACTGGCCGCGGCCCTTTTCGTCCCCACCCCCGCCCATGCCGGCGAGCGGCAGCGCTCGACGGTGCTGATGAGCGAGAATGCGCAGGGCCGGAAGTTCCAGGAGGAATGGGGCTATAGCGACGCGATCGTCGCCGGGGACACGATCTACCTCAGCGGGATCGTCGTCGGCCGGCAGGGCGGCGAGCCCCTCGAGGCGGCCTATGACCGGGCCTACGACCAGATCGGAGCGATATTGAAGCGGGCCGGCGCGGGCTGGGACGACGTCGTCGACATCACCAGCTTCCACACCGACATCGTCGCGCAGATGCCGGCGATCGTCGCCGCGCACAAGCGCCGGGTCACGGCGCCCTACCCGGCCTGGACGGCGATCGACGTCGACCGGCTGATCCCGGAGGGGGGAATCACCGAGATCAAGATCGTGGCGCGGCGGCCGGCCGCGGCGAAGGTCAAGTGACGGACGCGGGGGTGGCAGACTGACCATGTGGCGCAATTACCTGACCGTCGCGTACCGCGCCCTCTCTCGGCAGAAGGTCTATGCCTTCATCAACATATTCGGCCTGGCGCTCGGCCTCGGCGCCTGCCTGATCCTGCTCCTCTACGTCCGCTACGAAACCAGCTACGACGCCTGGCTCCCGGATTCCGACCGGGTCTTCCAGGTCCAGACGACCGGAATCGACGACACGACCGGCGGCCGGATCGCCATGCAGGCGGCGACCCAGCCCGTCGCCGCCGCGCTCGCCAAGGATTTTCCGCAGCTCGAGGCGGTTTCGAGGCTGGAGGGGGACGACATCGTCGTCATGAAGGGCGGGCAGGCGCGGCGGGCCGAGGTCCATGCCGCGGACGAACGCTTCTTCGACATCGTCGGAATTCCCTTCCTCCGAGGCGTCGGCGCCCTGGCGCTGAGGACGGTCGACTCGGTTGCGATGAGTCGCGCCGAGGCGATGCGCCAGTTCGGAAGCATCGACGTGATCGGCCGCACCCTGACCATTGTCCGCGCGGGCGAGACCTACGATCTGCGGGTCAGCGGCGTTTTCCAGGACATTCCGAAGAACAGCCATCTGAACTTCGGGATCGTCCGCCGCTTCACCTCGGCAGAGGAGATCCCGTGCCCATGGGGCTGCGTCAACGGCGGCGCCTATGTGAAGCTGAAGCCTGGAGTGGACGTCGCGCAAATCAATGCCGCGATGCCCGCGTGGGAGAAGCGCAACGTCCCCGCCAAGGACATCGGCGGCGGAGACCTCGCCAGGCAATGGGACTGGCGGCTGGTCAACGTCCGCGACGTCCATCTGAGCGGCGCCGAAGGGGACCGCCCGGGCAACGACATGCGCAGCATCGTCACCTTCGGAACCGTGGCTCTGCTGATCCTCGGGATGGCCTGCGTCAATTTCGTCAACCTGACCACGGCCCGCGCCGGCCGCCGAGCCCGCGAGGTCGCGGTCCGCAAGGTCCTCGGCGCCCGCCGGGTCCAGCTGGTCGCCCAGTTCCTGGGTGAATCCATGCTCCTCGTCGCAGTGGCGATGGTGATCGCATCGGCGCTGGTCGAACTCGTCCTGCCGGTCTTCTCGGGATTCCTCGATGCGGACCTGAAGCTCGCCTATTTCGGCGAGGGCGGGATCGTCCTGCCGATCCTCGCCCTCACCGCCCTGGTCGGCTTCGCCGGCGGTCTCTATCCGGCCTTCTATCTGTCGCGCGCCCAGCCCGCCTCGATCCTCAAGGGCGGCAAGGGCGCGGCCGAGACCGAGGGCGCCGGCCGGCTTCGAAGCCTGCTGGTGGTGGCGCAGTTTGCCGTATCGATCGGCCTCATGACCTGCACGGCGATCGTCTACCAGCAGACCGTCTACGCCCGCACCGTCGACGCCGGCTACGAGCGCGAGGGATTGCTCGAGATCAACGGGACCAATACGCCCGAGGTTCGCCCCGTGCGCGAGCCCCTGCAGCGGGAGATCGCAGCGATCGACGGCGTGACCGGGGTCGCCGGGACGTCGATCGAGCCGGGCTCGAGCCGCTCGGACTACACGACGGTCACGGCGCCCGGGCAGGCGAGCCCGGTGAAGCTCGGCTGGTACAGCGTCGAGCCCGCCTTCTTCGACGTCCTGAAGATCCCGATGATGGCCGGTCGTCCGCTCTCGCCCCGCTTCGCCAACGACAGGGCCTATATCGAGGAGGCGGCGTTCGAGGATGAGAAGGCCCTGGCGGCGGCGCAGCGGCGAATCGCGCAGCGCGGGGTGAACGTCGTTCTCAACCTGCTGGCGGCCCGCAAGCTCGGTTTCGCCGATCCGGCCGCGGCGATCGGCAGGCAGATACCGATTCCGATGTTCCAGAACGACATCCTGGTCCCCGCGACCATCGTCGGAGTGACCCGCAACAGCCGCTTCCGTTCGGTGCGCGAGCCGGTCGAGGCGCTGATCTATCACGACAGCGGCTATCACCGGTGGCTCGTCGTCCGCTACCAGGGGGCCGAGCCCGAGCAGGTCCGCGCCGGTGCCGAACGGGTCTGGCGCCGTCACGTCCCGGCCGTCCCCTTCGAATCCCATTTCGCCGAGAGCCGGCTCGCCGAGCTGTACGGCGCCGACGAGGCGCGCGGACGCACCTTCGCCGGCTTCGCGGGCCTCGCCATCCTGATCGCCTGCCTCGGGCTGTTCGGGCTCGCCGCCTTCACCGCCGAGCGGCGGACCCGGGAGATCGGGATCCGCAAGGTGTTCGGAGCCCGGATACGAGACATCGTCCGGCTTCTCGCCTGGCAATTCTCGAAGCCGGTGGTGATCGCCAATCTGATCGCCTGGCCGGTCGCCTGGTGGGCGATGCGCGACTGGCTGAACGGATTCGACGCGCGAATCGCCC
Source organism: Allosphingosinicella sp. (assembly GCA_049590095.1). Classification (GTDB taxonomy): domain Bacteria; phylum Pseudomonadota; class Alphaproteobacteria; order Sphingomonadales; family Sphingomonadaceae; genus Allosphingosinicella. The sequence goes on along the minus strand of JBAWCC010000116.1, from coordinate 5,297 downwards.
TCGGACCCGGCCCCTTCCTGACGGCGGGCTTCCTCGCCCTCGCCATCGCGCTCGGCACGATCGCCGGCCATGCGGTGAAGGTCGCCCGGCTCAACCCCATCCACGCCCTCCGCTACGAGTAGGACCGGAAAAGATGTGGCGCAATTATCTGACCGTCGGTTTCCGGGCCCTCGCAAAGAACCGCACCTACGCCTTCATCAACATCTTCGGCCTCGCCATCGGAATGGCCGCCTGCCTGATGATCCTGCTCTTCGTCCGGTACGAGATGAGCTATGACGAATGGCTCCCCGGCGCCGAGCGGACCTATCAGGTGCAGAACTGGTTCCGCGACCCGGGAACCGGCGAGGAAGGCAAGCTTCAGATGGCGCCTTTCGCCACCAAGGCGGCGCTGATCAAGGATTTCCCGCAGGTCGAGAAGGCGGTCTACGCCCTCCAGAGCGTCCCCGTCTTCCTCAAGGACGGCCAGGCCTCGTCGACCGAGGATTATCTCTACGTCGACGACAATCTGCTCGACGTGCTCGACCTGCCCCTCGTCCACGGCGGCCGCGATGCCCTGGACCGGGTCAACACCGCGATGCTGAGCCGGAGCGAGGCGGTCGGCCGGTTCGGCACCGACGACGTCGTCGGCCGGACGATGACCGTGATCAGCAAGGGGCAGCGCTTCGATTACCGGATCGGCGGAGTCTTCGAGGATATCCCGAACAACTCGCACCTTCGGATCAACGCCGTCGTCCGGATCGATTTCCCCAGCTATTTGGCCCAGGAGGCGCAATTCCTGACCTGCTGGAGCTGCCAGGGCGGCTGGATCTATGCGAGGCTTCGGCCGGGCGCCGAAGTCGGCGCGATCGAGACGGCGATGCCGGCCTGGGAGAAGCGCAACATCCCGGACGAGAATACGGGCGAGGCCCGGTTCAACGCCGGCGAGGCGGGCGACTGGCATTTCGTCAACGTCGCCGACGTCCATCTCGGCGAGGGCCAGGAAGCCGCGATGGCGCCCGGCAACGACCGCGGCACGATCCTCACCTTCGCGATCATCGCCTTGCTGATCCTCGCCATGGCGATGGTCAACTTCACCAACCTCGCCACCGCCAGGGCCAGCCAGCGCGCGCGCGAGGTCGCCCTGAGGAAGGTGCTCGGAGCGAACCGCCGCCAGCTCATCTTCCAGTTCATCGGCGAGTCGGTCCTGGTCGCGGCGCTGGCGATGCTGATCGCCCTGGCGCTGGTCGAGCTGCTCCTGCCGAGCTTCTCGGCCTTCCTCGATTCGGATATCGAGCTCAACTATCTCGGCGAAGGCGGGATCGCGCTGCCGATGTTCGGCCTGGTGCTGCTCGTCGGCGGGCTGGGCGGCCTCTATCCCGCCTTCTTCCTGTCGCGGTTCAAGCCGGCGACGGTCCTCAAGGCCAACAAATCGGCCTCGGAAGGGGACGGGACGGGACGGCTGCGCGCCGCTTTGGTGGTGGGGCAGTTCGCGGTTTCGATCGGCCTCATCATCTGCACGGCCGTGGTCTATCTGCAGACCAGCTATGCGCGCAACGTCGATCCCGGCTTCGACCGCGAGCGCCTCGTCCAGATCGACGGCCTCAACCGCTACCAGCTGATCAATTCCGGCCGGGCGATCGCCGAGCGGATGAAGCGGGTCGAGGGCGTCGAGGCGGTCGGGCGAAGCACGATCGCGGTCGCCACCGACGGCCAGAACAACACCAACGTCATGGTGCCCGGCAATCCGAAGCCGGTGCTGATCGGCCTCTACAATGTCGACCCCGGTTTCCGGGAGGCCATGGGGGTAAAGCTCATCGCCGGCCGCTGGTTCGACGAAAGCCGCCCGCTCGACGACATGACCATCCCCTTCCCCCTTGCCCCGGAGCAGCAACGGGCGCTGACGGCCCGCGGCGGCAACGTCGTCGTCAACGAAACCGGCGCTCGAAAGCTCGGCTTCGCCAATCCGGCGGACGCGGTCGGCAAGCAGGTCAAGGCGGGCCTGGTTCTGCAGGAATTCGGGCTGGCGCCGGTGACGATCGTCGGAGTGGTCTCCGATTCCCGTTTCCGCTCGGTGCGCCAGCCGCTGGACGATATCATGTTCGTCAATTCCGATGCCGGCCATCAATATCTGGTCGTCCGCTACAAGGGCGATCCGCGCGCCATGCGCGGCAAGCTCGAAGCGGCATGGCGAAGCATCACCACCGAAGTGCCGTTCGAGGCGGACTTCAGCGAGGACGTGGTCGCCGAGCTTTACGAGGCCGAGGATGCGCGGGCGAAGACCTTCGCCGGCTTCGCCTTGCTGTCGGTGGTCGTCGGCTGCCTCGGCCTGTTCGGCCTTGCCGCGTTCACCGCGGAGCGGAGGACCAAGGAGATCGGGATCCGCAAGGTTCTGGGCGCCCGCTCGCTCGACATCGTCCGGCTGCTCGTCTGGCAATTCTCGAAGCCGGTGATCGTCGCCAACCTCATCGCCTGGCCGATCGCCTGGTGGGTGATGCGCGACTGGCTGAACGGCTTCGATGCCCGGATCCCGCTCGGGCCCACGCCTTTCCTCCTCGCGGCCTTGCTCGCGCTCGCCATCGCCGTCGGAACGATCGCAGGCCACGCCTTCCGTGTCGCCCGGTCCAACCCGATCCACGCCCTCCGTTACGAATAGGATTCGAACCATGTGGCGCAATTATCTGACCGTCGGACTTCGGGCCCTGGCCAAGAACAAGACCTATGCCTTCATCAACATCTTCGGGCTCGCCATCGGAATGGCCGCCTGCCTGATGATCCTGCTCTACGTGCGCTACGAGGCGAGCTACGACAGCTGGATGCCGGAGGCGGAGCGCGCCTTCCAGTTCCAGGATTACTACAAGGCGACCGACAACGGCGGGGAGGAGATGAAGCTCCAGATGTCGAGCTACGTCTCCGGCAAGGCGCTGATGAAGGACTTCCCGCAGGTCGAGAACGCCGTCTACGTCGCCTCGTCGGGCGCGGTGATCATGCAGAACGGCCAGCCCAGCCTCGCCGACGATTTCAATTTCGTCGACGGCAATCTGTTCGAAATCCTCCAAATGCCTTTCGTCCGGGGCGACCGGGCGACCGCTCTCACCAACCCCAATTCGCTGGTCCTCACCGAGACGGAGGCGGAGAAGCGCTTCCCGGGCCAGGACGCGCTCGGCAAGACCCTCACCCTGATCGTCCAGGGCAAGAGCAGCGACTATATCGTCACCGGGGTGATGAAGGATCTTCCCAAGAACAGCCACCTCGAGCTTGGAGTCGTCGCCCGGTTCCATCCGGAGACCTTCTTCGCCGACCAGCCGAGCTTCCTGACGAGCTGGGGCAATCAGGGCGGCTGGTGGTACGTCAAGCTTCGCGGGGGGGCGAGCGCCGAGGACATCAACCGCCAGCTACCCGCCTGGGAGAAGCGCAATATCCCCGACGATACCGGCGGCCGGGAGAGGACCAATCCCGGCGACGACCAGGACTGGAAGCTCGTCAACGTGCGCGACGTCCATCTGGGCGAGGCGCAGCAGGCATCGATGACCCCCGGCAACGACCGGCGAACCATCGTCACCTTCGCCATCGTCGCCTTGCTGATCCTCGGAATGGCGGTGGTGAACTTCACCAACCTCGCCACCGCCCGGGCGTCGCAACGGGCCCGTGAGGTGGCGCTTCGCAAGGTGCTCGGCGCAAGCCGCAAGCAGCTCATCACCCAGTTCCTCGGCGAATCGATGCTGGTGACGGCGCTTGCGATGATTCTCGCTCTGGCGATGGTCGAGCTGCTCCTGCCGTTCTTCAACCGGTTCCTCGATGCCGACATCGGCCTCACCTACTGGGGTTCGGGCGGGGTGCTCCTCCCGATCCTCGTCCTGCTGCTGATCGTCGGCGCCGCCGGGGGCCTCTATCCGGCCTTCTATCTGTCGCGCTTCCAGCCGGCCCGGGTGCTCAAGGCGAACAAATCGTCGGCCGAGGCGCAGGGCTCCGGAAGCCTTCGCAATGTCCTCGTCGTCGCCCAGTTCGCGGTCTCGATCGGCCTGATCATCTGCACCGCCGTGATCTACGCCCAGACCGTCTACGCGCGGACCGCGGACGCCGGGTACAACCGGCACGGCCTGCTTCAGCTGCAGGGCCTGGCCGCCCGCCAGGCGCAGCCGGTCGGAGAAACGCTGCGCAACGAGATCGCCAAGCTCGACGGGATCGAGGGCGCCTCGCTGACCGGGATCGGGGTCTCGCCGGGCAACAACAGCGTCGGCTCGGTCTATTTGCCCGGCAGCACCAGGTCGATCGATCTCGGCACCTACGTCATCGACCACAATTTCCTGCCCACCATGGGAATGAAGATGCTGGCCGGCCGCAATTTCTCCGACACGATCGCCAGGGACGATTCGACCACGCCCTTCCCGGTCGACAAGGCCGCCGAGCAGGCCTTCGCCAGGCGCGGCGCCAACGTCCTGGTCAGCGAGGCCGCCGCCCGGCGCCTTGGCTTCGGCGACGCGCAGCAGGCGATCGGAAAGACGATCAGCGCCGGCCTCACCCTCGACGAATTCGGACTGGTCGATTCGACCATCGTCGGGGTGTTCCGCGACGCCCGCTTCCGCTCGGTGCGCGATCCGCTCCAGCCGATCATGTTCCTGATGGCGCGCAACGGCTTCAACACGATGGTCATCCGCTACGAGGGCAGGGACCCCAAGCAGGTGATGGCTGACGTCGAGCGGGTCTGGAAACGGCTGCTCCCCGACCTGCCCTACCGGGCCGAGCTCGCCGACGACCGGGTCGCCCGGCTCTACGAGCGCGACGAGGCGCGCGGCCAGCTGTTCGGAGCCTTCGCCCTTCTGGCGGTGGTGATCGGCTGCCTCGGCCTGTTCGGCCTCGCCGCCTTCACCGCGGAGCGGCGAACGAAGGAGATCGGGATCCGCAAGGTGCTCGGCGCCCGCTCGAGGGACATCGTCAGGCTTCTCGCCTGGCAATTCTCCAAGCCGGTGATCGTCGCCAACCTCATCGCCTGGCCGGCGGCCTGGTGGGTGATGCGCGACTGGCTGAACGGCTTCGACAGCCGGATCGCACTCGGGCCGACGCCTTTCATCCTGGCCGGCGGCCTCGCCCTCGCCATCGCGCTCGGAACCATCGCCAGCCACGCCATAAGGGTAGCCCGGGCCAATCCGATCCAGGCTCTGAGGTACGAATAGGCCGTCACCCCGGCGAAAGCCGGACCTTTGCATAAGCCGCCGGAGCTTAGCCCCTCCCCTTCAGGGGAGGGGTTGGGGTGGGGGTTGTCGGCTCGCTTCACCGACGTCGGCGAACATTCTGCCCCACATTCCCCACCCCCAACCCCT
>JBAWCC010000115.1:0-3126 GCA_049590095.1 Allosphingosinicella sp. | reverse complement strand
GGCCCCGGCCTTCGCCGGGGAACGCTCCGTCACAACTTCCCGAACGCGACGCTCCGCCAGCCCCAGCCCGCCTTGTGGGCCGCCGCGATCAGGGGCTCGTGGATCTCGCTCGTGTCGAAGCGGTAGTCGTAGATCTTGCCGAACGAGCCGTCCTCGCGGAAGGCGTAGACGGTTTCGAAGCCTTTCTCCCACTTGCGGCCGCGGAAGGACGAGCTCTTCACGGAAAGCACCGGCTCGCCCGCCCGCCACTCCACTTCCCATTCCCGGTCGACGGTCCGCACTTCGCCTTTGGCCTCGTCGAACTTCATCAGCACCGAGAAGACCCGCTCGATTCCGGCCTTGGCGAAGATCTCATACCACTGGGCGTCGACGATCTTCCATTCGGCGACGAGGTCGACCTTCTCGGCCTTGCCACTACGGACCTTGAACGGCGCCGACTTCCGGTTGACGTCCATCAGCGCGGCCCTGAGCCTTGCCGCGGACTGCCGCTTCACCCCGGCCAGCGCGGGCTTGTTGCCGGTCAGCCAGTCGAACAATCCCATCCGGCAATCTCCTCGTCATCCCGGCGAAAGCCGGGACCTCAGGCCGATAAGGCTCGGCGGGCCTCCCCGAGGTCCCGGCTTTCGCCGGGATGACGGGTTGGATCATTCCGGCTTCGGAAGCTTCCGGTCCGCCCGGCACTGCTTGAGCGGCTTCGGAGCCGCGTCCGAAATCCGGGTCACCTTCCCGTCGGCGTCGGAGGCGATCGTCATGCAGGCGCAGCCATAGCCGTAATAGCCGTTGGTCTCGACCCAGCCGGCCGTGCTCATGTCGGGCATCTCGTCCATCCCCGCCGCCTGGTCGCCGCCCTGGGTGCCGAGCACCCACTGGTCCTCGGAATCGGTAAGCCACCAATTGGCCGGAGTCGGATTGGACAGCCAGCCGCAGCGGCGAACGCCCTTTGCCGCCTTCGCCGCGGCCGAGTCGGCGGGCGGCTCGGGCACCTCGGCGGGGGCCGGCGCTACGGAGTCCGAGGCGTTCGCCAGGGGCATTGCGGCCGCCGCTTCGGCTCGAGCCTCCTGCGCGTCGGACCGAGGCGCTTCGCCGGACGAGCATCCCGCGGCCGCCAGCAGGACGGCGGCGAGCGCGATCAGCGGAACACGCAAGTGGCGCCTCCCCACAATGCGGTCACCTTCGCTCCGGGAGCCGGGGAATCGAGTATCCCGCTCAGCCCGCCCGCCCGGAATTCGGTGCCGAGAGTGCTTTGCTCCACCTCGAAGCCCGGCAGTCCGGAGACCTCGGCCCGGCTGGAGCCGATCCCGATCCCCTCGATCGTCCTGAGCTTGCCCCTGGAGGCCCAGCCGGCGAAGCGGCCGTCCATGAAATAGAGGAGTATCTCGTCCTCCCAATCGGCGAAAGCCATGCTTCCGCCGCCGCATTCCGAATTCTCGCCGCGCTCGGCCGGAGGCCGCCCGAGCGCCTTGGTCAGGCCCTCGATCGTCTCCGCCTCCGTCATGTCGAAGGCCAGGGTACGCGGCGGCGAGGCGCTCGGGATTCTCAGCCCGGCGCCTTCCAGGACGACGGGCGCGGCGGGGACGGGCTGCGGCGCGGCGGCGGTCGCATTGGCCGGATCGGCCGAATTCGCCGCGGCATTGGCTGCGCCGTCGTTGCCGGCCGGAGCGGAATCGCAGGCCGCCAGCCCGAGCAGGAGCAGTCCGGCGGCGATGGTCGATTTGTTCAAGTCGAGGCCCTTTTCGTGGTCGACCGACCGATTGGACCTTGTCGAAGCCTATGGCAAATCTTTCGCCCGATTCGCTATCGCCTCAGCCGGCGCCGGCCTCGTCCGCGACTCCGCCTTTCAGGACGAACCTCTTGTCGCAATAGCCGCAGTCGACGAAGCCCGTCTCGTCGATCTGGAGATAGACCCGCGGATGGCCGAGCGCCGGATGGGTCTCGCTGGCGCCGTCGCAGGCGACCCGAGGGATGGCGACGTAGCTGATCTCCGGAGTGAAGCGGTCGGTCTGCATGGCGCGGGCCTGTAGCAAGGGGGTGGGTGAGACGGAAGGAAATTCATGCTTCTCGCAGGACCCTTTCGTCACCCCAGCGAAGGCTGGGGTCCATGCCGAGTCTACCGGCTCGTACCGAACCCACATGGATGCCAGCCTTCGCTGGCATGACGATTCAGCCCGTCTCCGCCATGAAATCCCGGATCGCGTCCGTCACCGTCTCCGGCTCCTCCCAGGTGATGAAATGCCCCGCCGTCGGGGAAGCGACCAGCCGCAGGTCCTCGACCAGATCGGGCAGGCCCTCGAGCTGGACCGGGAGGAGAGCCATGTCCTTCAGGCCCCAGACCACCAGGGTCGGCATCTGGAGCTTCGGGAAGGGCGCGCGGGTCCAGAGCGGCGCTTCGGCCTCCTCGCCCGGCGCCGGGACCATGATCTTCGAGGCCCGGTACCAGTCGAGCATGGAGGCGAGCGCTCCGGGCTTCGACCAGTCGTCGAGATACCGCCGCCTCTCTTCGGCCGGGAGCCTCGCCGGATCGGCGTGGCTCAGCATCACCTTCTCGAGGAAATTCTCCAGCCCCATTCCGACGATCGCCGCCTCCGCCGCGGGCGAGCGGAAGAAGCTGATATATTGCGAGGCCTCGCGCTGGGCCGGGTCGTCGATCAGGCTCTTCTGGAAGACGAGAGGGTGGGGGGCGTTGACGATAATCAGCCTTTTGACCCGGCGGGGATGGGTGAGCGCCGCCGTCCAGGCCACCGCCCCGCCCCAATCGTGCCCGGCGAGCGAGAAGCGGTCGAGCCCGAGCGAGTCGGCGAGCGCGACGACGTCGGCGACGATCCTGTCCGTCTCGTAATTCGCGGTTCCGGCGGGCTTGTCGGAGGCGGCGAAGCCGCGCTGGTCCGGCGCATGGACCCGGTAGCGGTCGGACAGCGCCTCGATCTGGTGCCGCCAGGTCCGGTGCGATTCCGGAAAGCCGTGGAGGAAGAGTATCGGCTCGCCGTCCTCGGGGCCGGCGGAGGCGAGGTTGAGGGTGACGCCCGTTGAAAGCGCGACTTGGCTGTAGGCGGGTTCGGTCATGCTCTGCTTTGCTCCCCGGCGAAGGCCGGGGCCCAGCGGCTCCGGCGGAAGGACTGGGCCCCGGCC
>JBAWCC010000114.1:0-6230 GCA_049590095.1 Allosphingosinicella sp. | reverse complement strand
CGCCGCCGGCGGAGGGGCAGCGGGCGGCGCCGGGCCTAGCGGCTAAATCGAGCCCGAAGCCAAGAGCCGCTCAAGGCTCGCGGCAGCGCAGCCGCATAGAAGGCGGTGCATTGGGCGGTGCGCCTGTTGTTCTTGTAGAACAGGCCGGGCTTGAGCGGCAAAGCGGCGTCGTTCGGCATGATGTGGAGCCGGCCGCTTCTCGCCGCCTTGAAACGCGGGGTCCATTTTCTGCAGGTCGGGAAGCATGCCGTGGCGCCGCTCGTCCCGAATCTCGACGAGCGGTTTCATTCATGAGGCGCTGACCCTGCGGTAGAGGGTTGTCGTGTCGGTGTAGAGAGGGAAGCCGCCGCCTCGCCCGGCCGCGCCGCCTCCCGCGCCCGCCGAAGCCGCTGCGCTTCCTCCGCCGCCCGCTTTTCAGCCGCCTCCGCTTCCGCGGCGGCACGCGAGTCGGCGGCCTTGCAGGCGCTTCCGGACGCGGGGGGCGCGAGCGCTCCGACCAGGTCGGCGCGGCGGATAGTCACGCAGGCCATGCCGCCATTGCCGTAGCGCCGGTCGCGGTAGAAATAGCCGACGTTCCAGGTCCCGGCCTTTACGAAGGGCAGGACCGCTTCGTTGGGGAAGAGCGCCAGCTCGCCGCTCCGGGCCGCGACGAACTCGCCGCGCCAGACGGTGGGGCTGTCGCCCTGCTGGCGCATCTCGAGCGGCTCGATATGGACCCTGTTCCCCCGTTGCAGGAGACCGGGCCCGCGCCGGATCTCGAGGATCGGCTGCAGGTAATTGGCGGTGAGCACCCGGCGGAACGGGACCCCGACATAGCCGGCCGGGCCGAGCTCGCCGGCGGCGAGCCCCGCCGGATCGGTCGCCTCGCCGCCGTCGGTCCAGGGCTTCGTGACCTCGATATCGACGATATAGCGCTGCCTGCGCTGGACGGTCGCTCCGACGGAGCGACACGGCTCCGCCGGCGAGAAATCGAAGCGCTCGACCTCGAGCGGGTGGCTTGCGCCGCTGGATTTGCAGAGCGCCTCGCCCTGCTCCAGGTCCGGCAGCCTCAGCTGGGTATAGACGGCGAGCAGGAGCCAGAGGAGGAGGAGGACGATCAGCAGTGCCGACAGCGCCGGCAACAACGACCATTTCAGGAAGCGCATCGGCCGCCTATACGCCTTGCTGACCCGGATCGAACGCGCCAGTCCGCCGCCCTCCGCCGCCGGCGGCGGGCCGCCGACCTTCAGCGACCGCGCCCAGATGACCCGGGCCCGGTCCCGAAGCCTCGTCTCCAGCTTCCGGCTTCGCCGCAGGTGGAACCAGATCAGGAGAACGAGGGCCAGGAAGTAGAAGCTGTTGTCCGCCATCGTGTCGATCAGCGGATCGACGAACTCGGGCGTGACGACGGCGAGCATCCGGATGAGGCCGCCGATCCAGGTGCGTCCGTCGGCGAGAAGCGGGGGCTCCCACGCCTCCGCGACCCACCAGGGCATCAGGACGAGGAGGAGGGTCAGGAGGAGCGTCGCGAAATAATTGATCCGCCGGCGCCAGACCAGATCCCAGACGGATGCCGAAGCGGCGGAGCGCGCTTGGCCGACGTCCGGGTCCTCGACCCTTTCCCATTCAGCCGCCGAGAGGATCGGAATCGGGACTCCGTCCTCGACCGGCGGCACGACCGGTGTCTCGTTGTCGGCCTGAAGAGCGGTTTCGCCGCCGGCCTGCGGCGGCACCACCTCGATCTTCGCGGGAAGAGTGAAAGGCGCATAGCCGTCGGTCCCGGCGGCCGCCCGGGCGATGACGCTTTCGTGGACCTGAACGCGGGTCAGCAGGCCCTTCGGCTTGCCGTCCTCGTCGACCAGTTGCGGATCGTGGACGATCGACTCGGTATCGGGCGGATGGAGCCAGCCGCCGATGTTGCGCGGCTGGTAGCGATAATAAGCGCCGGGGCCGGAGCGGCTGTCATGGATCGGGCCGGCGCTGCTGGCGAGGGCGCGGTAGCGGTCGGTGACCACCTTGAGAGACCTCAGGCCGGCTTTTTCGGCCTCGTTCATCATCCACAGGAACGAGACGTAGCTGAGGCTCTCGTCCGGATAGCCGCCGCCGACGTCGGCATGCATTCCGGTGAACCACACCTGCTGAAGCCGATCCCGGCCGAGGCTTCCGTCGGCGACCAGCCGGTCTTCGTGGACTTCGTCCCAAAGCAGGGGGTGAAAGGCGTCGCGCTCGTCGTCGATCGCGAGCGCGTGGCGGGCGCGCCCGACGCGCGGGCTCAGCCGGTAGTTCGGCATCGAAAGCGCGTAGATCCAATTGTCGATGCCGCGCGTGATCTCGATGATCGGGCCGCCATAAGCGGCAACCGTGTCCCAGACTCCGACGAACCGGATCGTCGGCCGATAGTTCCGGCTTCGATCGTAGAGAGGCGTTCCGCGCCAGAGCCGCCAGCGCCGGGAGAGCGCCGCCCGGACGGCGCGCACGGCCCTGGTCGGCCATTGCAGCCGGCGCGGGAGGAATCTCGACCTGAAGGCGCGGTAGGCGTCGGAACTGGTGCGCAGCAGCTCGGCCTCGCTTCCGTTCGATCTGACGAGGCCCTGGTCGGCGATGAGCGCCACGACGAGCCGCATTGTGAACGCACCGCGGCTGAAGCCGAAACCATAGATTTCATCGCCCCCCGGCGGCGCATCGGCACCTTCGGTTTCGCCATCGGCCGGGTCGTAATTCCGGCAGGCGTAGCGATAGAGCTCAAGGATGTTGCGCTTGAGGCCGAAACCGAAGACGCCCGCCAGGGCGGCGAACGGGCGCAGGGCGGACGTCCCGACGCCATTGTCGTAAAAGGCGATCTGCTTGCGCTTGCCGGGCGTGGGCGGTCCGAGATCGACCGCCTCGTACATCCGCCAGACGTTGGTCTTGAACAGCTTGGCGCTGCTGTTGCCGGTGCCGTCCGAGAAGAGGACGATCGACTTCGGCCCACAGTCGGCCGAATTGTCCTTCGCGCCTTCGGCCGTTTGCACGGGCCCAGGTTCCGCGCCTTGCTCACGATCCATTTTTCGTCCCCCAACGAAGCTTCAAATTGCGCCTCCGGGAAGCGGCGGTCAACGAATCTCGGTGCTCCGGCGCTTCAGCCGACGTCCATAGCCCCCGCTCGCGGAGTCGCGCGTGAGCCAGGTCACGGACCCGGCCGCACCCGGGCCGCTAGTCCGCTCCGGAAAATGGGGACGCGAATGGCCAGGCTGCAGGTCGAAGTGCGGCCGGGCGCCGGCGTCGGCGGCTATTCGCTCTTCGTGGACGGGATCCCGGCGGCGATGGACCCGCACCACAAGGGCGAGGTGATCTGCGCCGGCCGCTGCGGCGACGGCTCGCCGCACGCCTTGCTCTACAGCTTCGCCGGCCTGCCCGGAGCGACCCTGGCGATCACAATTCGCTGCTCGGCGAGCATCGTATTCGGGCCTCGAGTCGAGATCATCGGACCGGCGGGGTCGAGGTGGCGCGCGGGGCGTGAGGTCTTCTCCATCTGAAGCGGCACCTTCGTCGCAGGGCGGAGTGACGCGAGCCGGCGGCCGGGCTAGTCTCGCGGCGGGCTGGAGAGGCAAGGGAGGCGGATATGATTTGCAGGGCGGCTTTGGCGACGATCGTGCTGGCGCTGGCGGCGCCGGCGGCGGCTTTGGCTCCGGCAAAGGCGCCGGCAGACGTCGCCGCCGGGGTAGCGGCTCCCGGGCGCCCCAAGGCGGCCACCGATCTGGACGAGGTGAGGAAGCCCGCGGAGCTGCTTCGCTTCATGGGCCTGGAGAAGGGGGACCGGGCGCTCGATTACTTCACCGGCACCGGCTATTATGCGGATATCATGGCCAAGGCGGTCGGACCGCAAGGCCATGTCGTCGGCTGGAACTCGGCCGGCTTCGGGCGCAACGAGCGGGTCGTCGCCGCCCTGAAGGAGGTCAAGGACCGCAATTCCAACACCGCTTTCTACTCGAGCCCGACGACGGCGATCGCCTTCGCTCCGAACAGCTTCGATTTCGCGCTCCTCCATCTCGTCTATCACGACGCTTATTGGGAAAGCGCCCAGTTCGGCCTTCCGCGGATCGATCCGAACACGGTGGTGAGGGCGATCTGGGAGGCGGTGAAGCCCGGCGGGACGGTCGCGGTCGTCGACCATGTCGCGACGCCCGGCGGCGACACTCGGGAGGTGGTCGAGAAGCTGCACCGGATCGATCCCGCCGTGGTCCGGGCCGATTTCGAGCGGGCCGGCTTCGTGCTCGAGGCGCAGTCCGACATGCTTCGGGTGAGCGAGGACGACCGTTCGAAGAACGTCTTCGACCCCTCGATCCGCGGCAAGACCGACCGCTTCGTCTACCGCTTCAGGAAGCCGGGGCGCTAGCTTCCGTCAGTCCCGGTCGCCGCAGTCCATCGAATTGGCGAAGCCGCCCCAGCGCATCTGCGCGGTGCGCGAGCCGCGGTCGTAGATGATTGCGAGCTCGTTCATCCCGCCGCCTGCGCTCGCCTGGGAGTTTCGCACCTGCGCGTAGAGCAGGTCGATCGAGCCCCTCGGCCGGCGGACCAGGATCGGCCCTTCCCAGCATCCGGAATAAGCGCAGATCGAAAGCCGGTTTCCCGTTCGGCCGAGCGACATCGGCGTGAAGCCGTCGGAATTGACCTTGCAGGCCCCGCCGTCGCAGCTGATCTCGGCGCTCTTGTTGGAACAGGTGAAATCCTGGGCGGCGGCGGGCGTAGCCCCTGCGATCAGAAGCAAGGCCGCGGCAAAACGTCTCTTCATCGAACCCCCCATAGGCTGGTTGCCAGGCCCCAGAATGCGCCGGTTGGCCGGGGGCCGCAAGACCGGGGGGTTCGACCAACCGCCGCGCCTTTTCGACGAACGGGCTTGCAAGCTGCTACATTTGTGGCATGATACAGGTGTAGCAGAGGGATCGAGTCGCGATGATCGCAAGCCTGCCGCGCCGAGAGCGCGAGATATTCGAGATATTGTGCAGCGCCGGCGAGGCGACCGCGGCGGACGTTCGCCGCGCAATGGCGGATCCGCCGAGCCATTCGGCGGTCCGGACGATGCTCGCCCGGCTCGAGGCCAAGGGGATGGTCAGGCACCGGACCGAGGACCAGGCCTATGTCTACAAGAGCGTTCCGCAGCCGGCCAAGGTGCGCGAGACGGCGCTCAAGGCACTCGTCAAAACCTTTTTCGACGGCTCGGCGGCGAGCGCCGCCACGGCCCTCCTGGGACTTTCCCGATCGCTGAAGCCCGATGAGCTCGACGCGCTGCAACGCGCGATCGACGAGGCAAAGGAGCGCGACCAATGAGCTACGACTTCCTGATCGAGATGGCCTGGAAATCCGCGGCGATCGCCGGCGGCGCCCTGCTCCTGGCGGCGATGCTGAGATCGCGCGCGGCGGCGGATCGCGGAGCGGTGCTCAAGGTCGCGGTGGCTTTGCTGCTCGCGCTCCCGGCCATCGCCCTGTTCGCCCCCGCGCTCGAGATCGCGACTTCCGCGCCCGCTCCGGCGGTCTTCACGGCGCCGGCCCCATCGACGCCGGCCGAGTTCGAACCGGTGTCCGCGCCGGTAGCCGCGACGGCGGCGATTCATCCGGCCGCGGGGTCCTGGGACGATCCGAGCCTGCTCTTCTTTCTCCTCTATGTGGGCGGGGTCCTGATGGTCGGCGGGCGGCTGCTCGCCGGGCTGTGGACCCTGAGCCTCTGGACCCGCGGCGCTCGCGAGGTCGAATCTCCGGAATGGCGGGCGGCGCTCGCCCGCGCCGGAGGCGATTCGCTCGGGATCAGGCTTCTGGTCAGCGAGGAGGCGATTTCGCCGCTCAGCTGGGGCCTTCGCCGCCCCGTCATCCTGCTCGATCCCGATACCCTGCGCGCCCCGGAGGAAGCCGATGCGATCCTTTCCCACGAGGTCGCCCATGTCGCCCGCCGCGACTGGCCTTCGCTGATCCTGTCGAGGCTGGCGGTGGCTTTGTTCTGGTTCAACCCCCTGGTCTGGAGGCTCGACCGCGAGGTCGCCCAGCAGGCCGAGGAGGCCGCCGACAGCGACGCCGCCGCCAAGGTGGAGCCGGCGCGCTACGCCCAGACCCTGCTCGACTGGGCCCGGCTGAGCGGCCAGTCCGCCCTTCCGGCCAACGCCATCGCGGCCGGCGAGCCGGGCCTGTCCCGGCGGGTCAAGGCGATCCTCGACGGCCGGATCGAGCGCCGCTCGGGATCGGCCTGGGCGGTGGCGGCGATGCTCGGCTGCGCCGCCTTC
>JBAWCC010000113.1:0-19857 GCA_049590095.1 Allosphingosinicella sp. | reverse complement strand
CCCTTCGGGTGGTCCCCCTCCCCATCTTCGATGGGGAGGCAGAGAGAGGCGATTCCAAAGCCCAGCTGCAGCAGCGACAACGCCGCCGCCAGCCACAAGGCCGCCAGGCCGGCTTCGGCGATCATTTCAGGCTCTCGCTCTTATGCTCGCCCTTTTTCCGGTCGAGCTGGGGCGGCATGTAGTTTTCGTCGTGCTTGGCGAGGATATTGTCCGCGACGAAGAGACCTCCCGGCTGGAAGCGACCCTCGGCGACGACCCCGCTATCCTCCTTGAACAGATCCGGCACGATCCCGGTGAAGCGTACGGGGATGGTGTGCGGGGTCTCGTCCTTGACCGTGAAGAGGATGGTGACACCGTCCGGCGCGCGCTCGATCGAGCCGGCCTGAACCATGCCGCCGATCCGGACGGCCCGGCCGACGGGAAGCCCCTCCCTGGCGACGTCGCCGGGCGCGTAGAAATAGGCCGCCTGGTCCTTCAACGCCGACATTGCGAGCAGCACCGCGCCCAGGACCGCGGCGATGGCGAGGACGAGCAGTGCCAGGCGCTGGTTCTTCGCCTTCACCGATCGCCCTTCAGCTTATCGACGGCGCGCTCGGCACGGCGCATCGCGGCGAAGCTCCACCCGGTCAGCCCGACCGTGCCGAGCAATGCGACGGCATAGGCTCCGAGGACGAAGGGCCAGTGGTTCATGCCGCCATCCTTCGAAGCCGGGCCTCGACCTTCTGCCGGGCCAGAGCGGTCCGCATCCGCATCAGCACGATCGCCCCGAACAGCAGGGAGAAGCCGGCGGCCGAGACGAACAGGGGCCACAGCATCGAGCTGTCGATGCTGGACCGCCCGAGGCCGATGCTCTGCCCCTGGTGGAGGGTCCGCCACCAGAGGACCGAATAGTGAATGACGGGCAGGTTGATCGCCCCGACCAGGCCGAAGATCGCGGCGAGCCGCCCCTCCCCGCCCCGCTCCCGCTCGGCATCGGCCAGAGCGATGAAGCCGACATAAAGGAAGAGGAGGACGAGCATCGAGGTCATCCGCCCGTCCCATTCCCACCAGGTGCCCCAGGCGGGGCGTCCCCACAATGAGCCGGTGGCGAGGCAAATGAAGGTGAAGACCGCACCCGGCAGAGCGAGCGCCCGCGCGGCCACCGCGGCGAGCGGGTGGCGCCAGACGATCTGCATCAGGCTCGCCACGGCGATCCCGGCCCAGCCGGCCATCCCGAGCCAGGCGGCGGGGACGTGGATGTACATGATCCGGACGGTGTCGCCCTGCAGATAATCGGGCGGAGCGACGAACAGTCCGATGCCGAGTCCGGCGACGATCAGCAGCGCTCCGCTCCAGCCGAGCCAGGCGGTAAGCGGGCGCGCAATTTTGAGGAAGCGTGCGGGGTTCGCGAAGATGTGCATTGGATTTCATCGTCCCTTAGCGGAGCCCGGCCTCCGGCGAAAGGCGCCCGTCCGGAGGTCGGCCGCCGGTGGCCGAGGCTCTGCGCGCGCCCGGCCTCCTGCGGCCCGACAGGCGGCCGACCAAGAGCGACAGACCGACGAAGGTTTCGAGAGAAAGACTATTTGCTTTTTACCCGAAAGGGCGCGACCATCGCCAACAGGAAAGTCGCGAGACCTTCGGGCTTTTGCGGCAAGGCTTTTACTGCATCGGGGGGAAGACATGAGCATGCCTAACAAAAGCGTCAACGCCTGGATATTCCTGAACGAAGACGAGCCCCAAGGATCTACGTACAAGACGCCCGGCAGCTCTTACCAATCGCTCATCGAATATGGCGTGTACAATAACGTGGACATGGTCAACATGTGCTTCGTGGAAGTCCTGCAGACCAGCGCGGATACCATACCGCCCGGCGACGGCTCCAGCTACACGATCAGGATGGGCGCACCTCAGCACAACCAGCCTTATATGGAGTGGCTGATCCAGGATGCCCGGCAGGCGAACCCGAACATCAAGCTGCTCGTTACCCTGGTCTGGGGCACCCAGGACATGCTGTCGCAAATCTTCTCCGCCGACCCGTCGCAGTGGCAGAAGGAAGCCGAGGCGTTCGCCGCGAACCTCAGGACCTATCTCGACCATTTCCAGCTCGACGGATTCGACGTCGATTGGGAATCGCCGATCTGTTACGGCGGCACGCAGAAGCAGTTCGCGATCCTGTTCACGGCCGTCCGGGCGGCGTTCGGAACCGACGGCCGATACGTTCTCACCCTGTCGCCGGCGGAGGTCGGAAATCTCGACGCTCCCACCGTCAACAGCGCTTTCGACTTCGTCAACCTGCAGCTCTACGCCGGCATCTCGCCCCAGGAGTATATCGACGCCGGAATACAGGCTGACCTCCTCGCCTACGGCGCGAAGTTCGAATCCGGCTTCCAGACCGCGCAGGAGGCATATGAAGGTTATCAGGCAGGCGGCTACGCGGTCGCGACCCAATGGCGGCTGAATTCGGATAATTTCCGCTTCGAGCAGGCGCAGCAGATGATCCTCTACCAGCTGATCCAGGGGACAGCGGCCGGTCCGTTCGACGACACGCCTATCGTCGGCGCCGCGGGATCGCCCCTGATTTCCTCGCTAGTCGTCCGCTCCGGAGAGGTGATCGATTCTATCCAGGTCACGAACACGGGGGGCCCGGACCAGTCCAGCTACCAGATGCCGCGGCACGGCGGGAATGGCGGCCATGCGAACGATGTTACGATCGCCGAGGGTGACGGCATCGCCGGCATCTCCGGCTATGTCGGCTGCTGGTTCGGGTGGGACTGCGTTCTTCAGCTCACGATTACGACCAAGATGGGCCAGGTCTTCGGTCCGTTCGGCACGATGGCGAACGCCTCCTCTTCGACGCCCTTCAGCTATACGGCGCCGGCGGATCAGACGATCATCGCCTTCAAAGGCAGCGTCGTGGAGGTCCCGATGGCCGGCGGAGGCTCCAACTACATAATCGCCGGACTGACTCCGACCTACGGCTAGGACCGGGGCCCGCTCGCGACCGGCCTTGCCTTTTCAAGCTTCCGGGGACCAAACGGGCGGGCGCATGGCTTCCGACCGTCCTCAGCAGAACCGGCTCGCCGGAATCGGGCTTCGAGTCGCGGCCGCCACCTGCTTCGCGTTCATGGCGATGCTCGTGAAGCTCGGGCACGAGGCCGGGGTCGGGACCGTCGAGCTGGCTTTCTACCGCTTCGCATTCGGGCTTCCGCCGCTTCTGCTGTGGATCGCCGCGAGCCGAAATTTCGGCGCCTGGCAGACCCGGCGGCCGCTGGCGCACGCCTGGCGGGCGGCGGCGGGGCTGACGACCTTGATCCTCAGCTTCAGCGCCCTCGCCCTGCTTCCGCTCGCGGAGACGACGACGATCGGCTTCGCCGCTCCCTTCTTCTCGGTCGCCCTGTCGGCCGTGCTGCTCGGCGAGCCGGTCGGGCGCCATCGCTGGACCGCCGTCATCCTCGGCTTCGTCGGGGTGCTCGTAGTGATGCGGCCCGAAGGACGGGATTTGCCTCCGCTAGGACTGGTGCTGGCCGGCCTCGCCGCCTTCGGAGCCGGAATCGTGACCATCACGATCAGGCAGGTGGGCAGGACGGAGGGGACCCAGACCACGGTCCTGTGGTTCAGCCTCCTGTCCATGGCCGCGACCGGGGCTCTGATGCCTTTCTTCGGTCGGGCCCATGACGGCGGCACCTGGCTGCTTCTGGTCGCGCTGGGGATGGTCGGCGGCTTCAGCCAGATCTGCCTCACCGCCTCGCTGCGCTATGCGCCGGTGCCGACGGTGGTGCCGTTCGACTACAGCCAATTGCTTTGGGCGGTGCTGCTCGGCTGGCTGGTCTTCGCCGACCGGCCCGCCTCCACCACCTGGCTCGGCGCCGCGATCATCGTCGCGAGCGGCCTCTACACCCTGTATCGCGAGCGCAAGCTGAGACGCGAGGCGGCCAGGGAACCGGCGGCCCTGTAACGTCAAGCCGGCGGTCAGCGCCCGATCAGGCGCATCGCCATGGAATCGGCGACCTCGGCCGGATCGCGCACGGTGGCGCTGCTCTCGCTCCAGATCTGCTCGAGCCGGACCGGGATCTGCTCGATGCGGCCTCGGACCGTATCCTGGTCGCCGTCCTGCAGATATTCGGTCGAGACGTTGATGATCCCGCCGGCGTTGATGACGTAATCCGGCGCATAGAGGATCCCGCGCCGATGGATGAGCCGGCCGTCCTCCGGGGTGGCGAGCTGGTTGTTGGCTCCGCCGGCGACAATCGGCACCTTGAGTGCCGCGATCGATTCCGCGGTAAGGACCGCTCCCAGCGCATTGGGGCTGAAAACGTCCGCTTCGAGGGTCATGATAGCGTCGGGAGCGACCACCTCGCCCCCGACTTCCGCAGCGAGCCTTTCCGCCCGGCCCCGGTCGATGTCGGTGAGGGTGATCCGGGCGCCTTCCGCCGCGGCCCGGCGGGCGAGGCCCGAGGCGACGCTGCCGGCGCCCTGGATGGCGAGACGCACGCCTTCGAGCCTGTCCTTGCCCAGCGCCCGCTTCACGGCCGCCTTGACCCCGAGGAAGACGCCGTAGCTGGTGTGGGGCCCGGGATCTCCGCCGACGCTCCCTTCGGCTACCGGCAGCCCGGCGACGTGGCGGGTATGCGCCGACAGGGCAACCATGTCGGCGACGCTCATTCCGACGTCTTCGGCGGTCACATAGCGTCCGCCCAGCGCCTCGACGGCGCGGCCGTAGGCGGCAAGCATTTCGGGCGTCTTGGTGCCGTTCTCGTCGGCCAGGATGACCGCCTTGCCGCCGCCGAGCGGAAGGCCGGCCATGGCGTTCTTGAAGCTCATGCCGCGCGAGAGACGCAAAGCATCGCGGACGGCGTCGCCCGGCTCGGCATAATGCCAGAAGCGGACTCCGCCCGCGGCGGGGCCGAGATGGGACGAGTGGACGGCGATGACGGCGCAAAGGCCGCTGGCGCGGTCCGTGACGAAGTGGACGATCTCATGATCGTCGAAGTCGGGATAATCCCACGGGGCTTGCATGAAAATGTCCTGATCTGGGCAGGCGCAGTGGGGCGATCGACGGGGCTTGAACCCGCGACCCCCGGTACCACAAACCGGTGCTCTAACCAACTGAGCTACGATCGCCACTGCGCGCTTTAGGGTGCGGCGCGCACATAGGGGCCGGGGAGCCCGAGCGTCAAGGCAAGGATCACCAATCGACGAGGCCGAGCCGTTCCCGCCGCATCCATCGAGCGAGCAGCATCACCGAAACCGCCGCAAGCCCTACGGCGAGGCCGATCCAGATTCCGACTCCCTCCCAGCCGAGCCCGAAGCCCAGGCCGACTCCGGTCACCAGCCCGATTCCCCAATAGCCGATGCCCGCATAGACCATCGGCACCTTGGTATCCTGGAGGCCGCGAAGCATACCGGCGGCGACGACCTGGGCTCCGTCGAAAATCTGGAAGAAGGCGGCGACGACGAGAAAGGAGACGGCGAGCGGGATGACGGCCTGGTTTGCGGGCAAGGCCGGGTCGAGGAACAAGGTCACCAGGGCATAAGGCATTGCGATCATGAGCAACCCGGTCAGCGACATGAAGCCGGTGCCCAGCGCGAAGGCGGTCCAGCCGGCGCGGGCGATTCCGGCGCGGTCGCGGCGACCGAAGGCCAGGCCGACCCGAACCGTCGCGGCCTGCGACAGGCCCATCGGCACCATGAAGCTCAGGGCCGCGAGCTGGATGGCGATGGCATGGGCGGCGATCGATTCGGCGCCGATCAGCCCCATCAGGAACACGGCGGCGTTGAAGATGGTGATCTCCAGCGCCAGGATCACCGCGATCGGAAGTCCGAGCCGCCATACCTCGCGAAAGCGCTGCCAGTCCGGCCTCCAGAAATGTCCGAACAGGTGGAAGCGGCGGAACTGCCGATGAGTCAGCACCACCATCGCCATTCCGACGAACATGATCAGGTTCGCCAGCGCGCTTCCGATCCCGGCTCCGACCAGGCCGAGCTTCGGGAATCCGAAATGGCCGAAGATCAGGCCGTAATTGACGATCCCGTTGAACAGGACCGCGACCGTTCCGACGATGAACGACCAGAGCGGCTTTTCCAGGGCCGAGATGAAGGAGCGAAGGACCAGATACCACAGATAGGGCAGGAAGCCCCATTGAAGAGCCCGAACGAACAGCTGGGCGTCCGCCGCCAGCGCCGGATCCTGGCCGATCGCGACGAGGATCGAGCCGCTGAACCACAGCACCGCCCAGACGGGAATGGTCAGCGCGACCGCCGCCCACATCCCCTGACGCGCCGTTCGGCGGACATCGCGGACGCTGTGACGGCGCTCGCCCAGCTCCTTGGCCATCATCGGAGCGGTCGCGGTGACCAGGCCGATCCCGAAGATCAGGAAGGCGAAATAGATGTTCACTCCCAGCGTGCCCGCCGCGAGCACCGACGGCCCCGCCCAGCCGAGCAGGACGACGTCGGTGACATGGATCAGCGCCTGGGCGATGTTGGTCAGGATGAGCGGCCAGGCGAGCGCCAGCGTCGCGCGAATCTCTTCGCGCCAGAGGCGGCGGGTCTCGGGGCTCCGCTGAAGCATGGCGGTGCCCCTAGACGCTGCCCGGCCGGAACGGAACATCCGACGGTGCTTTCGCCGGGACGACATCGTACCTATCTCCCCTCAATGATCCCTCTCTCAGTTCTCGACCTCGCCCCCGTCCCCGAGGGCGCCGATGCCGGCCAGGCGCTGCGCAACTCGCTCGAGCTCGCCCGGACGGCCGAGCGGCTCGGCTACCGGCGCTTCTGGATGGCCGAGCACCATTCCATGCCCGGAATCGCCAGCGCCGCCACCGCCGTCGCGCTCGCCTTCGTCGGAGCGGGCACTTCCACGATCCGGATCGGCGCCGGGGGGGTGATGCTCCCGAACCACGCGCCCCTGGTGATCGCCGAGCAGTTCGGGACTCTCGAGTCGCTCTTCCCGGGCCGGGTCGATCTCGGCCTCGGCCGCGCCCCCGGTACGGACCGGGCGGCCGCCTACGCGCTGCGCCGAAGCCTTTCATCGGACGAGAACCGGTTCCCCGACGATGTCGTAGAGCTGATGGGCTATTTCGAAGAGGGCGAGGGTCGCGCCGTCCGGGCGGTGCCGGGCGAGGGCCTGAGCGTCCCCGTCTGGATCCTAGGCTCGAGCCTGTTCGGAGCGCAGCTGGCGGCGATGCTCGGTTTGCCTTACGCCTTCGCTTCCCATTTCGCGCCCGGACAGATGACGGAGGCGATCCGGGTCTATCGCGAGCGCTTCCAGCCTTCCGACCGGCTCGATCGGCCCTATGTGATGCTCGGCTTCAACGCCTTCGCCGCCGACAGCGCCGAGGAAGCGGAGCTGCTCGCCACGTCGGTGCAGCAGGCCTTCGTCAACCTGCGCACCGGCAACCCCGGCAAGCTGCCTCCGCCGGTCCCGGACTATGCGCAATCCCTTCCGCTGGAGGGCCGCGCCCTGCTCCGCCAGGTCCTTTCCTGCTCGGCCGTCGGCGATGCCGAGAGCGTGAAGGCCGCGATCGAAGCGTTCGTCGACCGTACCGGCGCCGACGAGCTGATGATCACATCGCAGATTTACGACCATTCGGCGCGGCTGCGTTCGTATGAGATCGTAGCGGAGGCGATGGGCTGAGCCGTCGTCCCGGCGAAGGCCGGGATCCCGGCAGGTGAAATATGCCGAGGCTTACACCCGCCGGGTCCAGCCTTCGCTGGGGCGACGTCAGTCTCGCGAGTCCAACTCCTTCACCAGCCGCTTCGGAGCCTGCGCCCGATAGCTCTCGTCTATCCAGTCCCTGAGCTGCTCCAGGCTCGGCATCTCGCTTTCCGCCGGCGTAAAGCTCACCCAGCCCGACTTGCCGAGACCGTATGCGGTCGGCTCGGCATAAGGCAGTTCCAGCGCGATCTCGCCGGTATAGGGAAGCTTTACCGACAGGCTGAAATCCTGTCCCGCCACCGGCAGATAAGCGAAGGTCTTGTCGTTGACGGCGAGATCGTCATGGTCGGGCCAGGGCGATTTCGAATGAGCGCCAGGATAAGCGAGGCCGAACGCCCGAAGTTCGACCAGGATCGAGTCGGTCGCTTCGCGCATCCTTCGGAACCTCCCTCGCCGCGTCGCACCAGGCGGCCGGCGTGGTGGGCGCGGTAGGGATTGAACCTACGACCCCACCCGTGTGAAGGGTGTGCTCTACCACTGAGCTACGCGCCCACGCCGTTCGGAAGGGGCCACTTAGTTTGCCCTCCCAATTGTGTCTAGAGCACCTTGTTCCCCGGCGAAGGCCGGGGTCCAGCCGCACCGTTCGACGACCTGGGCCCCGGCCTTCGCCGGGGCACCTCAGCGCGCGACCGCATCCTTCAGAACCTTGCCCGCCTTGAACTTGGGCTGGGTCGATTCCTTGATCTGCATCGGCTCGCCGGTCCGGGGGTTGCGGCCGGTGGAAGCCTTGCGCTTCGAGCAGGAGAAGGTGCCGAAACCGACCAGACGGACCTCGTCGCCGCGCTTCAGGGCGCCCTGGATCGTGTCGAACACCCCTTCGACCGCCCGGGTCGCATCGCCGCGGCTGAGCCCGGTGGCGTCGGCCACCGCCCCGATAAGCTCCTGCTTGTTCATCTCTCCCGAACCCCCTTTTTTCCGTTTGAGTCGCAGTCGGCGCGCTTCCCTCCATCTAACGGCAGGAGCGGAAGAGGAGTCAAAAGGAAAGCGCGACTTTCCGTGGGAAAATCGCGCTTTCCTAATCCATATTCGTTGATGCATTGCACAAATATCCTCCCCTGCCGCGACGCGGTAGGGCGGAAATCAGTGCCGGATCGAGGCTCCTGCCGCATCGTCCGGGGCCGCGGCGAGCTCCGGAGCCGGAACCGCCGCGAGCTCGTCGGCCTCGGTCCAGTCGATCGGGGCGACCGGAGTTGCGAGCGCATGGCTGAGCACCTCGTCGACGTGGCTGACCGCGACGATCTCCAGCCCGCCGGTGATCGTGGACGGAATCTCGACCAGATCCTTCTCGTTCTCGGCCGGGATCAAAACCTTCTTGATCCCGCCGCGTTGCGCCGCCAGCAATTTCTCCTTGAGTCCGCCGATCGGAAGCACCCGGCCGCGAAGGGTAACCTCGCCGGTCATGGCGACGTCGCGACGGACCGGAATTCCGGTCAGGGTCGAAATGATCGCCGTCACCATTCCCACGCCGGCCGACGGGCCGTCCTTCGGAGTCGCGCCCTCGGGAAGATGAACGTGGATGTCCTTGCGCCCGAACAGGCTCGGCTTGACCCCGTAGCTCGGGCTCCTCGCCTTGACGAAGGCGAAGGCGGCCTGGATCGACTCCTGCATGACGTCCCCCAGTTTGCCGGTCCACTTGATCTGGCCCTTGCCGGGTACGGTCACCGCCTCGATCGTCAGGAGCTCGCCGCCGACCTCGGTCCAGGCCAGGCCGGTGACGGCGCCGATCTGATCCTCCTCTTCGCCCATGCCGTGGCGATGTCGACGAACGCCCGAATATTCGCCGATATTCTCGGCTGTGAGCTCCACCTTCTCGGCCTTGCCCTCGAGGATCCGGCGAAGCGCCTTCCTCGCCACCTTGGCGATCTCGCGCTCGAGCGTCCGGACCCCCGCCTCGCGGGTATAATGCTGAATCAGGCTCCTGAGGCCGTCCTCGGCGAAGGCCAGCTCACCTTCCTTCAACCCATGCGATTCGATCTGCTTGGGGATCAGGTGGCGCCGGGCGATCTCGACCTTCTCGTCCTCGGTATAGCCTTCGAGCCGGATGATCTCCATCCGGTCGAGCAGTGGCTGAGGCATGTCCATCGTGTTCGCCGTGGTGACGAACATGATGTCGGAAAGGTCGTAGTCGATCTCGAGATAATGGTCCTGGAACTTGGAATTCTGCTCCGGATCGAGCACCTCGAGCAGGGCCGAGGCCGGGTCGCCCCGGAAATCCTGGCCGAGCTTGTCGATCTCGTCGAGCAGGAAGAGCGGGTTCGAGCTTCCGGCCTTTTTCAGGTTCGAAACGATCTTGCCCGGCAAGCTCCCGATATAGGTACGGCGGTGGCCGCGGATCTCGGCTTCGTCGCGCACTCCGCCCAGCGACTGGCGGACGAACTCGCGGCCCGTGGCCCGCGCGATCGAGCGGCCGAGCGAGGTCTTGCCCACGCCCGGGGGGCCGACCAGGCACAGGATCGGGCCCTTCAATTTGTTGGTCCTCGCCTGCACGGCAAGATATTCGACGATACGGTCCTTGACCTTCTCCAGCCCGTAATGGTCCTCGTCGAGGATCGCCTGGGCCTCGGCGATGTCCTTCTTCACCTTGGACTTCCTGCCCCACGGAAGGCCGAGCAGGACGTCGAGATAATTGCGGCTGACGGTCGCCTCGGCCGACATCGGCGCCATCGCCTTCAATTTCTTCATCTCGGAGGTCGCCTTCGTCCGGGCCTCCTTCGAAAGCTTGGTCTTGGCGATCTTTCGGGCAAGCTCGGCGAGCTCGTCGCCCTCCCCTTCCTCGCCCTCATTGCCCAGCTCGCGCTGGATCGCCTTCAGCTGCTCGTTGAGATAATATTCGCGCTGCGTCTTCTCCATCTGCCGCTTGACCCGGCTCCGGATTCGCTTCTCGACCTGAAGCACTCCGAGCTCGCCCTCCATGAAGGCGAACACCATTTCCAGGCGGCGCACCGGGTTGAGCTCGGCGAGCAACGCCTGCTTGTCGGACACCTTGATGTTGATGTTGGCGGCGACCGAGTCGGCGAGCTTGGAGGCTTCGCCGATCTGGGCCAGCTGCACCGCCGTCTCGGCAGGGAGCTTGCGGTTCAACTTGGAATAATTCTCGAACTGCTCGACGACCGAGCGCATCAGGGCCGCGACCTCGGCGCCCTCCGGCTCGTCGGCGCCGATCGGCTCGACCTCGGCGACGAGATGCTGGTCCTCCATGGCCATCGAGACCAGATTGGCACGCTCCTGGCCCTCGACCAGCACCCGAACGGTCCCGTCGGGGAGCTTCAGGAGCTGGAGCACGGTCGCCACCACGCCCATGTCGTAGAGCGCGTCGCGGTCGGGATCGTCTTCGGCCGGATCGAGCTGCGAGACGAGAAAGATCTGCTTGTCCGCAGCCATCGCGCTTTCGAGCGCGGCCACCGATTTGTCGCGGCCGACGAAGAGCGGCACGATCATCTGCGGGAAGACGACGATGTCGCGAAGCGGCAGGACGGGATAGGATTGGGTCATCGAAACTCCAAACTCGGCCATGACGGCCTTCTTGCAGCTTATATGGGAAACCTCCGCTTCGCATCAATGCAAACGGTAGGTCGGCCGGATTCAACAAAGCCTTGAACCCACCCTCCGAACGGGGTGAGAAGGCGCCATGGTAAAGGGGGCGGCCGTGCGAAGGTTCATCGCGTTCATCGCTGCGATCATGGTCTGGGCGGCTCCTGCCCCGGCAGCCGAGCAACCGACCGTCGCGCCGGCGGCGTCGTGGATCGAGCCCGTGCCCATTCCGGCGGCCGATCCGGCGCTCAAGGACAGGCCGGTCCAGATGCTCCTGATCAACGGGCAAAGCCGCTATGGCAAGGACGGCGTCCGCGACTATTTCTTCGAATATGCAACTCTCGTGCAGACTCCGCAGGGGCTCAGCGGAACGGTCAACCTCGAATTCCCCTGGCAGCCGGGGCTGAGCGAGCTCCTGATCCACAAGGTGCAGATCATCCGTGCCGGCAAGGTCATCGACCTGCTTCCTCAGGACCGGATCTTCACCGTCCTGAGGCGCGAAAACAATCTCGAAGGCGCGATGCTCGACGGCACGCTCACCGCCGTCCTGCAGCCCGAGGGACTGACTCTCGGCGACATCGTCAATGTCTCCTGGACCCTGAGGGTCAAACCGATGGCCGCGACCCCGGGTGCCGAGAATTTGCTGAGCCTCGGCAACGGCCTTGTCGTCCGGCGGCTGAGTTTCCGCGAAACCTGGGAAGACGGAGTCGCCATGCGCTGGCGGGCGAGCGAGGCCATGGGCAAGCCGCGCCTGCGCAGGAAGAACGGGATCAGCGAGCTGACCCTGGAGCTGGAAGATGCCACGGGGCCCGAGCCCCCGAAGGGTGCGCCGCGGCGCTTCGCGATGCCGGCGACGATGGAGCTGTCGAGCTACTCGGGCTGGCCGGAAATCTCGCGGCTGATGGCGCCCCTTTACACCCAGGCGCAGGCGCTGGGCCCCGACTCGCCGCTCAAGTCGGAGATCGACCGGATTGCCGCCGCGGCCGGCCCCGACCAGAAGGCCAGGGCGTTGGCGGCGTTGCGCCTCGTGCAGGACAAGATACGCTATTTCGCACTCGCCATGGGCGAAGGCGGCTATGTCCCGGCGACCGCCGACCAGACCTGGCAACGCCGCTTCGGCGACTGCAAGGGAAAGACCGTCACTCTTCTCGCCTTGCTGGCGGGACTCGGAATCGAGGCCGAACCCGTGCTCGTCGGAAGCATCTTCGGCGATTCGCTGCAGCAGCGGCTGCCGATCATGCGGCTGTTCGACCATGTCATCGTCCGGGCCCGAATCGGTGGGCGCTCCTACTGGCTCGACGGAACCCGCACCGGCGACCGCCGCCTCGACGCCTTGCTCTCGTCCCCGTTCGGGTTCGGCCTTCCGGTCCGCGCGGCAGGCGCCGAGCTCGAAGCGCTCCCGCTGGAGCCGCCTGCCTTCCCGCTGAGCGACGTCACGATCCGCTACGACGCGACCGGCGGGTTCGACCGGCTCGTTCCCTTTACCGTGAAGATGGTGTTCCGCGGCGACCTGGCGACGGCCTGGCAGACCGTTTTGGCGGCGCGGGGCGAGGCGGCGGTGCTCGAGGCCCTCAAGCCTCAGGTGCCCGCCATTCCCAATGCGGACCTCGCGCTCGAGTCGCTGCGCAGCGACGATGCCACCGGGGAGATGCATTTCAGCCTCAACGGGAAGACCCGGATGGAATGGCAGGCCGGGCCCGGCGCGGGGCCCTTGCGTTTTGGGTTCGACCACAGCGTCGTGCAATGGACGCCGGACTTCGAGCGCAAGGAAGGTCCGGGCAGCGAAGCCCCGTTCGAGCTGGGTTTCCCTTACTATCTGAGGCTCGAGGAGGCGGTCGAACTGCCCCGCGGCGGCTCCGGTTTCTCCGTCGACGCCAAACCGCTCGACGAAAAGGTCGCGGCGACGCACATCACCCGGGCCGTTACCCTGAACGGCGGCAAGGCGATCGCGGTCTCGACGTTCCGCCGGCTCGCGGCCGAGGTGCCGGGCGCCGCGGCGAAGGCGGCCGAGCCGGTCCTGGCCCGTCTCAACCAGAGCCGCGCTTATGTCGTCGCCCCCGCGGATTATGAGATGAGCGATGCGGAGCGGGCGGCGCTGCGATCGGAGACTCCGCGCAACGCGAGAGAATATGTCGACCGCGGCTACCGGCTGATGAGCGACGGCAGCGTCAAGTCGGCGCTTGCCGATTTCGACAAGGCGATCGAGCTCGGCGCGTCATACGCCCGGGCCCACGCCAATCGCGGTGTGGCGCTGGTCCATCTCGAGCGGCTGGACGAGGCGGAAGCGGCGCTGCGTCGGGCCCGGGAGATCGACGAGAATGATTTCGTCGTCCACCAGGGCCTCGGCATGCTCCATCTCGCCCGCGACAGGCCGGCCGAGGCGGTCGAATCGCTTACCCGCTCGAACCAGCTCCTCCCGGACCGAAGCTTCACCCTCCGCATCCGGGCCAAGGCCTACGGACAGCTCGGCAGGCTGAGGGAGGCACTTGCCGACACCGACCGGATCGTCGCCCTGGAGCCCAAGTCGGAGGGCTTCCTGTGGGAAAAGGCGAGACTGCATACGGCGCTGGGCGAAGCCGGGGAGGCGCTCGCCGCTCACGATCGGCTGACGGCAATTGCAGGGGAACGTTGGCGGGCGATGGGCGGCCGCGGCGAGCTGCTCAGCCGGCTCGGTCGCAAGGACGAGGCGATGGCCGCGTGGCGGGAGGCGCTCGCCTTGATCGACGCCCGGCTCAAGGCGTCCGACCCGGCCGACGGGGAGCTCCTCTCGGAAAAGATCGCCCTCCTCATGCTGACCCGCGACTACAAGGGGGCGGTGGCGGTGGCCGACGCCCGGCTTCGCCGTTACCCGGGCAATGTGCCCTATCTGGCGCTGCGCTGCCTCGCCCGCGCCGAGGGTTCGATCGAACTGGCGCTGGCGAAGACGGATTGCGACGACGCGATCCGGTTCGATGCCGGCGCCGGCCAGGCGCTCCACGCGCGCGGGCTGATGAATGTGAGGCTCGGCCAATGGGACCGGGCCATCGCCGACTACAGCGCCGCGCTTGCGCTGGAGCCGCGCGATTACCGCTCGCTGTTCGGCCGAGGCGTCGCCCGTCTTCGCAAGGGGGAGCGCGAGGCGGGCGAGCGGGACCTGGCCGACGCCAGGCGCTACAGTTTCGACGTGGACGCGGAATATCGGGATGCCGACCTCGTGCCATGAGGGCCCGGCTTTCATTGCCCCTTCCCCCGGGCCCCCTATCATGGCAAACTTGGCAAGGGCTCAGGGGTTGGTTCCGCTGGTCCGGGAAGCAGGGGGCTGCGACAGTTGACACACAGGCGCCGAGCCCGCGGCATCAAGCCGCCACAAGATTGGATTAGCGACCTTTCGAGAGGCCAGTGGGCCGCATCGGGGAGTTTTTTCATGCGTCGGTACATGTTCGCGTTCGTTCCGCTTCTGCTGCTTTCGGTGCAGCCCCCCGTCTATGCCAAGGAGCGCAAGTCCGACTCGGCGGACGGCACCAGGTGCGAGCCCAAGAAGAAGAAGCGCGGCGGGATGTTCGGAGCCATTGCCGGCGGAATCGCCGGGACGGCGCTCGGCCATAGCGGCGTCGGCAGCGCCCTGATCGGGATCGGCCTGCCGGTAACGTCGCTGCTCACCGACGCGATCATGAGCAAGCTCGACTGCAAGGAGCAGGTTCAGGCCGCCACCGCGACCGACAATGCCGTCCGCGGGGGAGTTGGAACCACCTCCACCTGGGAGAGCGGCACCCGGCCGGGCGTGAAGGGGTCGTCGACCGTGCGCGACCAG
Source organism: Allosphingosinicella sp. (assembly GCA_049590095.1). GTDB lineage: Bacteria > Pseudomonadota > Alphaproteobacteria > Sphingomonadales > Sphingomonadaceae > Allosphingosinicella. Next base: position 4,840 of record JBAWCC010000113.1, on the reverse strand, counting down.
AGGGCCGCGGCCGACGGCGGCAGCTGCATGCTGATCACCGACGTCGTCATCGTCGACGGCGAGGAGACGACGGTCGACAAGCGCATGTGCCGCAAGCCCGGCGGCGGCAATTACGTGCTCGCGGCCTGAGGCGGTGCGCAGGGGCATCACCGGCCTGGCTCTCGCGGCGCTGCTTTCGTCCACCTGGGCGCAGGCGGCCGTCGATCCGTCGAACCCGACCTGCCCCAGGGAGCTCGACTTCTCCGCCCACAAGGCGATGCAATTCACCCTTCGTCAGGAGGGAGGAATGCGCATCCTCCTGGCGGAAGGCGCGATCGACAGCGGCGCTCCGGCGCGGCTTGCGGCGGCGCTCAAGAAGCATGAGCCCATAGACCAGATCTGGCTTCGCTCGCCCGGAGGCGACGCACGGGCGGGCACCGAGGCCGGCAAGCTGATCCGTCAGTCGATGGCTTTCACCCGCATTCCGGACGGCTGGGCCTGCTTCAGCGCCTGCAATTTCGTCTTCATGGGCGGCCGCGGCCGAATGGTCGATCCGGGGGGCCAGTTCGTCGTCCACATGTTCACCCACACCAGCGACCGCGGCGCGATCGAGGCGGAGGTGCTTCGCGGCACGGAGAGCACGGTCGGACTGATCGGCGATATCGAGCAGGATTCCGCCTTGCTCGCCAGCGAGGACAATGATTTCCTGATCCGGATGGGCGTGTCGCGCAAGCTTCTGACCGAAATCATGTACCGCCAGAAAGCAGTCAAGGAGCAGGGCGGCGACGGCTCGACCCGGCGCTGCCTGACCCAGGCCGAGGTATTCCAGTACAAGGTCGCGAACGTCCGGGCCGAGGGTAAGTAGGCCCCTCCTCCCCCGCAAGGACGGGAGAGGACAGCCGTGCCGATCAGCCCGCCAGGAGGATGAGCCCGACGGCGAAACCGTTTTGAAGCGCGTGGATGGCGAAGGCGACTCCGAGCGCCTGGAGCAGGCCTCGGCGGCGCCAGGTCAAAAAGGCGATCGACATGACCAGGAAGGGCCACCAGATCACAAGGCCCCAGGTCGCGACGACGAGGCTGTGCCCGACGGCCCAGATGAGAGCGCTGCCGATGGCCGCAGGGCCAGGCCCGAAAAGGCGATTGAGGGCGAGCAAGGGCAAGGCCAGCAACAGGGTTTCGAGGGCCGGGCCGACGAAGACCACGAGCAGGACCAATAGCCCGGCGTCGCCCGGGAATTGCGGTGCGGCGGCATCGGCGGCGACGAGGCGAACCAAAGCCGACAATGCGATGCTCGGAAGCAGCGCCGTCAGCCAAGCCTTGGCGACGTAGCGTGAAACGGACGAGTCGGTCTCGAAGAGGAAGCGGGGCAGCCAGGCCAGAAACGCCGGCCGGGCCGGCAAAGCGGGGTCGTCCTTCACCGTTCAGCGCATCGGATCAGGCGGCGTCGCCCGTCTTTTCCTTCTCGGCATAGACCCGGATCGGGTCCTTGCGGCCCTCGACCACGTCCTTGTCGATCATCACCTCGTCGACCCCGTTCATCGACGGCAGGTCGAACATCGTGTCGAGCAGGATGTTCTCGAGGATCGAGCGGAGGCCGCGGGCGCCGGTCTTGCGCTCGATCGCCTTCTTGGCGACCGAGATCATGGCATCCTCGGTGAAGCTGAGCTTCACGTCCTCCATGTCAAACAGCTTGGCGTACTGCTTCACGAGCGCGTTCTTCGGCTCCTTGAGGATCTTGACGAGCGCGACCTCGTCCAGGTCCTCGAGGGTCGCGATCACCGGAAGCCGGCCGACGAATTCGGGGATCAGCCCGAACTTCAGCAGATCGTCCGGCTCGCCCTGGCGGAGAATCTCTCCGGTCCGCCGCTCCTCGGGCGCTGCGACATAGGCGCCGAAGCCGATCGATTTGCCCTGCAGGCGGTCGGCGATGATCTTCTCGAGGCCGGCGAAGGCGCCGCCGCAGATGAACAGGATGTTGGTCGTGTCGACCTGAAGGAATTCCTGCTGCGGATGCTTGCGCCCGCCCTGCGGCGGAACCGAGGCGGTGGTGCCCTCCATCAGCTTGAGAAGCGCCTGCTGGACGCCCTCGCCCGAAACGTCGCGGGTGATGGAAGGGTTGTCCGACTTGCGGCTGATCTTGTCGATCTCGTCGATATAGACGATCCCGCGCTGCGCCCGCTCGACATTGTAGTCGCTGGCCTGAAGCAGCTTCAGGATGATGTTCTCGACGTCTTCGCCGACATAGCCGGCCTCGGTGAGCGTCGTCGCGTCGGCCATGGTAAAGGGCACGTCGAGCAGCCGCGCCAGGGTCTGGGCGAGCAGGGTCTTGCCGCAGCCGGTCGGGCCGACGAGCAGGATGTTCGACTTGCTGAGCTCGACCTCGCCGCCTTTGGATCCGTGGGCGAGCCGCTTGTAATGATTGTGGACCGCGACCGAGAGGACCCGCTTGGCGTGACTCTGGCCGATCACATAATCGTCCAAATGCTTGCAGATTTCGAGCGGAGTCGGGACTCCGTCGCGAGTCTTCACCAGCGAGGACTTGGTTTCCTCGCGGATGATGTCGTTGCACAGCTCGACGCATTCGTCGCAGATGAACACGGTGGGCCCGGCGATCAGCTTCCTCACCTCATGCTGCGATTTCCCGCAGAAGGAGCAGTAGAGGGTGCTCTTCGAATCGCTGCCGCTTAGCTTCGTCATTCTGATCCTAACGGGCGCTTCGAATGGCGCCCTCTGCCTGTCCAGCCATCCTAGACCGCACTATCGCACGACCACAATGGCTTATTGATTAACGTCCGTCGGTCGTGGGAACCCGTGCCGTGCGGCGGGAATGGCTCCCGTCCCAAGGACTTACGAGGCCCATGTGGCCCCGACGTCTCGTCGAGACAAGGAGCGGATGCCCCAAATAAGAGCGGCTCCGCGCGACTGGCACGCGGACGGACACGGAAGAATTCGAAGTCGGCGCCGGAAGGCAGGCATGCCCCCGGCGCGGCGCGCTCAGAAGATGAGGGCGACGATGATGATGATGACGATGAGTGCGCCGAGGCTGATCGTGACGTTGCGGTTCATGGTGAATCCCCTTCGGATGTGGCGCTTCCGTAACAAAGAGAACAGGTCGTAGTTCCAGCCGGCGCCTGGGCGATCGCAGGCAACGCGAGTGATACGCGAATTTTGCATAACCCAGCCTGTTCGGTTATATGCTCGGATGGTAACGGTATTCCGCGAATCCGGGCTGCGCTTTGTCATTTATCGGGATGACCACTCGCCCGCTCATGTCCATGTCTTTGGCGATGGGGCGACGAAGATCACGCTCGGTGCTGAAGGCGAGACTCCGGAGGTGGTCCGGACCGCTGGAGCAAAGGCGAACGAAGTGAGGAAAGCGCTGCAAATCGTGATCGAGCAGCGGACGATGTTAATGGTGAAGTGGGAAGAATTTCATGGTTGAGTTGACCGCTACCCAATTGGCTGCCGCCCGGACGCGTGGGCGCCTCTACCGTGCGACCCAGCCGCACGCAGTGTCAGCCCGTTACGATTTTACGAGCGGGCGCATTGTGGTCGAGCTGACCAGCGGCGCAACCTTCGCCTTCCCCCCCCGTCTGGTTGAAGGCCTCGCCGACGCAGCACCGGCGCATATTGCGGAGGTCGAACTGCTCGGCTGCGGCGAAGCCCTGCACTGGGAAACTCTCGACGTCGATTATTCAGTGGCCGGCCTGGTCAACGGCATTTTCGGCACCGCCCGCTGGATGGCTTCCCGAGCCGGCCGCGCCACCTCCCCTGCCAAGGCCGCAGCGGCTCGGGCGAACGGAGCTAAGGGCGGACGGCCGAGGAAAACGGGGTGATTACCGCGTCCTAAGCCGCCTCCGCCTGATGAGTCCCGTCGCCCTCGCCCGGCGCCGGCCTCTTCTCGAAGACCTCGTCGACCAGGCCGAAAGCCTTCGCCTCGCTGGCGCTGAAGAATTTGTCGCGCTCGACGGCGGTCTCGATCGCCTCGATCGGCTGGCCGGTATATTTGGCCATGAGCTCGTTCATCCGGTGGCGGATCCGGAGGATTTCCTTGGCCTGGATCTCGATGTCGGTGGCCTGGCCCTGGGCTCCGCCGGACGGCTGGTGGACCATGATCCGGGCGTTGGTGAGGGCGACCCGCATTCCGGGCTCGCCGGCGGCGAGCAGGAAAGCACCCATCGACGCGGCCTGGCCGATGCAGACCGTGCCGACCCGAGGGCGGATATATTGCATCGTGTCGTGCATCGCCATTCCGGCCGTCACCACCCCGCCCGGCGAGTTGATGTACATGAAGATGTCCTTCTTCGGATTCTCGCTCTCCAGGTACAGAAGCTGGGCGGTGACCAGGGTCGCCATATGGTCCTCGACCTGGCCCGTGACGAACACGATCCGCTCGCGCAGCAGCCGCGAATAAATGTCGAAGCTGCGCTCGCCGCGGTTCGATTGCTCGATCACGATCGGAACGAGGCCGTTGACGATGTCTTCATGGTCCATGTGGGGAGATTTCCTGCCTTGGGTTGTGTCGTTCCACACACATCGGAGGTTCCGGCGACAGGTTCAAGAGGCCGCAACCCGACGCGGCGCCGTAGGTTGGTAGGCGAACGACAGGAGGCAGCGGCATGGCGAAGGATTTTCGGAATAATCGGCGCGGCTGCCTCGTCGTCGCGGCGCTGGCGGCCGCGATGATCGCCGCTCTGGCCTATGGAATCTTCTGGACCGGCGAGGATCCCCGCTCCAACGGCATCGCCCCGAGCGGTGTTCAGCCCGCTCCGGCGGCGGGGGCGGCCTCACCCGGTCGATCCGATCCTTCGGATCCGGAGATCTGAAGCTGTCCGGTGCCGTCGCCAACTCTCTTCCCTTG
>JBAWCC010000112.1:0-9372 GCA_049590095.1 Allosphingosinicella sp. | reverse complement strand
CCCGTCGGAACGGCCGCCGGCCCCGCCGTCCCGCCGCCGCCGTCGATCCGGCTCCCCGAGCCGAAGCCCAGGCCGGCGCCGAAGCCGAGTCCGCGGTAATCGGGGGGATGCGGGTCGACGATTTCGACTTCGCGCTCCCTCCGGACCGGATCGCGCTGAGGCCGGCGAGCCCGAGGGACTCGGCCCGGCTGCTCGTTCTGCGCGGGGAAGCGGGGCCGGAGGATCGGATCGTCTCGGACCTGCCCGGTCTGCTTCGTGCGGGCGACGTCCTCGTGTTCAACGACACAAGGGTCATCCCGGCCCAGCTGGAAGGGCGGCGAGGGGAGGCGAGGGTCGGAGCGACCCTTCACAAGCGCGAGGGACCCCGCGAGTGGCGCGCCTTCGTCCGCAACGCCAAAAGGGTGCGCGAAGGCGACCGCATCGATTTCGGAAGCGGGGTCGCGGCGCTCGCGGGCGCCAAGGCGGAAGACGGCAGCATTCTCCTGGCCTTCGAGGGGGACGAGCCGGTCGAGCTCCTGCTCGAACGCTCGGGGAGGATGCCGCTGCCGCCCTACATCGCCGGCAAGCGCGAGGCGGACGAGCGCGACGCGAAGGATTACCAGACCATGTTCGCCGCCGAGAAAGGTGCGGTCGCGGCGCCCACCGCGGCGCTCCATTTCACTCCGGGGCTGATGGAAAAACTAGCGGCGGCCGGGATCGGCCATGAGATTCTCACCCTCCACGTCGGCGCCGGCACCTTCCTGCCCGTCAAGGCGAAGGACATCGCCGACCACAGGATGCACAGCGAATGGGGCCGGATCGACGCGTCCGTCGCCGACCGCCTCAACGCCGCGAGGGCGGCGGGCGGCCGCATCGTTCCGGTCGGCACGACCTCGCTGCGCCTCCTGGAAAGCGCCGCCGACGAAGCGGGGCGGGTACGGCCGTTCGAGGGCGACACCGCCATCTTCATCACGCCGGGCTATTGCTTCCGGGCCACCGACGGCCTGATCACCAACTTCCATTTGCCGCGATCGACCCTGTTCATGCTGGTCTCGGCGCTGATGGGGCTGGAGCGGATGCGGGCGGCTTATGCGCACGCGATCGGGGAGGGGTATCGGTTCTACTCGTACGGGGATGCGAGCCTGTTGCTGCCCTAATTGGGCGGTTTCGTTTGCCCCACCGGCGGCGCCTAAGTCTGCCTTGCGCCCCTTGCGGGCATTTCGATGTTGGATTCCTGGGGGCGGCGAAGCGCCTCGAGAAAGGCGCGGTTCTGGGTGCGCTGGAGCGGGGTGAAGGGCGCGAAGTGGGGGAGGGGGCGCTTCGCGGGTTTGCGCTTCGCGCGCGATTGCGCTAAGGGCGCGCCCTTCCAACGCTACAGCCTTGGGAATTTGCGGGAGAGACGCTTCGGCGCCTCGTCCGGACCGCTAAACTTCGATGGTTGCGTCGAACCCCGGCGAAGGCCGGGGTCCAGCGTAAGCGCGAGAGTGAGAGAGAAGAAGACACATGGCTAAGAAGATAACGGGCTATATCAAGCTCCAGGTGCCCGCGGGCGCCGCCAATCCGTCGCCACCGATCGGCCCTGCCCTGGGCCAGCGCGGCGTCAACATCATGGAATTCTGCAAGGCGTTCAACGCGGCGACGACCGAGCTGGAGAAGGGCATGCCCATCCCCACCGTCATCACCGTCTTCGCCGACCGAAGCTTCGCCTTCGAGACCAAGACCCCGCCGGCGACCTTCCTCCTCAAGAAGGCGGCGAAGATCACGTCGGGCGCCAAGGAGCCCGGCAAGCAGACTTCGGGCCGGGTCACCCGGGCCCAGCTTCGCGAGATCGCCGAGATGAAGATGAAGGATCTCAACGCCAACGACATCGAGGCCGCGTCGCGGATCATCGAAGGCAGCGCCCGAGCGATGGGCCTCGAAGTGACGGGGAGCTAGAACGATGGCGAAGACCAGCAAGAACCAGAAGGCGATCGACGAGGCCGTCGACCGCACCCGGCTCTACGGAGTCGACGAGGCGATCGAGACCCTGAAGGCCAACGCCAAGTCGAAGTTCGACGAGACGATCGAGATCGCCCTCAACCTCGGGGTCGACCCGCGCCACGCCGACCAGATGGTGCGCGGAGTCGTCACCCTTCCCGCGGGCACCGGCAAGGACGTCCGCGTGGCGGTGTTCGCGCGCGGCGCCAAGGCCGAGGAAGCGACCGCGGCGGGTGCCGACGTGGTCGGGGCCGAGGATTTGATGGAGACCATCCAGGGCGGGACGATCGACTTCGACCGGGTCATCGCGACCCCCGACATGATGGGAATCGTCGGACGGCTCGGCAAGGTGCTGGGTCCCAAAGGCCTGATGCCGAACCCGAAGCTTGGAACCGTCACCCCCAACGTCGCCGAGGCGGTCAAGGCGGCCAAGGGCGGCCAGGTCGAGTTCCGGGTCGAGAAGGCCGGGATCATCCACTCCGGAATCGGCAAGGTCAGCTTCCCGGCCGAGGATCTGAAGCGCAACTTCACCGCCTTCGTCGACGCCATCGTCAAGGCGAAGCCGTCGGGCGCCAAGGGCAAGTACGTCAAGAAAGTGGCTCTGAGCTCGACCATGGGGCCGGGCCTCAAGGTCGACGTCGCCGAGGTGGCGGCGGTCTGATCGCCTGGAGGCGCGACTTTCAGCCGGGCGGAAAGAGGGCCGGGGCGAAAGCCTCGGCCCTTTTGCCGTCCGCGCCCGACGCCTAGGTTGACCCCATGTCCGCCCCGCCCCCCTGGTACGAATTCGCCCTTCAGGAACTCGCCGACCGAGTCGCCGAGAGCGGAAGCGGGGATCATCCGCGGATCCTCGAATATCTCGCCACCTGCTCGGACCTGGAGGAGGGCGAGTGGGAGCGGGATTCGACGCCCTGGTGCTCGGCCTTCGTCAATTGGTGCCTGGCGCGGGCCGGGATCGCTGGGACGGATTCGGGCTGGGCACGCTCCTGGGCGGAATGGGGCGAGCCGATCGATCCGCCGCGGGTCGGCGCCATCGCGGTCTGGGTGCGCGGGCGCGCTTCGGCGGACGACCCCGTGGTCACCGGCCACGTCGCCTTCTTCGCCGAGGATTTCGGCGACAGCCTGCTCGTGCTCGGCGGCAACCAGAGCGACCGGGTCTGCCTCAAGGCCTATCCGAAACGAGGCTATCTCACCGACACGGTCGATTCCGCGGCGCCGGTGCGCGAGCTTTACGAGCTGATCGGCTATCGCTGGCCCGTGGCTGCCTGAGGCCGGACGTCTCCCGGCGAAGGTCGGGATCCAGTCGCACTGACGGGGCCGCCGGGCCCCGGCCTTCGCCGGGGAACAGTCTTTTGCCTAATTCGGAGCCGTCAACGCCCCGGTGATGCCGTGCACCAGCTGTCCGCGATGCTGCATCGCCTGGCGGTCGAGCGGGAGCCGGTAGAGCGCCCGGAGGAAGCCCAGATCCTGGGCAGTGAGGTCGCGCGGCGGGTCGGACGATTCGAACAGGGTCAGGATCGATCCCGGCGGAGTGGCCTCGGCGTTCCTGATCTCGGCCAAGGCGACCAGAGCCGCGTAAGCGGCGAGGGCGTCGAGCCGCCGTCCCATCGCCTCCTCCGTGTCGACGATGACGATCGCGCTGGTCAGCACCCGATTGGTCAGGGTGCTGATGATGCTGCTTTCATAATGCATCAGGGTCGCCATGTCGCCGCCGATGGACGAGCCTCCGCCGTAGCCTGGGCCCGGCGGCCCGTAGGCCTGGGCGGCGTTGCCCGAGGTGGTCTCGGCGCCGCCGTGGCGGCCGTGCGTTTCGGTCGAATAGAGCCAGCGGATCGGAGCCGAGCCGGTCAGCACCGCCGATTTCGCCCGCGGCGAGAGGCCGGCGACCCGCCAGGGCTCGCGCTCCACCACGCCTCGGGCGAGAGCGGCGCCGTCGGAGGTGAAGCTGACGACGATGTTGCGCTTGCAGCCTTCGGGGGCGACGGCCGCACCGGCCGCAGCGGCGACCCGGCGGATCTTCGCTTCCGCGGCGCGCTTGCCGATATCCTCGAGGCCGAGCACTTCCGGGCACACGGGGGCGGTCCAGCGGGCGGCGGGCGTCTCCCCGGAGGCCACGCCCGTCGCCTTGACGAAGCCGACCGCGAGGTCTCGCGCCGCCCTTTCGGGCAGGATGGCGCCGACGGTGATGGACTGGGAGGCGGGGTCGGAGGGCGCCTGAGCCGCGGCCAGCGCCAGGCCGACGCCCAGGGCAGCCAGCGGACGGGCCAGTCTCGGGCCGGGAAAAGCGCGGGCCCGGAGAGGATATTCGTTCTTCATGGCCACCTCCTGCTGATCGACGTCTCCACAATCCGGCGGCCCAAGCCCGACCTTGCCAAGCGCAGCATCGTCCCGCCCCGTTGGCCCTTTCGCCACCGGTTTGCGACGAAGCGACGAACGCGGGGCGGTTGACACGGGGCCGCCCAGGCCGGAGACGCGTTTCCTTCGAGGAGATAAGATGCGGAAATCAAGTCTGACTTTCGCGGCGCTCGCCGTCGGTCTGGCGCCGTCGGGCGCGGCATGGGCGCAGACCGCGACGGCGACCTGGGTGAACAAAATCCTGATCGAGTGGGACGAGATCCAGCGGAAGGACGGCTGGGCGCCGCAGGGCGAGATCCGCCCGGGAACGCTGGCGAGCGGTGCCGAAGCGCGACTGGACTATTCGCTGGCGGCGGGGACGACCTATCGCTTCGTCGTCGTGTGCGAGCCGGCCTGCGGAGCCGGCGAGGTGGAGCTGCTCGATCCCGCCGGGGCCCGGGTGGGAGAGCCCAAGCCCCTGGTCGAGATGCCGAAGCTCGATGCGGCGCCGGCGGCGGCGGGGACCTACGGGTTGCGGGTGGCGATGACCGATTGCGCGGGGGCGACCTGCGCCTGGTCGGCGCGCCTCTATTCGAAGGCCCCGGCGCCTCCGCGAAAGCGCCGATAGGGAGGGGCCCTGCAACCGCTTCGCGTGGAACCTTGCGGGGCATGAAGCTTTCCGCCCGCCATGGACGACGTGCGCTACTTCCACCAGCAGGCCGAGAAGTGCCGCGCCGCCGCGGTCGTCGCGGAGAACGAGCATGCCCGACGGGGGCTTCAGCAGCTCGCAAGCCATTATGAGCGCGAGGCCCGTCGGCTGAACCTCAACGAAATCAGGATCCGCTAGGGGAATCCGGCTCGGCCTGGAGCGCGCGCAGGCCCATCGCGAGATGCGTTTCGATATAATCGTCGAGATCGACCGGCGCGTGGCGGGCGAAGAGGAGTGAGAAGAGGGCTGCGACGATGGTCGGGGCCATGAGCAATTCCGGGTGCCGATCGAGGCCGTTGCTCGTCAGCTCGCCTCGAGCCTCGCCTCGCTCGATGACGGCGCGGACGGCTTCGCGGCCCTTCGACAGAATCTCGCGATAATAGAATTCGGTGAGCCAGGGGAAACGCGGCCCTTCGGCGATGACGAGGTGGAGCAGGCGGCGGCGCTCGGTGCCGACGATCTCCCGGTACATGGTTCGGGCGATGAACTCGAGCTGCCGTGGGGCCGGGGTCGTCTCGTCGGCGCGAATCGCGGCGATCAGCGAGTCGATCACCGGAAGCACGTCGGCGCGCATAACCGCGTCGAACAGGGCCTCCTTGGTCTCGAAATAGAGATAGACCGTGCCCTTCGAGACACCGGCCTGCCTGGCGACGTCCTCGATCCGGGTCGCTGCGAAACCGTTGAGGACGAAGCACTTGCGCGCGGCCTCGACGATCTCGGCCGGCCGGGCTTCCTTGCGCCTCCTCCGCCTGGGTGGGTTGTCTTCCAAACCGCGCTTGCCTCCCTGAACGATTGCAATTAATGACCCATGAGTCAGTAAGCGTCAATAGCTTCAGCAGGGGGGCCGATTTGGGCTGGATCGCACTCAGGATGCTGACAGGGGACAAGGTCAAATATTACGGCCTGATCTTCGGGATCGCTTTTTCCACCCTGCTGATCGCCCAGCAATCGACCCTGTTCGTGAACCTGATGCTGCGCGCCTCGGCGGCGGTCTGGGACGTTACCGACGCCGACATCTGGGTGATGGACAGCCGGGCCGAGTTCATCGACGGGACCAAGCCGCTTCCCTCCACCGATCTTTACCGGGTGCGCGGGGTGCCCGGCGTGGCCTGGGCGGTCCCGCACCTTCGGCAGGGCGCCACGGTCAGGACGGCTGGCGGCGAGCTGGAGCAGGTGAGCGTGGTCGGGCTCGACGACGCCACCCTGATCGGACTGCCGAGGCGGATCCTTCGCGGGAGCCTCGGCGACCTCTCCGCGCCCGACAGCCTGTTCATCGACGAGGTCGGATCGCGCAAGCTGTTCCCGAACGTGGATCCGGTGGGGCAGGAGATCGAGCTCAACGACCGGCGGGCGGTGATCAGGGGGGTGGTCGACGCCAATCCGAGCTTCACCTCGGGGGTGCTCCTCTACACTCAATATTCCAATGCGCTGAACTATGTGCCCGGCACCCGCAACCGGATGACCTTCGTCCTGGCGCGCGCCGCCGAGGGGCAGGACCCGGTCGCGACCGCCCGGCGGATCGAGGCGGCGACGGGGCTCAAGGCGCGCACCCAGCGCGAGTTCGCCCGCGATTCGATTTACTATGTCGCCGCAAACACCGGCATCCCGATCAATTTCGGGCTGACCGTCCTGCTCGGCTTCGTCGTCGGGGTCGCGATCGTCGGACTCACGTTCAGCCTCTTCATCCGCGACAACATCAAGCAGTTCGGGGCCCTCAAGGCGATCGGGGTGACCAATTCGAAGATCAGGGGCATGGTCGCGCTCCAGGCCGGATGGATCGGCTTCATCGGCTACGGAATCGGGATCGGCCTGGCGACCGCCTTCATCGTCATCGGCGGCAACAATTCGGACACGTTCAAGGGCTTCTACGTGCCCTGGCAGGTGCTGGTGGGCGTGGGAATCGCGGTCCTGCTGATGGTATTCGGCACCGGCTTCATCGCTCTTCTGAAGGTGCTCCGGACGGAACCGGCCGAGGTGTTCCGATGATCCGCGATCCAGCCATTTCCGTGCGCGGGATCGTCAAGGATTTCGGCTCCGGCGACACCCGCGTGCGCGCATTGCACGGCATCGACATCGACGTCTTTCCCGGCGAGCTCACCTATCTCGTCGGCGAGAGCGGGTCGGGCAAGACGACGCTCATCTCGATCGTCGCCGGGATCCTCTATCCGACCGAAGGCAAGGTCCGGGTCTTCGGAAGCGAGATATACGATCTCAGCAGCAACGCGCTGGTCCTGTTCCGGCTGTCCAACATCGGCTTCATCTTCCAGCAGTACAATCTGATTCCCACCCTGACGGCGGCGGAGAATGCGAGCGTTCCGCTGGTCGCGGCGGGGATGAAGCGGGCGGAGGCGGTGGACCGGGCGCGCGAGACGCTCGACAAGCTCAACATCGGCGAGCTCGCCGGGCGCCTGCCCCGGCAGATGTCCGGCGGGCAGCAGCAGCGGGTCGCCATCGCGAGGGCGCTGGTCCACGATCCCAGGCTCATCGTGTGCGACGAGCCTACGGCGGCGCTCGACGCCTCGTCCGGGCGGCGGGTCATGGACCTGCTTCGCGAGGTTGCGATCCAGCCCGACCGCGCGGTCATCATCGTCACCCACGACAACAGGGTCTTCGACCTCGCCGACCGGATCCTCGAGATCGAGGACGGCCGGATGGTCGGCGACCGCCGCCCCGACAAGACGAAGCCCTTGCAGCAGGAGCTCCAGCACTGATGCCGCGAATTGCAATGCCCCGCCACATCCTGCCGTTCGTCGGATTGCTCGCCTTGCTGGCGGCGATCGCGGTCGTCGTCTTCACCCAGCCGGACCGCCGCAGCACCACGCCCGGCAAGACTCCGCCCACCGTGCCGCAGGCGCAGGCGGGGCGGACGGTTTCCGGCGCGGGCGTGATCGAGCCATCCAGCGAGCTGATCGAGGTCGGCGCCCAAAGGCCCGGTATCGTCACCCGACTCTACGTATCGCCGGGCGAGCGGGTGTCGAAGGGTCAATTGCTCTTCGCCATCGATTCGCGGGACGTGCAGGCCCAGCTCGGCGAGCGGACCGCCTCGGTGCGGCTCGCGCGGGAGCGGGTCGAATCGGCGGCGGTGGACTATGCTTCGGCGCAGCGGCTCTACAGGCTCTACGCCGATGTCGGCGATCCCCGCGCCGTCGCAGAGCAGCAGGTGATCGACCGGCGCAACGCCCGCGACGGAGCCGCGGCCCGGCTCGAGGTCGCCCGGGCCGAGCTTCGCCAGGCACAGGCTCAGGCGGCGAGCGCCCGGACGACCCTTGGGCTGCTGGAGGTGCGGGCGCCCCGGAGCGCGACCGTGCTCCAGGTGAATACGCGCGAGGGGCAATATGCGACGGCCGGGCCCGGTCCGGGCAACCAGGATCCCTTGATCCTGCTCGGGGAGACCAACCCGCTCCACGTCCGGGTTGATATCGACGAGAACGAGATCGACCGGGTGGCGCTGGGCCAGGAGGCGATCGTGTCGCCGCGCGGCAATGCGGGCCGGCGGATACGAGCGAGCTTCGTCCGGGCGGAGCCGCTGGTCACGCCCAAGCGAAGCCTCACCAACAGCGCGCAGGAGCGAGTGGACGTCCGGGTGCTCCAGCTCATCTACGCGCTGCCGGCGAATGCCTCCGCCTTCTTCGTCGGGCAGCAGGTCGACGCCTATGTGCCGGCGAGGACGGCGTCATGAAGCGGCCCGCGCTTGCCCTGGCCCTCCTGATCGCAGCCTGCGCCACGCCGCAGCCGCGGAGCGCGGCGGTGCAGCCCCTCCCGGCGGGCTTCCATGCCTCGGCTCCGGAAGGCCTGCCCGCCGCCGAATGGTGGCGGCGGCGGCTTTCGGACCCGGCGCTCGCGCGTCTCGTCGAGGCGGCGCTGGCCAATTCTCCCGATCTCGCCGCCGCCGCGGCCCGGATCGAGCAGGCGAGGGCGGGGCTCAGGGCGAGCGAGGCGGAGCGGACGCCCTTGATCGGCGGATCGGCGAGCGTGACCTACAATCGCAGCTCCGCCAACGAATTCGGGTTCGAGGCGCCGTCCGGCGGGGCCGGCGGTCCGCAAATCGACCGTGAGCGAATCCTCTATCGGGCCGGGATCGAGGGGAGCTGGGATCCGGACCTGTTCGGTCGGCTTCGCTCGGACGAGCGGGCGGCGAAGGCCCGGCTGGGCGCTGCGGGCTTCGATGCGTCGGCGGTGCGGCTTGCGCTGGTGACCGACGTCGCCCGCAATCTGGTCGCCGCTCGCTCGGCGCTGTCGCGCGAGCGGATCGCCCGGGAGACGATGGAATCGGCGCGCCTGGGCGGCGAGCTGGCGGCGAAACGGGCCCGGGCCGGGCTGGTGGCGGGGATCGACCGCAGCCGGGCGGAAACCCTGCTCGCCGAGACGGCGACGGC
>JBAWCC010000111.1:0-22059 GCA_049590095.1 Allosphingosinicella sp. | reverse complement strand
GTCCGGCGCTGCGGCCGGGCCGTCCGCCCGACCCGTCGCGCAATGCGACGGCACGGTCTATGTGGAGGGCCGCGCGGCGGGGCGCTTTTCGGCGCGGGTTACCCTCAATATCGGCTACGGCGCCCTGGTGGAATTTACGCCGGACCCTTACCTCCTGTCCGGTGAGTATCTCTATGCCGATGGGGTTCTCACGGAAGCCAGACCGTGGCGGTCGAATTTCAGCATGCGCTACGACCAAACGAGCCGCCGTTTCGAAGCCACCACCCCGGTCAATGTGACGCGGCGGGCGTCGCCGGAACTCGCCTTGAGAATGGAAGGCAATCCCTACGCGAACGTGTCCGTGCGAGGCTCCGGCCTGGGCCGTCTCGTTGCTGATTGTGTGCCGGTCTGACGGCGCGGGCCTAGTGGCGCTGCTGGCTCGCCTGCGCTTGGTCGGCGGGTGGGTCGCATGGAGCAGCGTCATAGCGGGTCGGCGGCGGCGATAGTGGAGACGGTTTACCTGCGGCGGCGCTGCCCGTTGCGCGTGTACGGGCCGTCGCCGGCTTTCATTCACTGCGAGGCGGCAAGTGGCCGAGCAGATCTGATCTGAGCTTATGTGCCGGGGCGGTAGCGCTTCCTCTCCCGTCCCGGCGCACCCCCAATAGCAGCGAACATCACGCGTCGTTTTGGCCGGGAACGCTGGCGCTTCGGGCCGTCATGCAAGGCGGCTCGCTTCCTCCCCCGGTAGACGGGTGTCGTGCAGCTCCGCCCCGCCTGCGGCGGCGCTGGTGCTGAAGCACTGCGCGGCCTGTTCCTGCCGGTCCGCGATCCCGGCCCTGGTCACTCCCGTTCGTCGCGCCATCGGGGCGCGCAAAAGAAAGGGAGGAAGCCATGAACGTCACCAAGCTCACCGCTCTCATCACCGCCAGCGCCAGCCTAGTCCTAGCGATGGCCAAGCTGATCTGGGTGATACGCTGCCCGCTTTGAGGCGGGGGAACCGAAAGGCCGATGGCCGGTTCGGCAAACGCGGTCCCTCCCTTGGCCGCACCTACACAGAACGACTCCGATGGACGCCCCGGCTGGTCAGCAGCCGGGGCGTCTTTCGTTTTGGCGCTCGCAAGTTCGCTTGCCGCGCCACCGTCATCGGCGTAATCCCCGTCTTGCGTTCCTGATCGTCGTAGTGAGGGAGCGCCCGCCTTAGGGCGCGTGGACACAGGCTCCGGCTTCGGTCGGGTGGCCTGCGGATAGAATACCCTTCGGGGAAAGAAGCAGGGCGCGGTTCCCTGTGTCCTCGCGCTACGAACCGCCCGGCTCGCGGCTGGGCGGCGGCGGCTGCGACACAGGGGAAGCCGCATGTCTCACAAGCCTACACGTCCCGAGCTCGCCCTGGTGGCGCTCTCGTGGGCGATTCTCGCCTTCACGCTCCTGGTCGCCTTTGCGAACTGGTCTGGCACCCCTCGCCAGGCCGGTGCCCCGCTAACCTCCACGGGCGGGGCGGGGGCCGGAGCAGGATGAACAGGGGCTCCGGTCCCCAAACACTTTTTATCCAAGACGGGCGCGAGCGGCGTTCGCCGCGAGCGCCCGAAAGTCGCGATGGCGGCTCCCCGTTCGGGGATCTGTCGCCAACGCGCTGGCCGTTCGGCCAGCGCTTCGCGGCGCGAAGCCTTTCGGCCACTTCTGGCCTTTCAAGACTTCGCTTTGAAAAGGATGGTGCGGGCGGTCGGACTTGAACCGACACTCCTTGCGGAACCGGATTTTGAATCCGGCGCGTCTACCAATTTCACCACGCCCGCATGCCGGCAAATATAGCCGCTGCCCCCATTTTCGCCAATGGGGAAAGGCCCCTTAGAGGCTTCGCCGGTCAGGGGGAAGCCTCCTCCGCCGTCTGACCCTTGCGACCCTTCGGGCGGCGGACATTGATCTGCGAGGCGTTGAGCATGTTCTTGATGTGGGCGGCGTAAAACCGCTCGATCATCTCGACGCTGGTGCGGCAGTTTTTCGCAATCTGGTAGATGTCGGCCCCTTCGTTGAGCCTCATGCAGATATAGGTGTGCCGGAGGCTGTAAGCCGTCCGGACATTCCCATCGCGGTCGAACTTGAGCGCGAGCTCGTCCAGAATCGTATTCAGAAGTTCACGCTGAACCTTGCCGAAAATGAGGGCGGTGGGCTCGGGCGCGTCTTTGCCCGCCTTTACGGCGGCGCGAGCGCACAGCCGTTCGAAGGGATGCACGGCTTTGGCGGTGCTTTTGCAGAAGCCGACGCCTCGCTTGCCCCGCACCTCGATCTCCAGAATGCTCTCCTTGGTGTCGGCGTCCTTGACGATTGAAACGTCGCGATATTCGAGCCGCGCCGCCTCATCCGGGCGAAGTCCGGTGTTCGCCATGAACAGCACGTAGTCGTGCAAAAGCTCGCACTGGCTGCGCCAGCGCTCTTTCTTCGGGTTCTTCGCCCGCTCGCGGGTCGCTTCGTAAAGCCGCGTGTATTCTTCCGGCGAGAACCAGGCGCGGTGCGTCACCTTCCCCGAAGCCTTGTAGGCGACCGACATATCCGGGAGCGCCGCTAGCCAGCCCTTGCGGTTGGCGGTTTTGAGAATCTGACGAAGGCAGACGATTTCCTGATGGATGGTGCTGCGCGAGGGCCGCAGCGGCTCGCCGTGGCGATCCGTGCGGGAGGTCTGGCGGTGGACGCGATAGTCCTGGATCACGCCAACCGTTATCTCATTGAGCGCCATGGTTCCGAAGAACGGCAGGAGATGCACCCGGATGGTGCTCGACTTCTGGGCGACGTAATTGGCGTTGCGCTCGCCTTCCACGCTGATCGCGTACTCCTTCACGAAAGCCTCGGCGGCCTGCTTGAAGGTCGGGCCGCTCGCGACGGGGCGGCGGCGGCGGTCGACAATATCCGGATGCCCGCCGCGCAGGTATGTCGGGGCGGGGACCGTCTCGCCGCGCTCGCTTCGCTTGGCGGCGGCGTAGACCTCCATATACCACTCGATCGCGAATTCCTTCGCGAGCGGGATGCTGTCCTGCTTGGTGCTGGTGCGGAAGTTCCGGCCGAGAAGGAAAGTCGAACACTGCCAGAAGCGACTGTTTGGCCGCCGATAGACATGCAGCCGACCATCCATGAGGCTGATCTTCTCGTTCGCCATCGTCCTGAGTGATACAGGAAAATGTGAAACAGATGTGTAACTCTTTACATCGCGGAGTATGCGCTCTAACTGCTTGATTTTCCTAGATAATCCAGGATTATTTTGATACTGCATTGTTTTTGAGTCGAGCGCGTCTACCAATTCCGCCACGGGGGCACGGAGCAAAGCCCCCTACCGAAGGGCGGGGCGGGCCGCAACAGCCCGCCCCGCTTCGACAACGGATTCGTTCAGGCGAACACCTCGCCCAGATTTTCGCCCTTGGGATCGGGTCCGTAGCGGTTCGGGCCGCGAGTTCCCGGCATGAACGCGAACACCAGAAGGACGAGGAAGCCGATCATCGACACGATGTTGAGGATCGCGGCCAGCTCCACCGACTGGACCATCGCGAGAACCACGCTGAGGATATAGGGGCCGTAGCCCAGCATCAGCCACCATCCGGTGCGGTCGATGTCGTGGAGCCTGCGCACTCCCACCGCGATCGACGGGATCAGCAGGAACAGCCAGGTGAGCAGGATGACGATTCCGATGATCCCGCCGCCGAGCATCGCGCCCACCATGCCCGCGCCGGCGTCCGCGCCCGAATCCGCGCTGCCCTGGAGCGCTCCGAGCATCGCGCCTCCCATCAGGAGCCCCATCAGAAGGACCAGCGCCAGATAGAAGAGCACCATCCCCAGGACGAACATCCAATATTCCTTGCGCCGCGAGCGCCCGGAAAATTCGGCGTAGCGCTTCAGCGGCAATATCATCCAATGCATAGCAATCCCCCTTTGCCGCATCATTGCGGTCGGGCAACAATCTTTCGAATTTAGTCGGGGAGTTCAACTGGAATCCGACGGTTTCAGCTGCGCGGGGCCTGGCGGCGGTAGCTCAAGGCCTCGGCGACGTGGATCCGGCGGACTTCGTCGCTGCCCGCGAGGTCCGCCACGGTTCGCGACACCCGCATCACCCGGTGGTAGCCGCGCGCCGAGAGCCGCATCGCCTCGGCGGCCTGGGCGAGCAGCCGGCGGCCGGGCTCGTCGGGCTTCGCCACTTCGTCCAGCCGCGCGCCGTCGACTTCGGCATTGGTCCTTATCCCCTCCCCTTCGAAGCGGGCGGTCTGGACGGTTCGGGCGGCGGCGACCCGGCGGGCGACCTCGGCCGAGCCTTCCGTGGGCGGCGGAAGGACGAGATCGGCGGCGGCCACCGCCTGGACGTCGACGTGGAGGTCGATCCGGTCGAGCAGGGGCCCAGACACCCGCGCCTGATAGTCGGCGGCGCAGCGCGGCGCCCGCGAGCAGGCGAGTGCAGGATCGCCGAGATGGCCGCAGCGGCACGGATTCATCGCCGCGACCAGCTGCACCCGGGCCGGGAATGTGACGTGGGCATTGGCCCGGGCGACGCTGACGGTTCCGGTCTCGAGCGGCTGGCGGAGCGAATCGAGGGCCGAGCGCTGGAATTCGGGGAGCTCGTCGAGGAACAGGATCCCGAGATGGGCGAGGCTGACCTCGCCCGGGCGGACTCGAAGGCCCCCGCCGACCAGCGACACCATCGACGCGCTGTGATGGGGCGCCCGATAGGGCCGGGTCCGGATCAGCCGGCCGCCCGAAAGCGCGCCCGCGACGCTGGCGATCATCGACACTTCCAGAGCCTCGGCGGGAGTCAGCTCCGGAAGGATACCGGGAAGACAGGCGGCGAGCAGCGACTTGCCGGCGCCCGGCGGCCCGACCATGAGCAGATTGTGGCCGCCCGCCGCCGAGATTTCGAGGGCGCGCTTGGCCGTCTCCTGTCCCTTCACCTGGGCGAGATCCGGGCCGAAGCCGGCCGGCTCCGCCTCTCCGGGCGCGGGCGGCGGGAGGATGGCGCTGCCGCGGAAATGGCCGAGCAGGGCGACGAGGTCGGGCGCGGCGACGATCTCGACATCGCCCGCCCAGGCGGCCTCCGAGCCCTGCGCGGCCGGGCAGACGAGGCCGAGGCTCCGGGCCGAGGCGTTCATCGCCGCCAGAAGAACTCCGGGCGACGGGGCGATCCGGCCGTCCAGACCGAGCTCGCCGACGGCGACATAGCCGGCCAGGGTTTCGGCATCGATCGCTCCCAGGGCGGCGAGCATCCCGAGCGCGATCGGGAGATCGTAATGCGAGCCTTCCTTGGGAAGGTCCGCCGGCGAGAGGTTGACCGTGATCCTTTTGGGCGGAAGCGACAGCCCGATCGCCGCCAAAGCGGCGTGGACCCGCTCCCTGCTCTCGGCCACCGCCTTGTCGGGAAGGCCGACGACGAGGAATTTGGGCAGGCCGGCGGAGATCTGGACCTGCACCTCCACGGCACGCGCCTCCAGCCCCAGGAAAGCCACGGTAGCAACGTGCGCAACCATAAGCGAAACTTTCCCCCACCGATTCCCGTCTTTCCACATATTGGGCGGTAGCCGACGGCACAAGGGCGACTCCCGTTCCGCGAGGATCGCGGCCGGCGATCCAACCGAATTGGATGATTCGGCTCTTGGCTTCCCGGGTCGGAAGGGAACATGATGTCGGCGAGGGTGCGCAAAGCGACCGGCCCGCGGCCGGACGGGGAGATTTGCGATGCCCGATATCAAAGGCCGGCAGCCTGGCCGTCACCTTCTCATTCCGATCAAAAGCGTGGCCGAAATCGTCACGAGCTCCGGCACGTCCGAGACTCGGGTTTCCGGCGAGCTGGTCGTCGAGCTGGTCGGTGACGCCGGGCGGCAACGCGGGGTCCGACTGATCAGGTTCGGGCTGGCCGCGGGCAGCGTCAAGGCGAAGCGCGGCTCGACGGGCACGATCACGGTGCTCGGCGACGACAGCTGGGGGACCGCAAGGGCCGACGCGAAGGGCGAATCCCTCCGCCTCGAAATCGCCGGACGCCTGAATTACGAATCGCTCGACCGGGCCCGGGTCCCGGACATCGACAAGGGCTGCTATTACCGGCCGGCCTTCGAGCCTTGCTCTACCTCGATCCAGCTCAGCCTGGGCAATCGGCGCGGGATCCTGACAGGGCAGCGGGGACGGGTGGTCGTGGTGTGCGCGGCCGGCGACTTCGAAGAGATATTCTCGATTTCGCTCGACCTCGCCGACTTCGAGATCCGCCCCATCCGCGACAATGAAGGCGAAGTCCATTTCGACTCCAACACGCCCTACGATCCCTGCATCGGAGTCAATCGTCGGGTCCTCACCTGCCAGCCGGTCGCCTTCCGCGACAATCCGGGCGATCCGAACCCGAGCGGCAGCACCATCGCCGCCCAGTTCGCCACGGCGCAGACCGTCTGGGAGAAGGCCTGCATGGACATCACCGTCCTTCCGACCGTGTTCGTCGATGACGCGACTCTCAAGGTCTCCGACAATCTGACCGCGATCAGGGCCTCCTACACCGACCCGGATCCCAACGTGATCGAGGTCTATTTCGTCTCGAACCTGCTGCCCATGATCGGCGGCGGAAGCGCCGGCGCGATCGGGGTCGCCTCGTGCAAGGTGGTGATGGCCGAGCCCAATGCGGGCAACCCGGTCCTGCTCGCGCATGAGCTTGGCCATGTGCTCGGGCTCCTGCATCCGCCGGGCTCGGATCCGGGGACGGTGATGCAGCCGACCGGCGGCGCCAACAATCCGGGTACGCCCTTCGTCACCTATTCGATGACCCAGAACATCGCCAATCCCGTCCTTGCGACGACGATGACGGCCTGCTGCCTCGGCCACGACAAAGGCGATCATTATATCAAGGATTTCCCGGTGGATGTCGGGCTCGAGCCGTCCGATCCTCTGCCGGCCGGGATGACCCGCTACTCCATGTCCAATATCTGGAACCGGCGCACGAATACGGCGGGAATCTGGAGCCCGGCCACCGGGCCTCAGCACGAGAGTCCCTACCGGTTCGAGAATGACGGTGTCACTCCGGCGACCAATTACATGTTCGCCCGGGTGGAGCAGCTGAACAACTTCCCGGTCGGCGCCGCCAGCGTCAGCTTCTACCTCAAAACTCCGGGTTCCGGCGGAGGCGCCGCCAACCTCGACCTGATCGGAAGCGGTGCGGTGCCGGCCGGCCTTGCCGTCGGACTGTCCAGGGACGTCACGCTCATGTGGAATGTCCCTGCCGGAGCGCCCTCCCATTCCTGCTGCTTCGGAGCGGTCGAATCCCCGGCGGAGCCGAAGGGAAGCCAGGCCGTCCTGGACGCGCTGACCTGGACCCAGTTCGAGGACATGTCGCGTCAGGACAATGACTGGGCCCAGCGCAATCTCGACATATTGGATATCGCGCCCAACACCGGGTCCGGAAACACGTTCGAAGCCGCGCCGTGGGTCGTGCAGCTGCCGCAGTCGGCGAAGACCGGGCGGCTAGGGCTGACGCTCACCATAACCGCCTTCGGAGACAATCTGGCGGCGGCCGAGATCGAGCTGCAAGGGACCAGGCCGTTCAAGATCAAGCCCGGCGAGCCCGTGGAACTGAAAGCGCCGAAACCCGTGGTCCCGGGCGAGGAATTGCCGGTCATCCTCCGCGCCGTCTTCGACGGACCGCCGAAGCGGGGTGCGTCGGTCACGCTCCTTGTCGATCCAATGCTCGGAGACACTCGGCTGGTCGGCTTCGGAACCACCTTCCGGGCGGCCGGCGAACGCCTCGCCGCCCGGATGCTGCTCGACCGGGCGCTGGCGGCGGCGGTCGACGTAGCGGATTCGTCGGATGCCGAGGCCTGGTTTGAGCTTGCCGACGGATTGCGCCAGTTGCTTCGAAGCGGGCCCGCCCATCTCAAGGCCGTGGCCGCGGGTGTCGCAAGGCTCGACATGCTCAAGGCGTGCGTCGCCGAAACCGTGCGATGGCCGCTGGCCGAGCGTTACGGACTCGGAGCGGCCGGAAAACGGCTGCTCGCCGTTTCGGACAGGGAATCGCCGGGGGCCCGCAACGCCGCCCTGTCGTCGTTCCTCGGGCGCGCCCATCTGGCCGTTCGAAAAATTTAGCCCTCCGCCCCGCGCTCGATGCCCCCGGAACCGGCGAGGGGCGTCTTGCACAGCTAACACAGTTTTCCCACATGGGGGCGATGGGCAGGATCGACTGGCGGCATCTGACGAACTATCCGGCGGTGCGAAGCGCGCTGGTCGTCGTCGGCTTCATCCTGATCGGGCTGACGCCTCTGGTGGGCCCGATCCCGGGACCGGGCGGGGTGGTCGTCTTCGCCGCCGGGCTTACCCTGGTGCTGAGGTACAGCGCCTGGGCCAAGCGCCAATACGTCCGCTTCAAGCGGCGTCACCCGAAGAAGGGCGACTGGGCGGATTGGGGGCTGAGGCGCGCAAGCGCCAGGCGGCGGCAGGAGCTGGCCAAGGCGCAGCAGGAATTGACTTCCAGCCCCGATTTGCCTAACGGGTCCGGCAACGAAGGCCGCTCTCGCGAGGGCGGCCCTTTTAATTTCGATATTCGAGGTAAGAGCGATGAAGCGCACCTTCCAGCCGAGCAATCTCGTGCGCAAGCGCCGGCACGGCTTCCGGGCCAGGAAGGCGACTGTCGGCGGCCGCAAGATTCTGGCCGCGCGCCGGGCGCGGGGCCGCAAGTCCCTCTCCGCCTGAGCTCGCTTACTCGCCGAGCCGATTTCCTGGCCGCCAATCGCGGCCGGCGCGCCCCCATGCCCGGCTTCGTCCTTCTGGTTCGGCCGCGCGGCGACGGCGACAGCCGGATCCGGCTCGGTATCACGGTCACGAAGAAGATCGGCGGCGCGGTGGTGCGCAACCGGATGAAACGGCGCTTCCGAAGCCTGGCGCGCGACCTGCTCCCGGGACACGGGATCGCCGGAGCGGACCATGTGCTGATCGGCCGCCAGGGCGGAATCGAGCGGGATTTCGGCCTGCTCGGGGCGGAGCTGGAAAAGGCTCTGACCAAGCTGAAGAAGCAAACCGTTCGGCCTGAGCCTG
Source organism: Allosphingosinicella sp. (assembly GCA_049590095.1). GTDB lineage: Bacteria > Pseudomonadota > Alphaproteobacteria > Sphingomonadales > Sphingomonadaceae > Allosphingosinicella. The sequence goes on along the minus strand of JBAWCC010000111.1, from coordinate 13,050 downwards.
TCGAAGGCCATCCCTTCTCCTCCACGCGCGAGAGGAAAGGGAGGGCTTCGACAAGCCCAGCCCGAACGGACGGGGACTGAGACGAGTGCTGGCGCGTGTCCTCATCCTCGTCGCCCGCGGCTGGCAATTGGGCCCTTCGCGGGTGCTTCCGCCGAGCTGCCGGTTCCAGCCCAGCTGCTCGGCCTATGCAATTACGGCGCTCCGGCGCTATGGGGCACTTCGCGGCGGCTGGATGGCCGCCAGACGTCTGCTGCGATGCCACCCTTGGGGCGGCTCCGGCCCCGATCCGGTACCGTAGGGGGAATTAGGTTTGAACGATCATCGCAATATGATCCTGGCGATCGTCCTGTCGGCGATCGTTCTGATCGGCTGGAGCTTCCTCTCCGAGCAATTTTTCCCGACCGCCAGCCCGCCCTCGACCAAGGTCGTCGACGGCCGGTCGGTTCCGATCCCCCAGCCGAAGGCGGACCCGGCCGCCGACGGCCCCGTCGCCATCCGCGACCGCAACCAGGTGCTCCGCGAATCGCCGCGGATCCGGATCGAAACCCCGCATCTGGCGGGATCGATCAATCTCAAGGGCGCGCGAATCGACGATCTCGTCCTCACCACCCATCGCCAGGGCGTGGCGAAGGACTCCCCGCCGATCCGGCTGCTCTCCCCCGAAGGGAGCCCGGGCGCCTATTTCGCGAGCCTTGGCTGGATCGGCCAGCCGCAGCGCGTGCCGGGGCCGGAAACCCAGTGGACCTCGACCTCGAACCGGCTGGCGCCGGGCAGCCCGGTGACCCTCGATTGGGACAACGGCCAGGGCCAGCTGTTCCAGATCGTCCTCGCCGTGGACGACAGCTATCTGTTCTCGGTCGATCAAAGGGTCGTCAATCGCGGCGCCGGCGACTTCGCGGCCAGGCCTTATTCGGTGCTCAGCCGACGGGGCGCCTCGAAGGACCCCGATCTGTGGACCGCCCATGCCGGGCCGATGGGCGTCTTCGACGGAGCCGCCGATTACGGCAACGACTACAGCACGATCGCGGAGATGGGCGAACGCCGGTTCAACGGCCGCGGCGGCTGGATCGGCTTCACCGACACTTTCTGGCTGGCGGCCCTCGTCCCCGACCAGGGCAAGGCCGTCGAATCCACCTTCCGCCACAAGAGCGTGGGCGACACCTACCAGGCGGACGCGATCGCCGAGCCGATCATGACCGCGCCCGGAACCCGGTCCCGCTACGTTTCGCATATCTTCGCCGGAGCGAAGGAGATCGAGCTGCTCGACCGCTATACCGAGCAGCTCGGAACCCCGCTCGAGCGGGCGATCGACTGGGGCTGGTTCCGCTGGTTCATGCAGCCGATCTTCTCGCTCCTGAACTGGCTCTACGCCGTGCTCGGCAATTTCGGCGTGGCGATCATCTGCCTGACTTTGATCGTGCGCGGCCTGATGTACCCGATCGCCCAGAAGCAGTTCAAATCCATGGCGGCGATGCGAGTCCTGCAGCCGAAGATGAAGGCGCTCCAGGAGCGCCACAAGAACGACAAGCCGCGGCTTCAGCAGGAGATGCTCAAGCTCTACCAGGAGGAGAAGGTGAACCCGATGGCGGGGTGCCTTCCGATCCTCATCCAGATTCCGATCTTCTACGCGCTTTACAAGGTGCTGATGGTATCGGTGGAGATGCGCCACAAGCCGTTCGTGCTCTGGATCAGGGACCTTTCGGCGCCGGATCCGCTCACCCCGGTCAATCTGTTCGGCTACCTGCCCTTCACTCCACCTACCTTCCTGGCGCTGGGGGTGCTTCCGATCCTGCTCGGGATCACCATGTGGCTTCAGTTCAAGCTGAATCCGCCCGCCACCGATCCGGTGCAGAAGCAGGTCTTCGCGATCATGCCCTGGGTGCTGATGTTCGTGATGGCGCCGTTCGCGGCCGGCCTTCAGCTCTACTGGGTCGTGAACAACGTCCTCACCATCCTTCAGCAGAAGTGGCTGTACAGCCGCTATCCCGGGATGAAGGCGGCGGCCGAAACGCCGGCGCCCGCGAAATGAGCGAGACCGAAGCGGATCCCGACGAGGCGGCGCGCAAGCTCTTCGCCGGGCCGATCGCCTTCCTGAAATCGGCGCCGGGGCTCAGGTTCCTGCCCGATCCGGCCGCCCCGGAAGTGGCCTTCGCCGGCCGCTCCAACGTCGGCAAGTCGTCGCTTCTCAACGCTTTGACCAACCGCAACGCACTCGCCCGAACCTCGAACACTCCGGGGCGGACCCAGGAGCTGAACTTCTTCGACGTCGGCGAGCCGCTTCGCCTGCGCCTGGTCGACATGCCCGGCTACGGCTTCGCCAAGGCGCCCAAGGACGTGGTCAAGAAGTGGCGACAGCTGATCAACTCCTATCTTCGCGGGCGGCAGGTGCTGAAGCGCGCGCTCGTCCTCGTCGATTCCCGCCACGGGCTGAAGGAGATCGATCTCGAGGTGATGAAGATGCTCGACGACGCGGCGGTCAGCTACCACCTCGTCCTGACCAAGGCCGACAAGGTGAAGGCCTCGGAGCTGGAGGCGGTCGAGGCCGCGACGGCCGAGGAAGGCCGCAAGCATCCCGCGGCGCATCCGGAGATCATCGTCACCTCGGCCGAGAAGGGCATGGGAATCGAGCGGCTTCGGACGGCGGTGCTGGAAGCGGTGCTTTAGGCCGAGCTGCTCCCCGGCGAAGGCCGGGGTCCAGCGGCACAGGCGGTACGACTGGGTCCCGGCCTTCGCCGGGAAACGGAACCATCAATAACCCATCAGCGCCAGCACTTCCCTTCGGCTGCGCTGGTCGTCGCGGAAGACTCCCATCATCCGGCTGGTCGTCATCATCACCCCGGGCGTCCGGACCCCGCGGGCGGTCATGCAGGCGTGGCTCGCCTCGATGACGACGGCCACTCCCTGCGGCTTCAGATGCTCCCAGACGCAGTCGGCGACCTGGGCGGTCAGCCGTTCCTGGACCTGGAGGCGGCGGGCGAAGCCGTGGAGGACCCGGGCGAGCTTGGAGATTCCGACGACCCGTTCGGCCGGCAGATAGGCGATCGACGCCTTGCCGATGATCGGCGCGAGATGATGCTCGCAATGCGACTGGAAGGGTATGTCCTTGAGGAGCACGATCTCGTCATAGCCGCCCACTTCCTCGAAGGTGCGGCTGAGGTGACGGGCCGGATCCTCCGCATAGCCCTGCGTATATTCCTTCCAGGCGCGGCCGACCCGGGCGGGGGTGTCGGCCAGGCCTTCGCGGTCGGGATCGTCGCCGGCCCAGCGGATCAGGGTCCGGACCGCGTCCAGGACATCGGAGGGGATTTCGATCCGGGGGGCGGGACGAACGATATCGCCGTCATTCGGTTCGCCTGCTCCGCTCATCATTGCTCCCGTCTTGCGAGGCGGCGGCGGTGGTGACCCCGACAGGATTCGAACCTGTGGCCCTCAGATTAGGAATCTGATGCTCTATCCTGCTGAGCTACGGGGCCGCGCCGCCTGAAGCGAGGGACTAGGGCGAGCGGGGCCGCCGGTCAATTCTCCTCGCCCGGCGGAACCACCGGGAAGGGCAGAGGAGCGATCGCCACCCCCTCCTCGATCAGGCTTTCCGCCTCGGCTCGGGTCGCTTCGCCGTGAATCGGTCGGGGATCGGCGTCGCCGAGATGGATGGCCCGGGCTTCGGCGGCGAAGCGGGGTCCGACGGCCTCGGAGCCGGCGAGAAGGGACTTCTGAAGCGCCGCCGCGGCGGCGAGCATCGCCTTCACTTCGTCCGGAGCCCCGGCGATCAGGCTTTGCGGCGGGGCCGACGGCCTGGAGGCATTGCCCTTGGCGCCTACCGCCGGCGCCATCGGGGCCTTGGCGATCTCCTCCGATCCGCACAGGGGGCAGGCGACGAGGCCCCTCCCCCGCTGCTCCTCGAAGGCGGCCGAGGATCCGAACCAGGCTTCGAAAACGTGGCCCGAAGGCGCGCATTTGAGGTCGAAGATTATCATCTAGCCCGGGTGACCGGCGGGATCGGGCGTCGGTGGCGAAGCGCCGGCAACCGGGCCCGTACCGAATCGACCTCGGCGGAATCGATGTCGGCGAAGGCGACGCCCACCTCCTCCCCCATGTCGAGAAGAACCTCGCCCCAGGGGCCGACGACGAGGCTGTGGCCGTACGTCTCGCGGCCGTCCTCGTGGAGACCCGACTGGGCCGCGGCGACGACATAGGCGCCCGCCTCGATCGCGCGCGCCCGAATCATGACGTGCCAGTGCGCCTTTCCCGTCGGCACCGTGAAGGCGGCAGGTATCGAGAGCAGCCGGGCCCCCGCGTCGGTGAGCGCTCGATAGAGATCGGGAAAGCGAAGATCGTAGCAGATCGAAAGGCCGAGCGGCCCGGCCGGGCTGTCCGCGATCACCGCTTCGCCGCCGGGCGCGTAGGAGGCCGATTCGCGCCAGCTCTCACCGGTCGGCAGGTCGACGTCGAAGAGATGGAGCTTGTCGTAGCGGGCCCGGACCTCGCCCGCGCCGTCGATCAGATAGGCGCGATTATGGAGCTTGCCGGACTCGGCGTCGAGAATGGCGAGCGATCCGAGATGGACCCATATCCCCGCCTGCGCCGCCGCTGCCCGGATTGCGGCCAGCACCGGATCGGCGCCTTCGATGCCGAGGTGCGCCGCCGCCCGCTCGCGGTCGCGGTCGAGCAGGCCCGACATTTCCGGAGTGAACAGCATCGCGGCTCCGCCCGCGGCGGCTTCCCCGACCGCGGAAACCAGGTCGCGGGCGTTGGCCTCGGGATCGATCCCGGTGCGAGCCTGGTAGAGGGCGATGCGAGTCATCGGCCCGAGGTGCGGCGGCGGCGGCGGGAAAGTCAAGCTTGTGGGCGGGAGGGCCGGCCCGGCCCGGTCAGGGGGTCGGCACTGCGGCGCCCGCATAGGGATCGGCCGAAGCCGGCGGCGGCGTGGTCAGCCCGTAGGGATCGGCGATTGCAGGGCGCAGCGCCTGGGGCGGAGGCGGCGGGGGCGCCGGGGGCAGCCAGGGCTCGACCTGATAGACCGGTGCCGCCGAAGCGAAATCGCCGGTGGCGATCGACCGAATCCCGGCGGCGATGCTCGAGGCGCCGAAGAGGATGAAGCAGCCGAGGACGACGCTCGCGCCCCTGCGCACGTCCACCCGCCCCGAAAGCATCATCAGCCCGACCGTCGCCACGCAGATCACCGCGACCGTCGTCGCCACGGTTCCGAGCAATGTACCCTGAAGCCAATGGACTGCTGCTACGACCGCTCCGGACCCGCCGGGGTCGGCGAGAGACGAGGATGGATAGGCGTAGCTCCAGGCCAATTTCCGCTGAGCCTCCATTCGGCGAATCCGGCGCTTATAGCCCGGCGCGGACCCGATGACGATGGAGAATGGGCGAGGTTCGCCGGGGTCCCGTCCCGCCCGACGCGCGGCGCGGGGGTGGCGGCGGATCATCCGAACCGGCCGGAATGCCTATCAATTTCAGGCCGTCTCGCTTATTCAGGACGAGGAAAGGACCGCTCTCATGACGAAGCCAGGAAACGGCGGCGGCGAGCTGTTCATCGACCTGGATATTGCCGGCCTCGCCGCGCTGATGAAGGCGATCGAGGCCGCGATGGCGGAGGGCCGCGGGCAGCTGACCCTGCGCAGCGGCGGCGGAATGGTGGTCAGCAGCGGTTGCGCGGACCGGTTCGCCAAGGTGACGGTAACCTTCGCCGGCCCGGCCGATCCGCCCGACGATAACTGGCGCAGCAGCCGTCCCGATCCGGAGCCCGAGCCTCGGCAGCCCGTCCTCGCCCTTCAGGATTGACCGGGGCGCCGCTACCGCCACGAAGCGGGAAGGCCGACGCCCGCCTCAGCCGTCCGCGCCGGCGCCCTGGAGCATCGAGTCGAGCTTGCCGGCCCGCTCGAGCTCGGCGAGGTCGTCGGAACCTCCGACATGCCGGCCGTCGATGAATATCTGGGGGACGGTGGTGCGGCCGTTGGCCCGGCCGAGCATCTCGTCGCGCTTGCCGGGTACCGAATTGATCTCGAATTCCTCGTAATCGGCGCCCTTCTCCTCAAGCAGCCGCTTGGCCCGGGCGCAATAAGGGCAACCGAACTTGGTATAGATTTCGACTCGGGCCATTCTCAGCTCCTGACTGGGTTCATGCTTTGGGTAGAAGAACAAAGGGGGCGGCGATAGGTTCAAGGCTCGTCGACGTGGACGACCCGGGCCCAGCACAATATCTCCACCGAGGCGGCGCCGCCGCGCTTCAAGGCTCGGGCGCAGGCGGCGGCGGTGGCGCCGCTGGTATAGACGTCGTCGACGAGCAGGACCCGGCGGCCGGCAAGCGCGCTCCTCGCCCGCGGCGGAACCTTGAACGCGCCGCGGACGGCGAGCCGTCGCTCGCGGCGGCCGAGACCCTTGAGCGGCGGGGTGGCCCGGATTCGGCTCAGCAGGTCGAGGCCGGCGGGCAGGCCGGTTCGCCGGGAGAGAGCCGAAGCGATCAAGGCGGCCTGGTTGTAGCCGCGCTTCCAGATGCGCCAGCGATGGAGGGGCACGGGCACGAGCAGCACGTCGCCCTCCCCCGGGCAGATATGGCGGGTCATGAAATGGGCGAGGGTCTCGGCGAGGCCGGGGCGGCCGCTATATTTGAGCTTCAAGGCGACCCGGCGCGAGACCTCGCCGTATGCGACCGCGGCTCGAAGGCGGTCGAAGGGCGGCGGATCGGCGAGGCAGCTTCCGCATTCCGCCTCGCCCTCGGCCGGATAGGCGAAGGGCAGTCCGCAGCGGGCGCAGCAGGGCTCGCCGAGGAAATGGAGCGAGCGCCAGCAGTCGAGGCAGAAACGGTGCGGCTCGCCGGTGATCGCTCCGCAGCCCGGGCAGCGCGGCGGAAGCGCGAAATCGAGGGTCCGGCGAAGCGCGGCAAGGGCAAAGGCTGCGGCCGGGGCGGGCATGAGCCGAGTGTGGCGCGGGGACTTCGCAAGGGCAAGACGGTCCGCTGCTCCCCGGCGAAGGCCGGGGTCCAGCTCCACCTTCGGCCTGGATCCCGGCCTTCGCCGGGAAACAATCCATGTGAGGCAATTCTTCTCCGGCCGTTAGGGATATTTGAACGGCCCGGCGCGCATAGCGGCGCGGTGCGAACCCGAAGCGAAGCGAGGAAAATGCCGGAACGCGTGCTTCTGCTGGGCGATGATCTGCGCGCCTTCCTCGCCATCGCCCGATCCCTCGGGCGACGGGGCGTGGAAGTCCATGCCGCTCCGTCTGACTTCTCCTCGCCGGCGCTCAAGTCCCGCTACATCGCCGCCGCGCACCGACTGCCCCCCTACCCGCTCGATCCCGGGGCCTGGGAATCGGCGCTGGCTGAGCTGATCGCCGAATATGATTTCCGGAAGGTGGTGCCGACCAGCGACAGCGGTCTCTTCATGCTCCGTCACCATGCCGAAACGCTGGGGCGCGACCGGATAGGGATCGCCAACGAGACCGCGCTCGAAATCTTCAGCGACAAGGCGAATACGCGGGAGCTTGCGACAAGCCACGGGGTCAAGGTGGCGCTGGGAAGGCTGGTCGGAAGCGACGAGACCGCGGAAGATCTTGCCGGCGCGCTCGGCCTGCCGCTCGTGCTCAAGCCGCGCGCTTCCTACGCCTTGGGCGACATCGCCACCAAGCGCTCGGCCCGGGTGGTGCGCGATTCGGCGGAGCTCGACCGGCAATTGCGCTCCGGCGACTGGAACGGGTGCGTGGCGGAAAGCTTCTTTCCCGGAGTCGGGGTCGGCCTCTCGGTGCTTGCGCGCGAGGGCCGGATCCTTCTCGCCTACCAGCACCGCCGATTGCATGAGAGCAGCGAGACCGGAGCCAGCACCAGGAGGGTGAGCGAGCCCGCCGATCCCGCCTTGCTCGCCGCCGTCCGGCCGCTGGCGGCGGCGGCCCGGCTCGACGGCGCGGCGATGTTCGAGTTCAGGCTCGACCGCCGCTCCGGCCGCCACATTCTCCTCGAGGTCAATCCGCGTTTCTGGGGCTCGCTTCCGCTCGCGGTGGCGGCAGGGGCCGATTTTCCGGCCTTGTGGTGGGACATGGCCGTTCACGGCCGCGAGCGGAAAGGCGCCTATCGGTGCGGAATCCTCAAGGCGGACCTCACCGGCGAGTTCGACCGGGTCGTGGACCGTTTCGAGGATTCGAGCGGATTCGAGCGGCTGCGCTCGGCGGCGGCGGGCCTGGCGACGGCCGTCATGCTGCTTTCGGCGCGGGGAACGGCGGACAGCTGGGCAATCGACGATCCCGAGCCGTGGCGCGAGGAACGGCGGACTCTGGCCGAGCGCGCGCGCCGGGCCCTGCGCAAGCGATTGCCGGGCCGCGGGCGTCGGCACCGGATCGGCTTCGAGGATTCGGTGCGCAGGATCGCCGGCGAGGCGCAGGGCCGCCCCCCGCGGCTGATCGTGGTCGGGCGCGAAAATATCTGCCGGAGCGCCTTCGCCGAGCGCCTGCTCCGGCTTCGGCTGGCGGGCCTGCGGGTGGAGCTGGTCTCGGCGGGCTACGTGCCGAAGCGCGGCGCTTTTCCCAGCGCCGTCACCTGCGCGGCCGCGGCCGGCTTCGGGGTCGATCTCGCCGGACACAGGTCGAACGCGCTTTCGGTCGGGCAGATCGAGAGCGCCGACGCTTTGATCCTGCTCGACGAGGATATCGAATGGCGCCTGCGCCAGATGTCGCCGGATGTCGCCGCCGAAATGATCGTCCTGCCGGGGATCGACGGCTCCGGGCCGGAGACTTTTCCCGCCATCGCCGCCGCTCTGACCAGGCTGGCGCGAGAATTGGAGGAGGGATTGAACCCCCTTCCGCGGAGGGCGGCGGCTTCCCCGGCCGAGCCGCGCCCACAGGCCGCCTGAGCCATGCCGGCGATCCCGCCCAACCCCCGCAACGCGCTCTACCGAAGCGCCGTCATCGCCGTGACGATGCAATGGCTGATGCGCTTCATCGGCCTCATCTCCGTCTTCATCCTCGCCCGCCTCCTCAGTCCGGAGGATTTCGGGATCATCGGCCTTGCCGTCGCGGCGCTGGCGCTGGTCGAGCTGCTCGGAGCGGTCGGACTCTGGCAGGCCCTGCTCCGGATCAAGGAATGGGACCGCGAGCATCTTGACACGGCGTGGACGATCCAGTTGATCGTGTTCGGCACCATGGGCCTGCTCGCCCTCGCGACGGCGCCCCTGGTCGGCTATCTGTACGGCCAGCCCGCGCTGACCGCGGTGCTGGCGGTTCTGTCGGTGCGCTTCCTGGTGCTCGGGCTCGCCAATATCGGAGTGGTCGAGTTCGACCGCCAGCTCGCCTTCGGCCGCGACCTCAGGATGAGGATCGGCTCGCGACTGGCCGCGTTCGTCGTCACGATCGGAGCGGCCCTGTGGTTCCGCAATTACTGGGCCCTCGTCGTCGGAATGGTCGCCCAGAGCAGCTGCTTTGCGATCGCCACCTATGTCGCCCACCCGTTCAGGCCGCGCCTTTCGCTGAAGCGCCGCGCCGAATTGCTCGGCACGTCGCTCTGGATCTTCGTCCATGCCGTCACTCAGACGGTGCAGATGCAGATCGAAAGACTGGTCATGGGCCGCTTCAGCAGCCCCCATGTCATCGGCCTCTACTCCGTGTCCAAGGACGTGTCGGAAATCTTCACCCAGGAGATCGCGACCGCGCTCAACCGGGTGACCTTCGTCACCGTCGCTCGCACCGACGAGCCGCTTGCGCCGCTGACGACGGCGCAGATCCTCGGTGTCTATGCGATGATCGCGGCGCCGATGGGCTTCGGGCTCGCCGCAACCGCCGAACCCTCCATTCACCTGCTGCTCGGCGCGGAATGGAAGTCGGCGGCGCCCTTCATGGAGATCGTCGCCGTCTATTCCGCTTTCTACGCGGTCTACAAGGTGATCGCCTCCTCGCTTCAGGCGGCCGGCCTCGCCCGGCGCGCGGCCTATATGTCGGGTTGCGGAGCGCTCTGCCTGATCGTCACCGTCGCCGGCGCCGCCTGGCTTCGGCCCGAAGCGTTGACGGTGGCGCTGGCCGCCTTCGCCGCCAACTTCCTGGTGCTCGCCAGCGGGATCGCGGTGATCGCCCATTATTCGAAGCAGAATCCCTTCGCACTCGGCCTCCACGTCTTCCGGCCGTTCGCGGCGGCGGCGGCGATGGCGGCTTCGGTTCGACTGCTCGGCCCGGACAGCGGAAGCTCGATCCTCGACCTCGCCGGCGGAGTCGCCGTCGGGATCGTTTCATATCCCTTCTTCCTCATCGGCCTGTGGTGGGCGAGCGGGCGTCCGCCCGGCGGCGAGCGCGAAGCCCTCAATCTCGCCGCCGACATGCGCCAGCGGCTTCGGCGGCGGCCCGCGGCCGGCGAGGCCTGAGCCGTGGACCCGATCGTCCGGCTGAGCGACTGGCTCTACCTCCTCCTCAACGGCCTGGCCGGCCGGTCCTGGCTGCTCGACACCCTCATTTCTCTGCCGCTCGACAACAATCTGGTGAAAGCGGGTCCGGTCGGCGCCTGCTTCGTCTACGCCTGGTGGTCGGGGGGCGAAGAGGCCGACATGCGGCGGCGCCGTTCCACCCTGCTCGTCACCATCGCGTCGCTGCTTTTCGTGATGGCGGCGACCAAGACGATCGCCGACGGCTATTTCCAGCCCCGGCCGTTCGTCCACGCGCAGCAGGCCTGGCATCTCGAGGACGGCAGGCTGGTCGAGACCGAGAAGCTCGCCTACCGGGAGCCGCTGAGCGGCGGCGTGGCCAACCGCTCCCGGGCCTTGAAGCGCGGCGAAATCGAGTCGAACGACTTCGGCTCCTTCCCGAGTGACCATGCGGGCTTCTTCGTCGCTCTCGCGCTCGGAATCTTCCTCGCATCGCGTCGCGCCGGAGCGGTCGCGCTCGGCTGGACCGCCGTCGCCATCCTGCTTCCCCGGATCGTCACCGGAATGCACTCGCCGCTCGACATCGCCGTCGGCGCCGGAATCGGTGTCGGAATGCTGCTCGCGATGCAGTTCGCGGCCCGCCGTCTCGGCCGATGGGCTCTGGAGCCGCTCGCCGGCTGGTCGCTCAGGCACGAGGCGCTGGCCGCGGCCCTGGTCTTCTTCGTCGCTTTCGAATCGACCAACGTCCTCACCAACGTTCGCGACCTGGCCGGGACCGGCGAGAAGATCGTCTCGCATGTCAGCGGGAACTGAGCGGATGCGCCGGCTGACCTTGCTGGCTTTGACACTGGCCCTGGCCGGCTGCGGCAAGCTCGACCAGGAAGCGATGGTGCTGACGGTCGAGCCCGGCTGGACCGCACAAATGGTGGCGAGCGAGAAGGACGGCTTCGACTCCCCCGACGGGCTGCTCTGGGCGGACGGGACGCTCTTCGTCGCCGACGAGGGCGGCTCGGCGGTCCGGGCATGGCGGCCGGGGACCCGGCCCGCGCTCCTCGCGGATTCCAGGGCGGGCCTCGCCTCGCCGGAGGATCTGGTGCGAGATTCCGCGGGCAACGTCTATTTCACCGACGACACGCGCGGCGGCCTGTGGCGGATCGACACGGCCGGACGCACCACCGCCGTCGTCGCCCCGGGCCGCGAGCTGCCTTCGACCGAGGGGCTCGGCCTCTCGCCCGACGGCGACCTGGTGGTCGGCGACGCGCCCGGGCACCGGGTGCTGAAGGTGAGGCCGAACGGGACCTATTCGGTGCTGATCGGCCCCGAGAAAAACATCGCCAAGCCCGAGAGCTTCGCCTTCGACGATTCCGGCAACCTCTACATCGCCGACAACCGGGACAATGTCCTCTACCTGCTGAGGCCCGACGGCCGGCTTCACCGCGCGGTCGCCGACCGCCCCGGCTTCTCCCCCGAATCCCTCCGCTTCGCAGGCGGCGCTTTGTTCATCACCGACAGCGAGAACGGCAAGCTGTTCCGCTACACGCCCGACGACGGCCTGACCGTCGTCGCAATCTTCGGCGGCACCCTCGCCAACATCCAGGGAATCGCGTCGGACGAAAACGGCGCCCTCTACATCTCGGTGCAGAGCGACCTCGAGGGGCGCAAAGGCTATATCCTGAAGCTCAGCCGGAAAGGCTGACCCGTAACCCGGCGTCACCATGGACTTGTTTCAGGGTCCAGTCCTGGGCCCGCAACGCGGCTCGTCTCTGGATGCTGAAACAAGTTCAGCATGACGGAGGCGGCGGGCGGCTCTAACGCGGGCGCGATGAGTCAGGACGTTCCCTTCGACCGGCGGCTTCGGCGGCTTCGGCGCGACCGGGCGGCGGCCAGGTTTGGCGAGGCCGACTATTTGCACCGGCTCACCTCGGACGAGCTGATCGAGCGGCTCGATTTCGTGAAGCGGGACTTCCGCCGGGCGCTCGATCTGGGCTGTGCCGGAGGCTATCTGACCCGGCGGCTTCGCGAGCGCGGCCTCGAGGTGACGCCCTGCGACTCCGGGGGCGCCTTCGCCCGGGCGTCGGGCGGGGTGCAGTGCGACGAGGACCGGCTGCCCTTCGCCGACGGCGCCTTCGACCTGGTGGTCTCGGCGGGCGCCCTCGACGGCGTCAACGACCTCCCGGGCGCTCTGATCCTGGCCCGTCGGGCGTTGAAGCCGGACGGGCTGTTCCTCGGCGCCTTCGCCGGCGCCGGAAGCCTTCCGCGGCTCAGGCGGGCGATGCTGGCGGCGGACTCCGTGGAGGGCGGCGCCGCTCCGCGGGTCCATCCGCAAATCGACGTCCGCGCGGCCGGAGATCTGCTCACCCGGGCGGGCTTCGCCTTGCCGGTGGTGGATTCCCAGCCGGTCGAGGTGCGCTTCCGCTCGCTTATGGACCTGGTCCGGGACTTGAGGGCGATGGGCGCGACCAACATTCTCGCCGCCCGCTCGCGGCGGCCGCTGGGAAGGCATGGGCTCGCCGCCGCCATCGCCGATTTCGAGACGGCGGGGGACAAGACCTCGGAGCGATTCGAGATCCTCCATCTGCTCGGCTGGAGCCCCTCCCCCGACCAACCGAAGCCGGCGCCGCGCGGCAGCGGGAAGGTCTCGCTGGCGACGGCGCTGAAGCGGCCTTCCCCCCTCCCTGAAAGGGAGGGGCCGGGGGTGGGTAGGCGAGCG
>JBAWCC010000110.1:0-20886 GCA_049590095.1 Allosphingosinicella sp. | reverse complement strand
GTCCTTGCCTGGGAAACGGGGGGCTTCGAAGCGTGGGGCGGGGGCGGGCTGGGTCACTCCGCCGACGTCGAGGAAGGTGCCGCGGTGGCGGTTGTGGGGATCGAGGGGCGCCTCGGCCAGCGACAGGATCGGAGCGAAACAGGAGTCGGAGGATTGCAAAAGATCGCACCAATATTGCCGGTTTTCGCCACGAATCGCGTCGACAAGCTCGGCTCGAAGGCCCGGGTCGTTCTGGCCGGAGCGCAGGCCCATCTTCTCCTTCAGCACAGCGAAGAACTCCGGCTCGAGCGCCCCGACCGCCACCCACAGGCCGTCCGCGCATTCATAGACGTCGTAATAGGCCCGGCCGGTATCGAGCAGATTGACCCCCCTCTCGTCCTTCCACATCCCCGCGGCCTTCAGCGACCAGGTCAAGGCCGAAAGCAAGGCGGCTCCGTCGACCATCGCGCAGTCGATCACCTGACCCTTTCCGGTCGTCCGGGCGGAAAGGATCCCGGCGAGCATCCCGAAGGCGAGAAGCATCCCGCCGCCGCCGAAATCCCCGACCGCGTTGACCGGCGGGGTCGGAGCCCCGCCTTCGCGGCCGTAGGTGTGGAGCGCCCCGGCCAGGGCGATATAATTGATGTCGTGCCCGGCCGACTGGGCGAGCGGCCCCTCCTGGCCCCAGCCCGTCATGCGGCCGTAGACCAAGCGGGGATTGTCCCCGAGCAGCAGGTCCGGCCCGAGCCCGAGCCGCTCCATCACCCCGGGGCGGAATCCCTCGATCAGCCCGTCGGCGTCGCGGGCCAGCTCGCGGACCCGGGCGGCGCCCTTCTCCGACTTGAGGTCGAGCCGCACCGTCGAGGCGCGGGACCGGCCGAGTATGTCATATTCGGGCGGGATGACCGGCGGCCGGTCCTCGCGCTCGACCCGGATCACGGTCGCGCCATGATCGGCGAGCATCATCCCGGCGAACGGCGCCGGGCCGATGCCGGCGAGCTCTATGATCCTTATGCCTGAGAGAACCGACATGAGGAGAGTGATAGAGGCGCAGGAGGGGGGCCGCTAGTGGCACGCGGGCGTCGGCGCCATACGCCTGGCCGCACACGGGACTCACGAACTTGAAGATGGTTACTCCATTTTGGACGAACTTTTCCAAAATCGGGAAATAAAACCGACTTATCCCAATGGACTCCGAAAATAACATGGTTAGCGTCACTCGCGGGGGAGAATCGCCGTGGCTGATGACTATGCAGGAAGTACCGCCACAACGGGCGGTGTCAGTGTAAACTCGACGCGAACCGGATCGATCGAGACGACAACCGACACGGATTGGTTTCGAGTCACGTTGGTCGCGGGAGCCACGTATAGGTTCGATCTGGAAGGCGCTGCCACCGGCCGCGGCACTCTCGCCGACCCTTTCCTCCGCTTGAGGGACTCCGCGGGCAACTCGATCACCTCCGACGACGACGGCGGCACCGGTCTGAATTCGCGCATCTCAAACTTCGTGGCCACGTATAGCGGTACCTATTATCTGTCGGTCGGTCCTTCCGACTCCACGACGGGTACCTACCGACTTGCGGCAACCGAGACCGCGCCGCCCCCGTCCAACACGATCTACACGATCACGCCTTCGGCAACGTCGATGTACGAAGGAGGTCGCATCACTTTCACCATAAAAAGGACGGGCGACCAACCCTCCGAGACGGTCTATTTCTCCGCGTGGTCGGGCACCGCCTCCTATAGCGAAGGCGACTATCGGATGCTCAACGGGTCCAAGCCGGAGAACATCGCGGTCTCCTTCAGCTCCGGCGAAGACGAGGAAACGGTCACTCTTGCGATTCTTAAGGACGATTCCGTCGATGCGGGGGAGCAGTTCCGCGCGATCGTACAGAAGAATCCGCCGTCGTCCGACCCGGCCGTCAACGTCGCCCAGACCGGCTACATCACGATCACCGACCCGAATACCACCTACTCCCTGACGCCCTCCAGCACGACCGTCTCCGAAGGTAGCACGACGATTACGTTCACCGTCACGCGGACGGGAGATCGGCCCGACGAAACGATTTACGCGAGCACCCTGCTCGACAGTGCAAGTTCTCCGGGAGACTATCAGGGGTTCATCGACAAGGCGGTTCCATTCGTCTTCGGCGACGGCAGCGAGACTTTTGTCGTCACGCTCATCAACGATACGCTACCCGAGCCTACGGAGCATTTCCGGGTGATGATCGGGCGCGCCGGGGCTCAGTCGGCGCAGGCACTGGACATATCGGACATCTTCATCACCGACGACGACAGTACGGCGACTCCGACTTTCACGATCGGCGACGCGGGCACGGTGACCGAGGGCGGGAACGCGGTCTTCACCGTAACGATGAGCGGGACGATCACGGCGCCGGTGACGGTCTGGTACTCGACCCTGGAGGGCACGGCGAAGGCGGCCGACGGCGATTATGCGGGGACCTTCGTCGACAAGGCGCTCACCTTCAACCCCGGCGGGAGCAAGACCCAGACGATCAGCATCCCGATCCTGGCCGAACCCAACAATCCGCCGGAGGCTGCGGAAAGCTTCAAGGTTGGGCTCCAGCATACTCAAACGGGTTCGGCGTTCACGACCGGGACGGCGACGATCGCCGCCAATGGCGGCGCGCAGCCGGCCGCGGACGATTATCGGGACGAGGATACTGATACGAGCTCGCCGTTGGGGGGCATTTCGCTCCTGGACCCGGTTCGAACGGGGGCGATAGGCCCTGCCGATTCCAACGACACGCGAGGGGACAAGGACGTCTTCAAGGTCACTCTGACCCAGGGACAGACCTATGTCTTTACCATGACCGGCGCCACCGTGAACGGCTTCAGTCCGCTATCCGAATCGATCTTCACGATCCGCAAGGCCGGCAGCTTCAGCGCTATACAGGCGACCAGCACCGAAGGGTCGAGCGCGGTGATGGAGTTTTACGCCGAGATGGGCGGCGATTATTACATCCGTACCGGCTCTGGAGGTCCGACCTACACGACGGATCAGGGTGGTTATCGACTGGAGATGAGGCAGCCTAGTCAGACGAGCACCGATTTCGACCCGGGAAATACAGTCGCTTCCGCTTTCTCGATTTCCTCGTCAATCAGTGGCACAGGTGCCTACTCTTATCGAGGTCAGGTCGGCAGTGGGGATCCTGCTGACGTTTTCAAGCTGGTCGCGCCTAGTGCCGGGCAGCTAACCGTCGATTTAACAAATCTATCGGCAGATGTCGACGTCAGCATTCTCGATAGCTCGGGACACCTCAAGCCGGGCGCGGTATCGGACAACGCCAAGCTGATTTCGGAATATCTTTCGATCACGCTGTCGGCAGGGGAGACGATCTATCTGAACGTCACTCCTTTTACCTCATCCCCAGCGGCTTACACGCTGAATGCCCGATTTGGCTCAGCTCCGCCGCCGCCCATAGTTCCCGTTTTGCCGAGTTCTTCCTCCCTGATCGGGAATCACCTCAATCGCACGCTGGCTGAATTCGCGGCTGGCGCTTACGGAGATGGCGATGGCTCCACGGCCCGAAGTCATTTAATCGCGGAGGGGTGGTCATTCTATGACTCTGAAAACGTTCAGGGTACAAGTCTAAGCAGCCTTCCTTGGAGCGGCATATTCTATAATAATTCTGTGGCTCAAGCTATTGTGGCACGATCAGCTGACGGTCTTGTCATCAGCTTTCGCGGCACGAATGGTTGGGCAGACGTTCCTCACTGGCTAGAAATGGATGAACACCTTAAGTTATTTGGAGATCTAGTAGCAGCAGTCAATGAACTCATAATGACTGATAAGACGATTAGGCACGTGTATGTAACGGGTCATAGTTTAGGCGCGGCAATGGTTGACCCCTTTATGGCAACCCATCCGAATTTTCAGCGGAATGACGGAACATCGGTTGACTTTAGAGCTATTACATTTGCTCACCCTGATTTTCAGACCGCTGGAACGGAAGCCATTTTTAATGGTGCATTAACGGCGTATAGGAGCGGCTTGCCGTCAGGGCTATACAAGACATTCAAGCTGTTGCATGACGGGGTTCCTGATTTTGGGCCAGACTCTCGAGTTACTAGTTACCATAATTACCTGGACCCCGTTAGATTTGCAGACTTTCCAAGTGATGGCTTGGTTCCGAGCATGGAGAATCTGATTAGGTTTACCGGTCCAGTAGGTTCCGCGCATGATAAGCAACTCTACGTGTACGCAGCTGATTTTCTTGCTCGTTCAGGAGTCGGCGATAGCGTAGTCTCCCTTAGCCTTAACGGTTCCAAGAAAAACGAATTCCTTATTCCAAGTCCAGGATCAGAGCACTCCACGATAACCAGCCTGACTGGCGGAAAATTGATGGTGGGAGGGACAGGTGACGATATATATGTCGTCACAGCAAATGGTTCCTACTCTGGAGATACAATAATTGAATATACCGGTGCCTCGGCGGTCATGGGCGACACTTTGCGTCTGACATCAGGATTCGGGGCTTTCAATGGAAACGTCCGGCTAGTGCCGACGCAGAACGGGATGGATCTCCTCGTATATCCCGTGTCGACGGGCGTTGCCGGGCACGATCTTCCATACATCAGGATCTATAATCATTTCACCCTCCTGGGAGGAGTGGAATGGATAGAGTGGGCAGGCAAGAGAATTGCTTTGCCGGCAAGCGTAGATGCGATCAGTGGCTGGAACAATACGTATTACAAGTCGGTCACCCCCACCAGCTTCTCATATGTAGAAAGACCCGACGGTACCCTTTTCGCGTCTGTTTCAGCGACCGGCGGACCAGGAAACACCGACACGGCCAGCTTTCACGGTCTCAAGGACATGAGAGTCACCGCCGATCTTAGCCAACGCATTGGCAAGCTGTGGGATGGCATTAATACTGTACCGGGATCCCTATCCCTCCAAGCCGCAGCTGCCGTGCCTGAGGGAATCCCGATCGACTTGGCGGACATGGAGAATATCGTCGGGAGCGACGGCGCCGACGAGTTTATTGGCAGTAACGTAGCCAACGGCCTGAAAGGCGGCAACGGCGACGACAGGCTAAGCGGCGGGCTGGGCAACGACTACCTCGAGGGTGACCGCGGGTCGGATATTTTATCCGGCGACGGCGGCGAGGACCTGCTGGACGGTGGACCCGGCGCCGACGCGCTTACCGGCGGCCCCGGTACCGACTTCTACTTTGTCGACGATGCTGCAGATGTCATCGTGGAAAATGCGAGCGAGGGTGCCGCCGACCGCGTTTTTGCAAGCGTGAGCTATACCCTCGGCACGGCAGTGCATGTCGAGATCCTATCTACCATGGACGACACCGGTACTGATTCCCTTATCCTCACGGGAAATGAGTTGAACAACCGCATTATCGGCAATGCCGGTGCCAACACACTCCACGGCATGGGTGGGACCGACCTGCTTGAGGGGCTCGCTGGTGATGACCTCTACTTCGTCGAGGCGGGCGATATAGTGATCGAGACCGCCAACGCCGGCACCGACGAAGTCCGCACCTCCCTTGCCGACACGACCGCCCCAGCCAATGTCGAAAACCTCACCGGCCTTCTCAACTCCGGCCAGGTGCTCCGCGGCAACGCGCTCGACAATGTCATCGCCGGCGGAGCGGGCGCGGACCGGATGGCCGGCGGGCTTGGCAACGACGTCTATCTGGTGGGGGCCGGCGACCTCGCGCTCGAGAAGCCCGGCGAGGGGATAGACGAGGTGCGCACCGCGCTCGCTTCCTATGCGCTGAGGTCCGACGTCGAGTGGCTGACCGGCACTTCGGCGACGGGGCAGGCTCTGACCGGGAACACGCTCGCCAACGTCATCACCGGCGGTGTGGGCAACGACCGGATCGACGGCGGCGCCGGAGCGGACCGGATGGACGGCGGGCTCGGGGACGACGTCTATTATGTCGACGATTTCAGGGACGTGGTGATCGACTCGGGCGGGACGGACGAGGTCCGGACCCGGTTCGCGGACACCACCGCGGCGGCCGGGATCGAGAAGATCACCGGCCTGCTCAACTCCGGCCAGGTGCTCCGCGGCAACGCGCTCGACAACATCATCGCCGGCGGAGCGGGCGCTGACCGGATGGCCGGCGGGCTTGGCAACGACGTCTATCTGGTCGGCGCCGGCGACCTCGCCCTCGAGAAGTTCGGCGAGGGGATAGACGAGGTGCGAACCGCGCTCGCTTCCTATGCGCTCAGGTCCGACGTCGAGTGGTTGACCGGCACTTCGGCGACCGGGCAGGTGCTGACCGGAAACCTGCTCGCCAACGTCATCACCGGCGGTTCGGGCAACGACCGGATCGACGGCGGCGCGGGGGCGGACCGGATGGAAGGGGGGCTCGGCGCCGACAACCTCACAGGCGGCAGCGGGGCGGACATTTTCGCCTATGCCAGCAGCGCCGATTCGACAGGGAGCTCGACCGACCGGATTCTCGACTTCGCGGCCGGGATCGACAAGATCGACCTCGGCAAGATCGACGCCAACAGCAATGCGGCGGGCGACCAGGCCTTCAGCTGGATCGGCTCCGGCGCGTTCAGCGGCTCGGCCGGGCAGCTCCGCGCCTACCAGCAGGGCGGCTTGTGGATAATCGAGGGCGACACCGATGGCGACGGTGTCGCGGATCTGGTCGTCTCGCTGGTCGTGCAGGGACCTGCTCCGCTGGGCGCAGGCGACTTCTTTCTGTAGGCCGAAACCCCGGGGAGCGTCAGCGCGCCGGGAACCAGGTCTTGGCGGGCGCGCCTTCCGGGGCTTCGGCCTGGCCGGTGAGCCGGGCGACGACCTGGGCGAAGCTGCCTTCCACGGCGACCCGGTGCTCGCCGAAATAAATATCGGTGAAGGGGCCGGACGCGGTTCGGACGTGAGTCACCTTGTCGGGATTGATCGCGACATTCCCGGGTTCGCCGCCCTTCTTCATCACGATCAGCTTCACGATCCGTCCACGCTCCGTTCGAGTCCCGATACCGGCTTAGCCGAATCGGGTTAACTACGGGTTTGTACGAGCTTGAACGTGGACCTCGCCCCGGCGAACCTCATGGGCGAGGGATTGCCCCGGCGCGGCTGCGCTCGGGGAAGGGTAATGAGGGGCCGGCTCGATGACGATGTATGTCTACAGCACCGCCGGGGAGCCGCGCGGCTTTCTGTTCGAAACCACCATCTTCGGCCTGGACGGGACGCCTTTGGGGCGGGTCCTGGGCTGTCGGGTCCACCGTTTCGACGGCGCCTATGCCGGCGAATGGTTCCACCAGATGGTCGTCGACCGGCCGACGGCGCGCCCCCGCTCGATCCCCCCGGTCGCGGTGCCGGCGCCGAGGGCTCCGGCGCCCGCTTCGTGGGGACGGCGGCCCGTGGCGGAATATGGCGCTTATTCGGACGCCTTCGACCGTCTGGTCGAGTGCGCCGATCCCTATCAGATGGCCGCGGAGTGATTCGCTAGCCCGTCATGCCAGCGAAGGCCGGCATCCATGCCGACTCGGAATGGACCCCAGCCTTCGCTGGGGTGACGAGAAACGGGAAGGGGTGACGTGGCCGGCCCCGAACTGCCATGTACGCATCCCATGAGCCCGGTGCGCATCCTCCATGCCCATTCGACCTTCGGCCATGGCGGCAAGGAGGCCCGGGCGGTCCAGCTGATGAACGCCTTCGGCGCCGCCGCCGAGCATGTCGTGATCTCCTCCGCTCCGGGGGAGCTGGGTGCCGCCAAGGCGCTCGATCCGTCGGTGAAGGTCGACTTTCCGACAGACGCCCCGCCGCTCGCCGGAATGCCCGGGCTGCCGCGCCTTTTCCGGCTCTCGCGCTACATGCGCCGCTTCGACCTGGTCCTGACCTACAATTGGGGCGCCTTCGACGCGGTGATGGCGCGCTATCTGTTCGGCCGGGGAATGAGGCTTCCGCCGCTCATCCATCATGAGGACGGCTTCAACCGGGACGAAGCCGGCGAGCTGAAGACGAGGCGCAACCTCTATCGCCGGCTCGCGCTCCCGGCCGCGTACCGGCTGGTGGTGCCGTCGGCGCGGCTGGAGGCGATCGCCGGCAAGGCCTGGGCGCAGCGGCCCGGAAAGATCGTGCGGATCGCCAACGGGATCGACGTGCCCCGCTACGCAGCGCCGCCTGCGCTGGAGATCCCGGGGCTGGACCGGCGGCCCGGCGAAGTCGTGATCGGCACCGTTGCGGGCCTTCGTCCCGTCAAGAACCTCCCGCGCCTGGTCCGGGCCTTTGCCGCAATGACGTCGCCCGGCGCCCGGCTCGTCATCGTCGGGACGGGGCCCGAAAGCGAGCGGATTGCCGCGCAGGCCCGGGCGCTCGGGGTTGCCGACCGGCTGGTCATGCCGGGCTTCCTCGCCGATCCGGCGCTCTGGATCGGCCGCTTCGACATCTTCGCTCTGTCGTCGGACAGCGAGCAATTCCCGATCTCGCTGGTCGAGGCGATGGCGGCGGGCCTGCCCGCGGTGGCGACGGCGGTGGGCGACGTCGCCCGGATGGTCGCCGACGACAACAAGCCGCTGATCGTCGAGGCGAGGGACGAGGCCGCCTTCGCCGCCGCGCTCGACAGCCTGGCCGAGCGGCCGGATCTGCGCCGGGCGATCGGGCGGGCCAACAAAGAGAAGGCGGCCGCGGAATATGACGAGGCCGGGATGGTTTCGCATTATGCCCGGCTCTACGGGGAAGCCATCGGGCGGCCTGGAGCGTTCGCCCCCGAGTCGAGATGATTTTTGACGCTGTTGTCGGGAGTGGGGTATAGGCCCGCTCGAATTTTCGGAGGTGTATGTGTTCAAGGGTTTGAAGCCGATCCTCTATGGCGGCCGCGAGGTCTGGCCTCTGGTCGAGGGCGGCAAGGGCGTTTCGGCGTCGAACCATGCCAGCTCCGGCGCCTGGGCGGCGGCCGGCGGGATCGGCACGGTCTCGGCAGTGAATGCCGACAGCTATGATCCCGAAGGCCGGATCGTCCCCCAGGTCTACCACGCGCTCACCCGCCGCGAGCGGCACGAGGAGCTGGTCCAATATGCGATCGACGGCGCGGTGGCGCAGGTCCAGCGGGCCTACGACATCGCCGGCGGCCAGGGCGCCATCAACATCAACGTCCTGTGGGAGATGGGCGGCGCCCAGCGAGTCCTGCACGGAGTCCTCGAACGGACCAGGGGCCTGGTCGCGGGCGTGACCTGCGGCGCCGGAATGCCCTACAAGCTGTCCGAGATCGCTGCCTCCTACGGAGTCAATTATCTCCCGATCATCAGCTCCGGCCGGGCCTTCCGGGCGCTGTGGAAGCGGGCTTATTCCAAGGCGGCCGAGTGGCTCGCCGCCGTCGTCTACGAGGATCCCTGGCTGGCCGGCGGCCATAACGGCCTTTCCAACGCCGAGGACCCGCTGAAGCCTCAGGACCCCTATCCGAGGGTCAAGGAGCTTCGGGAAACGATGCGCGAGGGCGGGATCCCCGACAGCGTTCCGATCGTCATGGCCGGCGGAGTGTGGAACCTCAAGGAATGGGAGAATTGGATCGACAATCCCGAGCTCGGCCAGATCGTCTTCCAGTTCGGGACCCGGCCGCTCCTCACCCGGGAAAGCCCGATCCCCGAAGGCTGGAAGCAGCGGCTGATGACCCTCGAGGAGGGCGACATCCTCCTCCACCGCTTCTCGCCCACCGGCTTCTACAGCTCCGCGGTGCGCAATCCCTTCCTGCGCGGCCTCGAGGCGCGCTCGCACCGGCAGATCGCCTTTACCAAGGAGGAATTGGGCGATCATTGCTTCCAGCTCGACGTCGGAATCGGCGCAAGGAAGAACTTCTGGGTGACGAGGGGCGATTTGCTCCATGCCCGCGAATGGTTCGCTCAGGGCTTCACCGAAACCTTGAAGACGCCCGACGAGACCCTGGTCTTCGTCACGCCCGAGGAGAAGGTCCATATCCGCAAGGATCAGGCCGACTGCATGGGCTGCCTCAGCCAGTGCGCTTTCTCCTCCTGGGCGGACAACGAGAAGAATACGACCGGCCGGCTCGCCGATCCGCGCAGCTTCTGCATCCAGAAGACCCTTCAGGACATCGCCCATGGCGGACCGGTCGACGAGAATCTGATGTTCGCCGGCCACTCCGCCTTCCGGTTCAGGAAGGACCCTTTCTATTCGAACGGCTTCGTTCCGACCGTGAAGCAGCTGGTGGACCGGATTTTGACGGGGGACTGATGGGCGGCCGTCGTCCCAGCGAAGGCTGGGACCCCAGCGGGTGAAAAGCCCGGCGATCTTCACCCTCCGGGGTCCCAGCCTTCGCTGGGGGGACGGAATTAGGCGTCCCCCTTGGGGGGAGGGGAGGGGAGGGGAGGCCTCGAGGGCAGATGGGCGTTGAACCCGGACCCCGCTCTTGCCTAAGAGGCGGGTGAAGGAGGCTGGAGATGGCGAGGAAAGTCATGCTGGCGGCCGCGCTCGGGCTCGGCCTGACGGTGGGATCGGCGCAGGCGCAGGACGATCGCGCGACTCCCTATTGGGCGTCGATCAGCGCCGGCAAGGCGATGATGCGCACCGGTCCGGGGACGAACTATCCGGCGACCTGGCTCTACGTGCGGGCCGATTTGCCGATCCGAGTCGTCGAAACCTATCCCAATTGGCGCAAGGTCAGCGACCCCGACGGAACGACCGGATGGATGCTTCAACGGCTGTTGAGCGACCGCCGGACGGCGCTCGTCACCGGCGACTCGCCGCGGCCCATGCATCAGGATCCGGCGGAGAATAGCAGGGTGCGCTTCCTCGCCGAGCCCGGAGTCGTCGGCCGCCTCTCGAAATGCTCCGACGGCTGGTGCCTCCTCCAGGTCGGCGGGCGCCAGGGCTATATCCGGACCGATCATTTCTGGGGCCTCGACCCCGAGGGCACGCTGGAGTAGTCGGCGGCATGCGGGAGCTCAGGCTGGACGAATTCGAGGGCCGGGAGGGCGAGACGTTCGAGCTTGCGCTCGACGGGGAAAGCCTGACCTTGACGCTCACCAGGGTGCAGCCGCTGCCGCCCTCGGGACGGGAGGCGGGCGCCTTCGTCCTCGAATGGCTGGGGCCCGTCGATCCGGTCCTGCCGCAGGCCATCTATACTCTGCGGCAAGGAGAGGACAGGTTCGAGATATTCATCGTCCCGCTCCGCAAGGACAGCGAGGGCGTCCGCTACGAGGCGATCTTCAACTAGGCATCAGAGACGTCATTGCGAGCGAAGCGAAGCAATCCAGCGGCGCGGGCGGCGGAGCTGGATTGCTTCGTCGCTGCGCTCCTCGCAATGACGATCAGGCCGCTGCCGGCCGCCATTCCATCAGATCGTAGACCCCATGCTCGTCGACCCTGGCGAAGCCGAGCCGAAGGTAGAGACTCATGGCCGGGTTGTTGCGCTCGACGTGGATGCTGAGCGCCTTGCCGGCGGCTCTCGCCATGTCCTGAAGGTCGGCGAGGATGGCGCCGCCGACTCCGGCGCCCCGACCCTCGGGCAGAAGCGAAATGTCGATCAGCCGGATCTGGCTCGGCCATTCCTCGATGTAGAGGCGCCCGATCGGCTTGCCGCCGCGCTCGATGACGAGCCATTCGGCGTTCGGATAATGGGACCGGTAGTGACGATGCTGGGCATCGGCCTGATGGGCGAGGAACTGGTGCTGGACCTCGACCGGCCAGCCGGCGGCGGCGACCTCCTCGATCCGGGTCGAGGCATAGACGAGGGCGACGAAGCCGAGATCCTCGTCCGCGGCTACCCGATAGGTGACGCCCAGCCGGGCGGCTGCGCGCAGCGGAGGCGGCATCGGCTCAGTTGAAGATAGCCTGGAGCCGGTGGCCGCCGCATTTGTCGGTGCAGGCGCTGAAGTAGATCTTCATCGGACCGGTCTCTGCATGGCTGATGTCGAGCATCCGGTCGCCGGCCGGGAGCCCGGCGCCCACCGATTCGAAGACGAGAGCGAAGGCGCTTTCGCGAAGGTCTCGCGGACGCCGTCCGGGCGAACGAAGCGGCTGGACTTCGGCGAGCCTGGCCGCGACTCCGCCGGCAAGCGCGAATTCGGAACCGATCTGGCGGCTCCATTCGTCAAAGCCGGCTTGCGAAAGCGAGGTGAACTGCCGGTTCCACCAATTGCCCTGAGAGCCCGGCTTCCGGGTCCAGCTGAGGTGAAGGGCCGGGGTCGCCAGAGCCCCCGTTACAGCGACGCCGAGGCCCAGGCCCGCCAGCAGGCTGCGGCGGGACAAGCGGGATGAACTCTCCCCAGTCATTTCTTGGCTCCCCCAGGAGTTGAGATCAGGGGCGCGGCGGGAAAACTCCCTGCAGCGCGATAATATAATTGAGGGTCAGATAGGGCTGCAGATTGTTGTGCGGCAGGCTTCCCCCCGCCGGCGGCAGGGCCTGGGGCGCCAGTTGCACCACGCTTCCGAACGGCGACTGCTTGTAGAATCCGCCGCCGCCGCTCCGCGCAAGCGACGTGTCCGCCGCCGGCACCGTGATCGTGGCGGGCGACGTATTCGCGTTCATGCTGTGCGTGTGCACGGGCATTTCCGAAACCAGCAGGGTCACCGACTGGGTCCCCCCGATCTCGCCCAGGTCCCGAAGGGAAAGGCCGGGGCCCTGGCCGGGGTGCATCGCCGCCGACCCTTGCAGGTCGGGCAATGCAAAGGTGCTCTTGCCGTCGCCGCCGTAGGTGGTGCCGAGCAGGGCGAAGAGCGCCGTATTCTGCGAGAGGGGCAGAAGCTGCCCATCGCAAAAGGCCCAGCCCTTCGGCGCGAAGTTGAACGGGACGATTCGGATCTCAGCGACAAACGGGTCCACTGCGGGTCCTCCTGCTCTCAGGTTCGGGTCGGGAACATCCCGAACCGCTATTAGGTCGGGCTCGGGAAAATCCCGAACAGGGAGATGATGTAGTTGATGCAGAGAAACGGCTGCATGTTCTCATGCGGCTGGCTTCCGCCCTGCGGAGTGACCTCGGAGGCGTTCATCGGCACCGTCGCCGGCTGCGGCCGATAGACGGTGATGCCGGTGCCGATCACGGCGCCGCCCGCATTCTTCTGGGTGCCGGCTTCCCCCGCCACCAGAAGGGGATGGGTGTGGACCGGAATCTGCTGAGTGGTCAAAGTGACCGATTCGACTCCGGCGGCTTCCGAGATCGGATAGGTGATCCCCGACTGGGTGCCCATGTGGATCGGGATCCGGCTCTGCAGGTTCGGCAGGTTGAAGGTCGATTCGCCGTCGCCGCCGTAGGTCGTGCCGATCAGCTGAAAGAGCGTTTCGTTCTCGGAAATCGGCAGTTGCTGGCCGCTGCAAAACTCCCACCCCGAAGGGTTGAAGTTACCGGCGAACATGCGGATTTCACCGACATAAGGTTGAGCCATTGGGTTTACCCCCTCAATTTGGCGACGGGAAAATGCCTTGCAGCGCGATGCAGAAGTTGATCACGAGATAGGGACACATATTCGTGTGCGCCTGACTTCCGCCGGTGTTCGAGATGGTCGACGGGTCGATCGCGACCAGGTTCCCCCCGGGCGCGCGATAGGCGTTGTTGAACGCGCCCAGCATGTTGCCGGTCGCGACCGGCGTGTCGCCGTTTTCGGTAGAGGCCTGCACGAAATGAAGATGCTGCGGCATCTCACTCTGAGTCAGAGTATGCGCGACCTCGCCGCCCGCCTGGCCGAGCGTGAACCCGGCACCCTCGTGCATGGCGCATCGGCCCTGCAAATTGGGCAAGGCGAAATTCGTCTGCCCGTTGCCGCCGTAGGTCGTCCCCAGCAGCGCGAACAGCGCCTGGTTCTGATTGATGGGCAATAGCTGCCCGTTGCAGAAAGCCCAGCCTTTCGGCGGGAAGTTGAACGAAAACAGCCGGATTTCCGACAGAAACGGCTCAGCCATATGCAGCGTCCCCCCTGGCCCGGAAACCTACAGCAATTTCGGCAGTCATCAACCGGCCGAAACGAAATTATTTTTCCGCCTTTGTCGAGGTTTGCGGCGAATTGTTTCCATGAAAAGCGATGGGAGCCATTGTGAATCGGACGCTAGCTTGCCAACGAGCCCAATGCCCGATTCCCCGCCGCCTCCGCCGCTGTTCCGGCTCGCGCCCGCAGCTTTGTTCCTGGATTTCGACGGGACTCTCGTCGAACTCGCCGAGGCGCCCGGCGCTATCTCGGTCCCGGCCGGACTGAAGCCGCTCCTCGACCGGTTGTCCGAGCGGCTCGGCGGACGTCTCGCCATCGTCAGCGGCCGGGCGGTGGACGACCTTCGAAGCCATCTCGACAGCAAGGCGGCGGTCCTGTCCGGCTCGCACGGAGCCGAGCTTCGCTACGCCGACGGGCGCTCGGTTCCGGTCGCCGCGCCGCCCGGCCTGGCCGAGGCGCGCGAATCGATTCGCCGGTTCGCGGCGGGGAGCGACGGCCTCCTCGTCGAGGACAAGCCCGCCGGCGTGGCCCTGCATTACAGGCTCGCGCCCGAGCGGGCCGAGGAGGCCGATGCCTTCCTCGCGGCGCTCGCCTCGCGCTCGGGCCTCGCCCTGCAGCGCGGCAAGATGGTGGCCGAGCTTCGCCCCGAAGGCTCCGACAAGGGCGCGGCGGTGACGAGGCTCATGGGGGAACCACCTTTCGTCGGCGCGCGTCCTGTGTTCGTGGGCGACGATCTGACCGACGAGGACGCATTCCGGGCCGCCATCTCCCTGGGCGGGGAAGGCGTTCTGGTCGGCCCCGCCCGGCCCAGCGCGGCGCGGTGGCGGCTGGACGCGGTCGCCGACGTGATCTCCTGGCTGGAGGCGGCCGACCGTGACTGACCTGTCGCTCTGGCCGATCGGTAATTGCCAGGTGAGCGCCCTCGTCGACAGGGAGGCCGGCTTCGTCTGGGGCTGCGCGCCCCGAGTCGACGGCGATCCGCTCTTCTGCTCGCTGCTCGAGCCGAATGGCGAAAGCGCGCTGCCCCGCGGCGAGTGGCGGATCGCGGTCGAGAACCAGGTTTCGGCCGAGCAGAGCTACCTGCGCAACACGGCGGTCCTGACCACCCGGCTGACCGACTCCGACGGCGCCGTGGCCGAGGTCTTCGATTTCTGCCCGCGTTTCGAGAAGTCGGGGCGGATGTATCGGCCGGTCGCCTTCGCTCGAATCGTGAGGCCGCTGCAGGGCGCTCCCCGGATCCGGGTGGCCCTGAACCCTGCGACCGGCTGGGGCGGGCGCGACGCCGAACGGACCAGCGGCACCAACCACATTCGCTATCTGGTCAAGCCGCAGCCGCTGAGGCTGACCACCGACGCCCCGGTCGGCCATCTGATCGAAGGGCGAAGCTTCAGGCTGGAGCAGAGCCTGCATTTCTTCCTGGGCCCGGACGAGCCCTTCGTCGGCCATGTCGGGCACAGCATCGCCGCGATGCTCCACGAGACGGCCGACGAGTGGCGCGCCTGGGTGCGGGGCCTCGCCATCCCGCTCGAATGGCAACGCATCGTGATCCGGGCGGCGATCGCGCTCAAGCTGTGCCAGCACGAGGAGACGGGCGCGATCGTCGCCGCGCTCACCACCTCGATCCCGGAAGCGCCGGGGAGCGGGCGCAACTGGGACTATCGCTATTGCTGGATCCGCGACGCTTACTACACGGTGCAGGCGCTGAACCGGCTCGGAGCGCTCGACGTCCTCGAGAAATATCTGGGTTATCTGAGGAACATCGTCGACGATTCGAAGGGCGGCCACATCCAGCCGCTCTACGCGGTGTCGGGCGAACCGAAGCTCGACGAGCGGGAGGCGGAAGGGCTGGCGGGCTATCGCGGTATGGGGCCGGTCAGGGTCGGCAACGCCGCCTACGTCCAGATCCAGCACGACGCCTACGGCCAGATCGTCCTTTCCAACGTCCAGGCCTTCATCGACGAGAGGCTGTTTCGAAAGGCCACGGAGACGGATTTCCACGCGCTCGAGCGTGTCGGCGAGCGGGCGTGGGAGGTGCACGACCAGCCCGACGCCGGCCTTTGGGAATATCGCACCAGGACCGCGGTCCATACCTACAGCTCGGTGATGAGCTGGGCCGCCTGCGATCGGCTCGCCAATGCCGCCGAAGTGCTCGGGCTCGACGATCGCGCGGCCCTGTGGCGCGACCGGGCGGCGGCGATCCGCGCCCGAATCGAGGAAGCGGCCTGGCATGCGCCGGAAAGCCGCTTCGCCGCCAGCTTCGGCGGCGACGAGCTCGACGCGAGCCTGCTCCAGCTCGTCGACATGCGGTTCCTGGAGCCCGACGATCCCCGCTTCCTCGCCACCTTCGAAGCGGTCGAGAAGGGCCTGAGGCGGGGCGAGCATATGCTTCGCTACGCCGCCGAGGACGATTTCGGTCTTCCCGAGACCGCGTTCAACTTCTGCACCTTCTGGCTGATCGAGGCGCTCCATCTCGCCGGGCGGGAGGAGGAGGCGCGTGAGCTTTACGAACATATGCTGGAGCGGCTGACCCCGGCCGGCCTGCTTTCCGAGGACAGCGATTTCGCCACCGGCGAGCTTTGGGGGAACTACCCGCAAACCTATTCGCTCGTCGGTTTGATCAATTGCGCCGTGTTGCTGTCGCGGCCCTGGAGCGCTGTGAGATGAAGCTTTCCGTCATGCCAGCGAAGGCTGGCATCCATCCCGACCCAGAATGGACCCCAGCCTTCGCTGCGGTGACGGTAAAAGCATGAGCCGCCTGATCGTGATCTCGAACCGTGTGTCCAAGCCCAAGGGCGAGGGGGACGGGTCCCAGGGCGGACTCGCCGTGGCGCTTTCGGCGGCGCTTCGCGACCATCGCGGACTGTGGTTCGGCTGGTCGGGGGATACGGCCGAGGAGTTTACCGGCCATATCGACCTTCAGAGGCACGACGGAGTCACCACCGCGACGATCGACCTCGAGGAGCAGGACGTCGACGAATATTATAACGGCTATGCCAACCGCACCTTGTGGCCGCTCCTCCACTACCGGATCGACCTCGCCGAATATGACCGCAGCTTCGCCGGCGGCTACGAAAGGGTCAACGAGCGCTTCGCGGACACGGTGCAGCCGCTGATCGAGCCCGACGACCTGATCTGGATCCACGATTATCACCTCATCCCGCTCGGCCAGCAGCTTCGCGACCGGGGGGTGAAGAACCGGATCGGCTTCTTCCTCCACATCCCCTGGCCGCCGGCGCGGCTGATGGTGTCGCTGCCCTTTCACGAGGGGCTGGTCCTGTCGATGCTCGCCTACGACGTGATCGGCTTCCAGACCGAGGAATGGCTGGAGAGCTTCCGCCATTATGTCGAGCGCGAGCTGGGCGGCCAATGCGACGAGGACGGCACCATCCATGTCGGCGAGCGCTCGGTCCATGCCGGGGCCTATCCGATCGGCATCGACTATTCCGAGTTCGTCAAGGCGGCGGCGAGCCCGAGGGCGCAGGCGGCGTTCGAGAAGTTGCGGGTCAGCGCGGCCGGGCGGCGGACCATCATCGGAGTGGACCGGCTCGACTATTCGAAAGGGCTCGAGGAGCGTTTCCTCGGCTACCGGCGCTTCCTGGAGGACCATGAGGGTTGCAAAGGCAAGGTCTTCCTCCTCCAGATCGCACCGCCCTCGCGCGGCGAGGTCGCCACCTACGAGGTGATTCGCGAGCGGCTCGACGAACTGAGCGGCCGAATCAACGGCGAGTTCGCCGAAGTCGACTGGGTGCCGATACGCTACGTCAACCAGGGCTACAGGCGCGAGGATCTTGCAGGCTTCTACCGCGCGTCCGAGATCGGCCTGATCACTCCGCTGAGGGACGGGATGAATCTCGTCGCCAAGGAATATGTCGCGGCCCAGGACCCTGAGGATCCGGGAGTCCTCATCCTCTCGCGCTTCGCCGGCGCCGCGCTCCAGCTGAAGGAAGCCCTGCTCGTCAATCCCTACAGCAAGGAGGAGATTTCGGACGCCGTCCTGCAGGCGATCGAGATGCCCAGGGCGGAAAGGATAAGGCGCTGGCGGTCCCTCAACGAGAGCGTCGAGCGCGAGGACGTCCTCGCCTGGCGGAAGGGCTTCGTGACCGCGCTGGCGGCGAGCGGGAAGGACTAGGCCGGATCGAGCTCGGGCAGCGGCCCCGATTTTTCCCCTCTCCCATCCTTACGGGAGAGGGGAATTGCGGCTCCAGCGCTAGACTCACCGAGGTCCGGCCTGATCCGGCATAGGCCATGAAAAAACCCCTCCGGCCGGGATGGGGCCGGAGGGGCGCTTCGGAACATGCGGTCCTTCTGGGGGGGACGCGCCGTTCCTACTCCTTGTTTTTACTTCTTGCCGTTGCCGTGGCCGTGGCCGACCCACAGCACGTCGGTGATGACCTTGCGGCCGTTGCCGAGATCGCGCGAGAAGGTGTGGTGGCCGATCTGCTTGCCCCAATGCTCGCGGGTGTGGCCGATCGCCTGGCCGTTGGGCTCGGCCTCGCTGGCGCCCGGCAGATTCGAGGCGGCGTGGACGTGCGAGTAGATCGAGGCGATCTGGTCGTAATCGTGCTGGTCCGGATGCTCGTTGCCGGCCGGAACGTTGGTATATTCCATGCACGAATTGGTCGCGTCGGTGTTGAAGTTCTCGTCCTGGTGGGCGAGGCCGTAATCGTGGCCGATCTCCTGACAGGTCACGGCGGCGCGCCAGGCCGGAGTGTTGTAGGAGGAGCCTGAGCCGTAATAATAGTCGTTGAGCTTGGTGGTCGCCTGGCTGATATGGCCGTCGGAGGACAGCCAGACCTGAGCGATGCCGAGCCAGCCGGTATTGCCGTAATTATAATTGCA
Organism: Allosphingosinicella sp.; assembly: GCA_049590095.1. Taxonomy (GTDB): domain Bacteria; phylum Pseudomonadota; class Alphaproteobacteria; order Sphingomonadales; family Sphingomonadaceae; genus Allosphingosinicella. The sequence continues at coordinate 2,192 of JBAWCC010000110.1, read as the reverse complement.
GACTTCGATCCGGCCGGAGCGCGGGGCGCAGGTGCTCGCGGTCGTGGTTCCGGCGACCTTGGTGCTCTGGATCCGGGTCGAGGCGTTCCAGTCGTTGACGGCGGTGGTAAGGTAGCTGTCCCACGCGCTGGTGACGTTGTCGCCGACCGGCGGGCTGATCTGGGTAGTGGTGCGCTTCCAGTGATAGGTCGACCATTTGTGGACGGCGAAGACCGGAGTCGCGAGCAGGCCGGCGGCGGTGACGACGGCGGCGGCCTTCAGAATAGTCGACCGGCTGCGCCAGCTTCCTTTGGTATGAGTCATGACGTTCCCCTTTATTGCCATCTGTTGCGAGGGAAGTGGAGTTGCCGCCCATGACCACGGAAAGCAGAACTACGACCCTCTATGGCGCCTCCTCTACTTGAGAAAACGCAGCGGAGGCGACCGGAGTCGCAGCCGATGTCGGTATCAAGCATGACCGCTCGGTCCACGCAACTGGCCGACGGGATAGTCTTGTGTAACCAAGGTTAACCGGGAGGGCTTGTGGGGGCGAGGCGCAGAGGGCGGAAGGCCTTTCTACCCTATACTTGCGGGGTTTGGTATATTTGATCCGAAACAGATCAATCGCGGAAGCGGCCCTTGACCTGGGTCAATAAAGGCAAAGAAAAACCCCTCCGGCCGCTGAGGGCCGAAGGGGCTTTTTAGAGGAGAATCGGCCGCTGGGGCCGAATGTCCTATTTCTTGCCGTGGGTGTGGCCGACGAAGAGGACGTCGGTGATCACCTTGTTGCCGTTGCCGAGATCGCGCTCGAAGGTGTGGTGGCCGATCTGGCGACCCCAATCCGCGCGCGTGTTGCCGATCGCGGCCTGCGAAGGCATGTTCTTCGAAGGAGCCGCGGCCGCCGCCGAGTCGACGTGATTGTAGACCGCCAGCAACTGGTTGTAATCGTGCTGGTCGGGATGCTCGTTGCCGGCCGGGACGCTCGTATATTCCATGCACGAGCTGGTGGCGTCGGTGCTGAAATCCTCGTCCTGGTGACCGAGGCCGTAATCGTGGCCGATCTCCTGGCAGGTCACGGCCGCGCGCCACGCCGGCGTGTTGTAGGAGGCGCTGGCGTAATACGTGTCGTTGAGCTTGGTCGTGCCCTGGCTGATGTGACCGTTGCTGAGCCAGATCGAGGCGATTCCGAGCCAGCCGTTATTGCCGTAGGCGGCGTTGCAGACGAGGATCTTGCCGGCCTGCGGCTTGCAGGTCCTGCCGTTGCCGCTGGACTTGCTGTACGGGCTCTGGATCACGGTCGACTGGTTCCAGTCGGAAACCGCGGTCTGGACATAGGAGGTCCAGGCGGAGCTGGTGATGTCGACGACCGGCGGGGCGACCTGCGTGGTCGTGCGCGCCCAGTGATAGCCGTTCCAGCTGTGGACGGCGGCGGCCGGCATGGCGATCAGGCCTGCGGCAGTCGCGAAGGCCGCGACCTTCAGGATAGTCGTTCTGCTGCGCCAGCTTCCTTTGTTATGATTCATGGCATCCCTCCGTTATGGACGTTTTTCGTTAAGGAAGTGGAATTTGCCGCCGTTTGACCACGGAATGCAGAACTACGCTCCCCCTTGGCACCCTCTCTTCTTGACAGGGCGCGGCGGCGACGACGGGAGTCTCACCGATGGCGGCATCAAGCCTTATCTGGAAGGATTAGGCAAGTACTTGGATCACCATTCATTTTTTGGAAACTACGAGCTCCGGGAAGAGGCGGAGCCGGTCCTGCGAGAGGGGCTTGTTCATTACTTGGCCCGGATTCCCCATTTCTGATGATTGGTTCGTTTCGGATATTGCGACGAACCGGTGCTTTCAAGCGACCGGCGGAATGGCGAGTTCATGGAGGCGTCGCAAACTGAATCCGAAAGCGATCTATTTCGAGGGGTTTAACCCTGGATTGGGGCTTTGTGATACCGGTCGCCCGGTTAAGGTAGGCGTATGAGGGGCATGGTCGGAAGTATCGGGCGCAAGGGCGGATTACTTCCGTCCCTGCTCGCGTTCGTCCTTCTGTGCAGGCTGCTGATCCCCGCGGGGTACATGATCGCACCCGACGGCGACGGGCGGCCGGGCCTCATCCTGTGCGCCGTTCCGGCGCAGCCGGCCGCGGAAACCGGGCTCCACTCCGACCATGTCGGCCATCCGGTCGACCCCGCCTCCGATCCCGGCGAGCGGCCTTGCGC
>JBAWCC010000109.1:0-2220 GCA_049590095.1 Allosphingosinicella sp. | reverse complement strand
GGCGCCACCCGCTGGCCCCCGATCGGCCGGCGACCGACGGTATCGCCGCCGAGCGCGAGCTGATGGAGCCGCTGAGGCGCTGGGCCGACCATGTCGTCGACACCACCGACACCGCGCCCAACGCTCTCCAGCAGCAGATCCGCCAGCGCTTCAGCTCGGGGACGGTCGCCCCCACCCTTTCGGTCATGTCGTTTGGCTTCGCCCGCGGAATCCCGCGCAATGCCGACAATGTTTTCGACCTGAGGTTCCTGAGGAATCCCTATTGGGCCGACTCGCTTCGCGACCTCACCGGCCTCGATTCCGCGGTCGGCGACTATATCGCCGGCGACGAAGCCTATGACGAGGCGATCGCAAAGATCGAGGATCTGATCCTCGCCTTGCTGCCGCGCTACGGCGCGGAAGGAAAATCCTACGTGACGATGGCGTTCGGCTGCACCGGGGGAAGACATCGCTCGGTCCACGTCGCCGAGCGGGTCGCTGCCCGGTTGCGCGAGGCGGGATTTTCGCCCACTCTCGAGCATCGCGACCTCGCCTCGCCGCCGCGCGAGGGGGTCGAAGGCGGCGGTGGGGGCGTAAGCCGCAGGATTGGGCCGCAGGATTGGGAAGTCTGATGATTGGTCTGGTTTTGGTGACCCACGGCCGGCTCGCGGCTGAGTTCGTTCGGGCGATGGAGCATGTGGTCGGGCCGCAGGAGCGGATCGAGTCCATCTGCATCGGCCCCGAGGACGACATGGAGGGCCGCCGCAACGACATTTCCGAAGCGATCGCCAAGGTCGACGACGGCAGCGGAGTCATCATCCTCACCGATCTGTTCGGAGGCACCCCGTCCAACCTCGCGATCTCGCTGATGAAGTCGGAGAAGGTCGAGGTCATCGCCGGAGTGAATTTGCCGATGCTGATCCGGCTCGAGGGCGCTCGCAAATTGCTCGACGTCAGGGCCGCGGTCGCCGCCGCGCGCGAGGCGGGGCGCAAATATATCTCGGTCGCCTCCGAGATACTCGGGGAGACCGTCTGAGCGTGGCCAGCCGGACGGTCGAGATGAAGAACAAGCGCGGCCTCCATGCCCGCGCCAGCGCCCGTTTCGTCACCCTCGCTTCCGGCCTTGCCGCCGAGGTCGAGGTCGAGAAGGACGGAAGCCGGGTCTGCGGCACTTCGATCATGGGCCTGATGATGCTCGGAGCGGCGGTGGGCGACAGCATCACCATCCATGCCGAGGGCGAAGGGGCGGACGAGGCGCTGGAGGCCTTGGTGGCGCTGGTCGAGGACAGGTTCGGGGAGGAATGACCTTGAAGGGGCGCTGCCCACTCTCGTCATGCCAGCGAAGGCTGGCATCCATTCCGACTTCGTGCCACTCGCAGCTTCAGAATGGACCCCAGCCTTCGCTGGGGTGACGGTGGAAACTCCATGCCCCGCCAGATCACCGCTTTCTCGAACCCCCTGGTCAAGGACGTTCGGGCCCTTCGCGAGAAGAAGGGCCGGCGCCGCCAGGGCATGTTCCTCGCCGAGGGGCTTCGGATCCTCACCGAGGCGCGGGAGGCGGGCCGGCTTCCGGCGATCCTGTTCCTCGCCTCGGGCACCTCGCATCCCCTGCTCGACATTCTGATCGCCGAGGTCGAGGCGGCGCATGGCGACGTCGTCGAGACCAATGCCGACATCCTTCACAAGCTTTCGGGCAAGGACAATCCGCAGGCGGTCGTCGCGGTCTACCGAAGCTTCGACATGAGCCTGGAGCGGATCGACCGGGGCGCCGCGCCCCTCTGGATCGTCGCCCAGGCCCTTCGCGATCCCGGCAACCTCGGCACCATCCTCCGCACCGGCGACGCCGTCGGCGCCGGCGGCCTCATCCTGGTCGACGATTGCGTCGACCCCTTCTCGGTCGAAGCGGTCCGGGCCTCGATGGGCGCCCTCTTCACCCAGAAGATCGCGGCCGCGCCCTGGAGCGAATTCCTCGCCTGGCTCCGCGGCGGCGAAGGCCAGTTGATCGGCACCAGTCTTCGCGCCGAGCTCGACTATCAGCAGCCAAGCTACGCCAGGCCCGCCTTCCTCCTCGTCGGCAACGAGGCGCAGGGCCTGCCGCAGGCCTATGAGGCCGAATGCGACCTGCTCGTCAAAATGCCGATGCTCGGCAAGGCCGACAGCCTCAACGCCGCAGTCGCCACGGCGGTGATGGCCTATGAAATGATCAACCAGTGGCGGCGCTGAAGGCTCCCGGGGGAGCCG
>JBAWCC010000108.1:0-7405 GCA_049590095.1 Allosphingosinicella sp. | reverse complement strand
GGTGGTCCCCCTCCCCATCGCGTCGCGATAGGGAGGCAAAAATTGGCCCCGGCGGGGGATGAACCGCCGGGGCCGAGTCTCCCGAGGGGGCGAAAGGGAGACCTAGAACTTCACGCCGACGCCGATCAGCGCCTGGTGGCGGGTCACGTCGGCCTCGTAGTTCGAGTAGCGATACTCCGCCTTGGCATACATGCGCTTGCCGAAATCGTGCTGGTAGCCGGCGCCGAGACGGAAGCCGTCGAGGTTGCGGCCGTCGCTGGTCGTCACGCCCGCCGGGGTCGTGTAGGCGAAGCGGAAGCGGGCGTTGGTGTAGCCGGCCAGCGCATAGAGCGTGCCGCGCTCCGAGACCTTGTAGCCGAGACGGATGGCGGCGGCGAGATCGCGGCCGGCGTCGAGGCAGGCACGGTCGTTGGCAAGAACGACATTGTTCTCGCACTCTTCCATCGTGCTGAGATCGGCGCTGAGGTCGAGGCCGAGCTCGACCTTCGGGCTGATCGCGACATCGTAGCCGAGGCCGATTCCGTAGACGATACCGCTGTCGCTGTCGTCGTTGTTGATTCCGGGGCCGTCGGAACGGACATGGTCCCAGCCGCCATGGATCTCGGCGCGGAAACCTTCGGCCGAGGCCGGAGCGGCGGCGGCGGCGAGGACGGCCACGGTGGCCAACGCATACAGATGGGTCTTCATCTCATTAAACTCCCTGACCGCTCCGGCGACGGCCGGGCGGAGACTTTTCGTTGATCGGTTGAGCGTTTTTCCGGAGGCCTAGGCGATGCCAGGTCCGGTCGCCGCCGGGGTGCCGTCGGCGCAGCCGGGGAAGAGGGCGCCAGGCAGGAGTGGGGAAGACCCCGTTACACGGTACAAATACACAAACCGTCTCCTGCCTGGCTCCAGCCTCCCCGGCTGGTGAGACCCTTCTGGCGGGACGCTGTGTCAGCCGAATTCCACACCAAGTTGAAATTGGTTTCAATTGTTACAGGAAGGGCAGGGTGGGCGAGTCGGCGATGCGTCCTCCCTCGGCACCCTGGAACTCAGAAGGGTTCAGCTCTCCACCCAGGAAACGTCGTACGTGCGATGAACATTTTGTCCGGCTTCTTGCGAAGCGTCCCGGTCGCCGTCACTAACTCGTTGCCTGAAGGTCGATCCTCGTCTGGAAGCGAGTGATGGCAGATCCCCGCTCCCGAGCGACCGACCCCGGCTTCAAGCTGTGGCAAATCGCCGACATTCGATGGGTTCACTGCCCGCGCTGCCACGGGCCCGCGAGGCTTGCGAGCCGCCGGCTGACCTGCACCCGCTGCGCCTACGTGGAGGGCGGCCCGAAAACGGGCCGCCGCCGGCTCAAGGCGGTGATGACCGTGAAAAACAACCCGAAATGCGAGAACAGGTCCTGCGGCGCGCCTGTCCCCAATCACGGGCCGCCAGTCCGGGGCGGGGGGTCGGACGAACTCATCGCCCGGATCCGATGCCCGACCTGCGGGCATGTCGGCGATTATCCCGCAGTGCCTGTCGAGCCTCTCGATGTGAGAAGAGCGCATTCCGCCCTGCGCCTCTTTCGCTTCTGGCCAAGCGGAGTGCCTTACCTGCGCCGCCGAATCGGCGCGCATACGCTCGTCGTCTACAACCGGGAGCACCTGGAAGCGCTCGAGGCCTGGCTCGGAGCGGAGCACCGCCAGCGAGGCTCGGTCCCCGGGCTGACGATGATGGCGCGCCTCCCTCGCTGGATGAAGGCCGCGCGCGCTCGGCAGGACGTCCTGAAGGCGCTCGCCGAGCTGAGGGAGCAGGCGGAATCCGAGGGATTATGGTGAACGCGGGAAGTTCGAAAAAAAAGCCCCGGCGGTTCTCACCGCCGGGGCCAGTGTCCCTAGGGGTCAGGGAATGCGTCAGACCAGCCGACCGACCATCTGGATCGGCTGCGCCATGTTGAAGTAATTGGGCGAGGTGGCCATCACCGCCTGGTGGATGTCCTCGAATTGCTCGCGGGTGCCGTCGCCCTCGAGGAAGACGGTGTAGGTGAGTCGGCGGTAGCCGGCCGGGACGCTCTCATCGATCCCGAGGAAGCCGCGAAGGTCGAGCTCGCCCTCCGATTCGATCCGGCACGAATCGAGCGTGATCCCGCGGATCGAGGCCTGGGCGACGTAGCCGACCATCATGCAGGCATTGACCGCCGACATGAGCAGCTCCTGCGGGTTGGGGGCCGCGTTGGTGCCGAGGAATTCGTGCGGCTCGTCGGCGACGATGGTGAAGCTGCGCGGGATGACCTCGCCGGCCAGAGTGTAGGAATCGACGGTGGATTCCGACTTGGTCTGGCCTTTCCAGTCGGTCTTCACCCGGAAGGCGACCTGGCCGAGTTTGGGGTCGGCGGTGATGGCCGCGACGGTTTCGTCGAGGGCGGCGAGATCGAGGCCGTTGACCGGCGGGCGCTGGGGCATATCGAGCATGTCTGAAGTCTCCACGGTGATCAGCTGAAGGCGGGGGCCACGGCCGCGATCCGGTCGCGGGCGGCGGGTGAGAGCGCGGCCAGGGTGGCCGTGAACCGGGGATGGACCATGCCCGAGCCGAGATAGGTCCAGCGCAGCGCCTGGTGCTGCTGCGCCTGCAGTTGCTCGCGGCGCTCGATGCCGAGCTTGCGGCCGGTCGCCTTTTCGAACGCGTCGAGGTTGAGCTTCGTCTGGGCTGCGAAGCCTTCATCCAGAAAGGCGCCGATCTCGAGATAGCCGTCGATCGCGGACTGGATCCCGGCCTCGTCGCGGCTTTCGGCCAAAGCCTGGACCATCAAGGTGTCGAGCTTGGCGTGTTGGGCCTCCTCCATCCAGTGATGCTTGAGGAGGCTCTTGAACAGGGGGTCGATGTCGCCGTCGTCGCGAACGGAATCGACATAATGGCTCTGGGTCATCCACTCGACCTGGAGGACGACGAGCGCCACCGACAAAGGATCGTGGCGGAGCACCTCGGCGGCGATCGCCTCGCCCGGTCCGATCGCCTCGCAGGGCGTCCCGAAGGCCTCGGTGAAGCGCTGGTGGAATAGACGGAAGAGGTGGATGTGCTTGGCCTCCTCGCTCGCGAAGTTGAGCAGCGCGCGGACCCGGTGGTCGTCACCGTTCAGCTGCGGGCGGGCATGGTCGAGCACGAAGGGGAGGATGAACTCCTCCACGAGGCCGAAGATCGTCAGATATTCATGGCCGCGGATCTGGTTCAGGACCCGCGTCTCGTCGTCGCTCAAAAAGGCGATCGAATCGGTGCGCGCGAGGGCTTCCGGAAGGAAGCGGCGGCCGAAGTCGAGCCTGGCGTCGGCGGGAAGGACGTCCTCGACCTGCCAGGCCGCTTTGACCGAGCTGGCGAGGACGTCTTCGAAGTTGAATCGATGGTACATCCGGAGCCCTTCCAGGTCGCGCCGCTCAGGCGAGCGTCGAAACGTGGGCGGGCTGCTGCAGTGCGAGGACGGTCACCGCGCCGCTGAGGACGGCGGAGGACGATCCGAGCGCGGCCGCGGCGAGCAGCACCAGCTGCAGGCGGCTTTTCTTGGCGTTGATGGCGGTCATTTTCGTATCTCCCGAATAAGCGCGGCAGCGAATGCCGCGACCACGCCCTTCTGGAACCGAGACTTGTCCCGGCTATTCCGCGCCCCGGGGAAAATTGTGTCAATTGTTACAGAAAAGGCGTTTCTGCGGAGGCCCGCCGAGGCTATAAGCGCCGCGACTGGGGAGTCGGGATGGGTACGATAGCAGAAGAAGGCGAGATCGCCTGCGTCGTCGCGAGCGTCATCAGCTCCTCGCTGAATTGCCTCCTGCTGCTCGACGAGAAGGGCGCCATCCTCGAGTTCAACCGCGCCGCGGAAGAGGCCTATGGCTATTTCCGGAGCGAAGTGGTCGGCAGGCCGATCTGGGACCTGATCGACCGCAATCCCTCGCGCGAGGAGGATGAGGACGCGCTCGAAGCCTATATCGAGGAGGGCGACGCGACGACGGGGCTTCGGGTCGTCGTCGACGTCCGGATGAAGAGCGGCGACGTCGTCCCGCTCGAGATCAGCGTCACCTCGATCGTCATCGGCGGGAAGCGCCGCTTCCTCCTGAGCCCGCGCGACCTGTCGGCGCGGCAGGCGAATGACGAGCTGGCCGAATCGAGCCGCCGACTCGAGCTCGCCGTCGAGGGCGCCAAGCTCGGCACCTGGACCTTCGACATGGAAACCGGCCGGACCTGGTATTCCGACCGCTCGAAGGCGATGTACGGCCTTGCCGCCGACGCCGAGATGAGCACCGCCGCCATCCGAGCCTCGGTCCATCCGGATGATTGGGAAGAGGTTTCGGACCCCTATCTCCACGGTTTCAGGCAGGACCGGGTCGAAGTGGAATATCGGGTCTGCTGTCCCGACGGCTCGATCGGCTGGATCTATTCGCTGGGTGCCCTCAACCGGGATTCGGACGGGATCGCCCGGAGCGTCAGCGGAATCCATCTCGACATCACCGACCGCAAGCGGGCCGAGGAGGAGCGCGACGAGGCGCGGCGGCAGCTCGACCTCGCCGTCGAGGGCGCCGGCCTCGGCCTGTGGTCGGTCGATCCGGGCACCGGCGCGGTCTGGCATTCGGAAACCTCGCGCCGGCTGTGGGGGATGGACCCCGACATGCCGATCGATGCCGCGACGCTGAAGCAATATATCCATCCGGAGGATTGGGAGCTGGTGCGCGAGCCCTATCGCGAGGGCTTTCCCGAGGACATCGTTTCGCTCGAGCATCGGGTGATCTGGCCGAGCGGCGAAGTTCGCTGGCTCCACGCTTTGGGCCAGGCCCAGCGCGACTCCTCGGGCGCCGTCACCATGGTGACCGGAATCCACCTCGACATCACCGACCGCAAGCGAAGCGAGGCCGAGCTGGCCGAGACCCGGCGGCAGTTCGAGCTCGCCGTCGAAGGCGCCAATCTCGGCCTCTGGACGATCGATCCGAGGACCGGCGAGACCTGGTACAGCGCCCGCTCGCGAGCGCTCTACGGGGTCGACGGCGAGATGCATCTCGACGGGACGACCCTGAAGGCCTTCATCCACCCCGACGATTGGGACGTGGTCCTGGAATCCGCGCGCAACGGCTTTCCCAACGACTCGGTCTCGCTCGAGCATCGCGTGATCTGGCCGAACGGAGACACGCGCTGGGTCCATTCGCTCGGCACGGTGGTTCGCGATTCCGAAGGCGCGGCGACCCTGGTCACCGGCATCCACGTCGACATCACCGACCGCAAGCGCGCCGAGCAGGAGCTGGCGCGCTCGCGCGACGCTCTCCACCAGTCGGAGAAGCTCGCCGCTCTGGGCTCGCTTCTCGCCGGGGTCAGCCACGAGCTCAACAACCCGCTCGCGGCCATCGTCGGCCAGGCCGAGATGCTTCAGGAGGACAGCGTCGGCACCGCCTTCGAGCTTCGCGGCAAGAAGATCGCCGCCGCCGCCGAGCGCTGCGCCCGGATCGTCCAGACCTTCCTCGCAATGGCCCGGCAGAAGGACGCCCAGCGGAGCCTCGTCGACCTGAACGACGTCGTCGCCACGGCGCTCGAGATCGCCGAATACGGCCTTCGGACGGCGGGCATCGGAGTCCGGGTCACCCTGGGCTCGATGCTCCCCAAGGTGCTCGGCGACCGGGACCAGTTGCATCAGGTGCTGGTCAACCTCGTCGTCAACGCCCAGCATGCGATGCAGAGCGGCGAGGCGTATGACAAGACTCTGACCGTGAGGACCTCGGTCAGCCAGAGCGGCGAGGTCCTCCTCGACGTCACCGACACCGGTCCGGGCGTCCCCGAGAAATTGAAGGGGCGGATCTTCGATCCCTTCTTCACCACCAAGCCGCAAGGCGTCGGCACCGGAGTCGGCCTCTCCTTCTCGCACGGAATCGTCGAGGCCCATGGCGGCACCATCACCCTGGAGACGAGCCACCGCGGCGCCCATTTCCGCATCGCCCTTCCGGCCGCGACCGAGAGCGGTCTGGTCGCGGTCCCGATCGCCGCCGAAACCGCCGCCGAATCCTCCGCCGCCGAATCCTCCGCCGGCGGAAGGGCGCTGGTCGTCGAGGACGAAGGCGACGTCGCCGAGACCTTGCGCGAGCTGCTCGAGCGCGAGGGCTACAAGGTCACCGTCGCCGGCGACGGCGCCCAGGCCCTGATGGCGATCGACCGCGGCGAATATGATCTCATCCTCTCCGATCTGAGGATGCCCGGAGTCAGCGGCCCCGATCTCCACGCCCGCCTCGCCGAGACCAAGCCGCATCTGATCGAGCGCATGGGCTTCGTCACCGGAGACACATTGGGCTCGAGCATGGACGATTTCCTTCGCGGCTGCGGCCGACCGGTGCTCGAAAAGCCCTTCACCAAGGTCGGCGTACGCTGCCTGATCGCCTCAATCCTCCAGCCGCGGGTAGAAGCATGAACGATATCTCCGCCCATATCGTGGTCGTCGACGACGACGAGGACGTCCGCTCCACCGTCGCCGAATATCTCCGCCGCAACGGCCTTTCGGTCAGCGAGGCCGACGGCGGCGCCGCCTTGCGCGAGCTGATGGCGACGAGGCCGATCGACCTCGCCTTGCTCGACATCAACATGCCCGGCGACGACGGCCTTACCCTGGCGCGCGAGATTCGAGGGTTGGGCGACGCGGGCATCATCATGCTCACCGCCAAGAGCGACGACGTCGACCGGATCGTCGGGCTCGAGATCGGCGCCGACGACTACATCACCAAGCCGTTCAATCCCCGAGAGCTGCTGGCCCGGGTCAAGGCGGTGCTCCGCCGCGCCAGCCGCAGCGGCGAAGCGCCCGCGACGATGGGAAGCGAGGTCCAGATGGGCAAATGCCGACTCAACCTCGACTCCCGAAAGCTGTTCGAGGCGGACGGCACCGAGGTCCCGATCACCTCGATGGAGTTCGACCTCTTGAAATGCTTCGCCGAGCATCCCCGCCGGGTGCTCAGCCGCGACCAGCTCCTCGACCTCGCCCACAACAAGGAGATGGAGGCGTTCGACCGCTCGATCGACACGAGGATCGCCCGGATCCGCCGAAAGATCGAGCGCGACCCGGCCAAGCCCGAATGCCTGAAGACCGTCCGGGCCGCCGGCTACGTCTTCAACCCCGATTGCGGGTGACGCGGGGCGGGGACTTCGCCGCATTGCGCCATTGCATCGGGCGCAAATCCTCACCGGCCGCAGGCCAATCAGTTTTCATCGCAAAGACGCAAAGACGCAAAGAATCTGTGCCTGTCCCGGATGCCAGGTGATTCGCGTCCTCCCTGTGAAGATTTGAAAAACTCGTCTGAAGTGGAGTGCACCCCTTCGGTGAGACACGGAGCTAAGACACAGGTTGTTGAACCTGTCTCATCAGCTGCGCCGCATGCGGCGCAGCTGATGGCATTCGATCGTCTCCTTCGAACGTCGCCGGTGGCCG
>JBAWCC010000107.1:0-1694 GCA_049590095.1 Allosphingosinicella sp. | reverse complement strand
GTACGACGGTGACCGAGGTGGCCCGCGCGCTGGCGGTCCGCCCCGACATCGTCGGCGAGACCACGGTGGCGGGCGGGCAGCCGACGCTCACCGTCGTGACCAACGCCCTGAACATCGCGAGCGAGCTGGCGATCCGGCCGCAGATCAAGATGGTCGTCACGGGCGGTGTCGCCAGGCCCCAGTCGTACGAACTGACCGGCCCGCTGGCCGTCGGCGTGATGAACGAGATCACGCTGGACGTCGCCGTCCTCGGGGTGAACGCCATCGACATCGAACGCGGCGCCTACGTCCACCACGAGGGCGAGGCCAGTGTCAACCGGCTCCTCGCGGAACGGGCGCAGCGGGTGGTGGTCGCGGCCGACTCCTCGAAGATCGGCAAGCGGGCCTTCGCGCGGGTCTGCGACCTCGGCCTGGTCGATGTGCTCGTCACCGACTCCCACATCACGGCGGAGGCGAGGGACCGGTTCGGCGAGGCGGGCGTCCAGGTAATCGCGGTGTGAGGGCTCGGTGTGAGTGACTCGATCCGGCCCTTCGCCGTGTCGTTGGTACGCCGAACGGGTGAGGGGCGAGAGGATTGCCCGATGAACAGTGAGCGCAGCCGGCGCGAACCCGACCGGCTTGACGACGGGGTGGCCCTGTGAGCAGGTACGACAGGTACGACAGATATGACGCCACCGACGAACAGTGGGAGGGGCTCGCCCAGGTCGTACCCCTGCGGGGCCGCGACGAGTGGCCGTCCCGGATCGACCACCGCACGGTCCCGGACGAGCGTGCGGCCGAACAGCGACGCCTGGTCGTACTGCGGGTGCAGGTCTTCGCGGACGCCCGCGAGGTCGCGGAGTACCTGGTCGCCCAGGTGCCGGTGCTGCTCGACCTGACGGCCGCGGAGACGGATGTGGCCAAGCGGATTCTCGACTTCAGCAGCGGTGTGGTCTTCGGACTCGGCAGCGGCATGCACCGCGTCGACCGGAACGTCTTCCTGCTCGCCCCGGAGGGCATGGAGGTCGAAGGGGTCACACCGGCCGGGCTCGCCCAGTCCTAGGGCCTGTCGTAAAGCCCTTCCCTCCCGCCCCTTCTCGTCGGCCTCGCCGCCGGACGCCCCTCGGGGCGTCCGGGGCGGCGGCGTCCGGGGCGGCGGTGGTAGACCTGGGGCCGTGACAGAACTCGATGTGGCAGAACTCCAGCGGCGGCTGGCCGCGTTCGCGGCGGCCCGGGACTGGGAGCAGTACCACACCCCGAAGAACCTGGTGGCCGCCCTCAGCGTCGAGGCCTCCGAACTGGTCGAGATCTTCCAGTGGCTGACGCCCGAACAGTCCGCCCGGATCATGGACGAGCCCGAAGCGGCGCACCGCGTGAGGGACGAGGTGGCCGATGTCCTCGCCTATCTCCTCCAGTTCTGCGAGGTGCTCGGCATCGATCCGCTGGAGGCGCTGGCGGCCAAGATGGACCGGAACGAGCGGCGCTTCCCCGTCCCGAGCCCTCCGGAACACCAGGATCGTCACTCTTCGGAGTGATCGAGTTATCCACAATCGATTTTGTGTCCACAGATTTCCGATTTCCTCTGGCCTTACGGTGCCATCTACCTCACTGTGGGTAATGAAAGAGGTGAGCGGGTTTTCGTACGGACGGGGGAAACGCATGGAAGCGGAGCGACTCATCGAGACGGGGCGGCGGGCCCTGGCGGAGAGCCGGGG
>JBAWCC010000106.1:0-4108 GCA_049590095.1 Allosphingosinicella sp. | reverse complement strand
GGCGGAGAGCGCCTGAGAAGGGGTCGCGGAAGGTAGCGGCGGGGCCGTATTGACCGCCGATTCGAAGGGCCTGTGCGCCGGACGAGGCGCCGAGCAGCCGAACCGCGGCTTCGGCCGCCTCGGCCGGGCCCGGATAAGCGAGGATCAGCCGGTCTTCGGTCAGGTAGGGAGCGACCGCCGGCGCCGGAAGCCTGGCGATCCGCCCGTGAAGCTCGGCCAGGACCGGCTCGAGGGGGTCGTCCGAGCCCGGGCCGATGGCGAGGACGGCCAGCGGAGGGGCCGTTTCAGCCGTCGGCGCAGAGCTGTCCCGCCCGGTCTCGCGCGGGGCCGTGAGCACCCGCTGGCGCCACCCGCCCACGGCCCAGATCTCTCGCGACCGGCCGGAGGCGCCGTTGCCGGCCTCGTCGGCGGAATCGAGCACCAGCAGCTGAACCGCCGAGCTTTCCAGCCGTCGACCGTTCATCAGCGCCGCGCCCATCGCGACCTCGTCGGCAAGTCCGATCATGGACGAACCGGGCGCTGCGCCCAGCGGCCGGACCGGACGCACCGTCTCCGCCATGGCCAGAACCGAGTCGAATCGCCGCCGCCAGGCGTTGCCGAACGGATCGACCGAAACCGCCGCGAACGCCTCGGCTCCGCCCGGAAGCACCGCATGCACCTCCGCGCCGCGGGCGAGCAAAGCCTCGGCGATAATGATGTCCGCCCCCGCGGCGAGCGCCCCGAAGCCGAAGCCGACATTCTCCTCCTCCAGCACGGCGGCGATCTTCTCGTCGAGATGCTCGCGGCGGACGACTTCCGGGTCGAACGACATGTGGCCGCCGAAATGGAGGGAGCGCGGCGGGCGATGGACGTCGAGCCAGGCGGAGTCCCGGCCCTGGGCGGCGAGGATGAGCGCGAACTGGCGAAGGGTGGAGGCATGGTCCTCCCAGGCCCGGGGAGCGAGAGCGACGGCTTCGGCGAAGGCGGCGCGGGCCTCGTCGTGGCGGTCGAGGAGGAGGAAGGCTTCGGCTCGGGTGGCGGCGCGGTAATAAGGGGTTTCGGGTTCGTCCGGATGTTGCTCGATTAAATCCATAGTCCGGTTCGCAAGAGTTCTAGCCGCAGCACGATCGCTTGCCAGCAGGAACAGGGTCGCCGCGTTGATCAGCGGATAGGTGGTGGCATGAAGCCGAGCAGCTTGCTCATAAGCCGCCGCCGCATCGCGGTATAATTGCAGGCGCTCCTCACCAGCACGCCGCGCGGCTAAGTCCTTCAGTAGGCGGCCCCTGACGCAAGCAACAGACGCATTCTCATCGTGTGCGAATCGTCCCGCCAGGAACAGGCGCCAAGCTTGGTCTACGGCACCTGCTCTAGCGTAGGCGATGACTGCGGATAGGGGAGGTTCGTTCAGCATCTAGCGGAATTGTCTCTGAGAAAATCCCAAAAGCCAAGCTGCCTAAGGTTCGATGCTCAACTCCCCGGACCCACCTGGGAACCGAACGTCGGGATCGATAATGATCGGCACAGGCGAAGGTTGGCCGTGAGAATCTTCGTCAATTAGGTCCAGATGCAGGTTAAATGGATCTTCGTATGCCGTTGCATCATCATAGGCAGTGGCGCCATCCGCAATGAAATAGGCGATCCTGCACTCGTCCCGCACCTCGCCCCGGGGAACGATTCCGCCTTGGGCATCGACTTTCCGCGGTTCAAAGTACACTTCCGGATCCGTGCTGGACAGGCCTATTGAAAATGGATCTCTATCTCTCGAGAACTGCCAGTTCTTTCCTGTCAATTTTAATATTACATAGCAATACGTCTTGTTTTGCAATGAAAGCTGGCTCTTGTAGGGCGCCTTGGGTCGAGGATTATCAGGAAGTGACAATGTATTGTTTGCAACTCGCTGGAGGACGGCCCCAAGTCCACCAAAATTATTAATATCTACTGTATAGTTAGCCCTAGAGTACTCAGTTTCTATTTTGTTAGCATTTATTTTTATGTCTATTTCTCGAACAGTGGCTATAGTTGGAGGGGGAAGGCCTTCAAGTTCGAGTAGTTCTATGCCATGTTCGGTCAGGAAGCGAATTGCGCGCTCAATAAGCGCTGGCGTGATGCTCATCATTTTTCTCCTAGTGTCTCGCACGCTGCCGTCCAATCGTGATGCGGAGTCCGCACTCGCAACAGGCCCGCCTTCCTAGCACTCTCACTTGTCTTGATACGTGACGCCGATCACGCCAGCGATCACGAAATGTAGCGAGGCGGGGGAGATGCCCCGTTTTCGTTTCGATTGCGATGTATCACTTAATTCATCCTTTTCGCGATGCGCCTTTTCCACGACCTCCAAGTGGCATTTGACGGGTCGCGTCGAATCAACATGGCGGCGCTTGCTGCGGCGATGGCGAATCGGGTGCGCGCTTCCTGTTTCCGGCCGCTAGCAGCGAGCATCTCACCGAACCCGAACTGACCACGCATCCAGATGTCGTGGTAGTCCAGATTACCAGGATCCGAGGCAATCAACGCCTTGGACAACTTTTCGTGCTGCGCCTGGTGCAATGTAGCTCGGTCGAGGCGTTGATTGGCATTCCACGCCATGGCCATCCAAGCATGGCGGTTGGCCAGATCGACTTCCAACCCTTCATCAATGCCCTGCAGGTGCCGAACCTCCTCCATCCGTTGCAGCGCGCTTCGACAAGCACGGAGAGCCTCTTGTTCATTCGTTGGCGGCATCATAGCAAGCGCACACAAGTTTCCTTCAGCATAGCCGGCCTCACGGACCCAGAAGGGATTACTGGCGTCTATCTTAAGCAGTTGGTCAGACAGGCTCTTATAAGATAGCCATGCTTGCTTGGTCCCTGTAAAATCCATTTTCAAATAATCGATGTATCCAATCCAATACTGACTTTGGGCATGAGCAAAAACCACATTCTGGTCCTGCGGAAAGCGACGAATCAAACTTGCAGTTATATTCCTCGCTTCTTTAAATTCGGAAAGAGCGGTAGCTTCATTTCCGCGATCCAACTCAACCTCGCCAATAGCGAGCTTAACCCGAGCCAGCATCGCTGAATCGGCAGGTCGCGCATTTCGTGGTCCTTGCTGCCTATAGTATCTTAGAGCCCGTTCGTTGACGGTGTCCATAACGTCGAGGCGTCCTACTCCCCGAAGCTTTCCTCTAAGGTCAGTCAGCATGAAGTCGATCAGGCTGTCGGCCTCTGAGCGTTGACGCTCAGCGTCGGCGCGTGCGTTGAACGCGACTACAGTCAAGGCTGCCAGTGCCAACATCGCGATTAGTGCAGAGACAGTCACGCCTAGGATCCGTCTGATGCGCCTTGCTGCATCGCGCTGGATGAGCGAGTCGAGGCCGACGCCCGCGAGGCCCGCCACCAGCTTCAGCAGTCCCAGGCGCCGTCCGTCCCCTTCTTTGCGCAAGTCGGCCGCCAGCGGTTCGGCTCCGCCTTCCAGCAAAGCGGGAGAGAAACATTGGCCGGGTTCCCCCTCGACGATCGCCGTGAAGATCAGCCGGTCGGGATGGATCTCGCGGAACGTCGCGATCTCCTTCGCCACCCAAGGGGAGGCCGCGCTGTTGGGCGAGCACAGGACGATGAGGTTCCTCGACACCGCCAGCGCCGCCCGCACCCTCTCGCTGAGGTCGCCCGCCGCCGGAAGCTCGTCGCGGTCGCGGAAGATCGGCGTCAGTCGCGCCGGGACCTCGCCGTCCTCGCCTTGGGTGCCCACCAACCGCTTCGGCAGCCGGTACCCTTCCAGCTTCCGATGCAGCCATCGCCCCATCGCCGCGTCCCTATGGCTGTAGCTGATGAACGCGACATAGCCCCCGGCTGTGCCGGGTCCCGATTCGGCCATGGATATTCCCCCACGGGCGCTCGAGGCTCGTCCGCGCCCTCCGGCAAGGTGCCAGAGGGCGGGCGAGTCGACAATATATCAAAAACTTAGATTTGGAGGCCGCAAATCCATATGTTGGATCCGGCGGCCGTGCCCAAGCGGATTAGCCCAGTTTCTGCGCCAGAAAGCTCGGCACCGGGCCGTTCCAGCCCTCTTCATCCTCGGCCGATACCGGCTCGGTCCGGGGCTCGGCCCGGCCGCGGGCGGGGCGAGGCTCGCGTTTCGGCGAGTCGCGGCG
>JBAWCC010000105.1:0-10963 GCA_049590095.1 Allosphingosinicella sp. | reverse complement strand
GCGGCCTGCAGCGCCCGGGCGGCGCAATACGGCACCGTCAAGATCATCGACGTCGTCTACAAGAGCGTCGCCAAGGTCACGGTGTGGGGCTCGGTGGAGGCGGAGGGGCGAAAGCGCTCCTTCCAGTGCCGGTGGGACGGGAAGATCGTGGGGTTCGAGCTGAAGGAGGTCGGCGGAGCCGGATAGGCTGCGGGAGCCCGGGTCGTTTCAGGCATTGCCTTCGACCACCTCTGCAAAATCGATCGCCCGTCCCCGCTCGCTCAGCCCGAGCACGAAAGGCTCCCCGCCCAGCACGCCGTTCCACGGCGTGCACACGTAGAAGACGTCGACGTTGCTCGCCTCGAGGATGAGCATCGCCGGGCCGTAATCGTCGGGCACCTCGCGACCGATGTGGAGCAGGCAATTGGGCTTGGTGACGTCCAGCGACAGCGCCCAGATCCGGCGCTTCGTCGTCGGCATACCGAGGTCGAAGAGGTCGGAGCGGGAGTCGCTCCAGATCTGCTCGGCATGATCGTCGTCGGCGGCCCAGGGGACGAAGAACTTCACTTCACTTGTCCTGAAAGATTCGGGCCCCGCGGACCCGGAGACGGCGAAAGCCACCCGGCGGGCCTTTCGGCCGCGCCGGGTGGCTCCGCCCGGGCGGGCAGGGGACGGCCACGGGTCCGTCCCCCGGCTTCCTCTACGCGCCCACCCGGAACAGGCCCCACAGCCCCAGCGGGCCGCGGGCCCCGGTCAGCCGGCGATCAGCCCATGGGCCCGAAGCTGCGCCAGCAGGGCGTTGAGCTGGGTGACGGCCGACGCGGCGTCGGTGGCGTTCGCGACCGCGGCGCCTTGGGCCCCGATCACCTTCGTACCGTCGACGAGCAGGTTGCCGCCGTTGCGTATGTCGACGCCCGCCTCCGTGACCCGGACCCGCTCGGCGGCGGCCGCGGTGCCGCTCGCAATGGTCGAGATGCTCACTCGGGTGCCGCGCGCCGTCGTCGACCACGGTTCCGTCGAGTGGCAGCTGATCCAGGCCGAACTGGCACCGATCCCTCCGCCGAAGCTGAACGATCCCAGACCCTGCCCTTCCGCCGTCGGAGTCTGACTCGTCGTGGCGCTGACGAGGCCGCCCGAGTTCGGCCCCAGGGCCGAGGTGCTCAAGGCCCAAAGCGACCGGGCGGTGAGGTTGCCAAGCTCGCCGGTTCCGGCGGTCACCGAAACCTCCTTCAATCCTCTCCGGGCGAAGCCGACGTCGCTCCAGCCCACCGAGTGCGGGTCGCCGAGCAGGATCGCCCTGCCGGAGAAGGTCGCATCCGTCGTATCGAGGCCGTTCACGTGCGACCCGTTGATGTCGAATACGGTGGGCGCCTGGCTGTCGTCGCGAAGGGTCGCGGTCTTGATCCCGCCCGTTTTCCCTTCCGCGACTTGGCCGGTGAAGGCAATTCCATACTCGAACTGGCGACCGAACGGGTTCGAGACGATGATTCCCGCCGCCATGTCAGCGGTTCCGGCGGCGTTGACCCAAAGCCCGCAGGAGGAAAAGCCGGCCGGGCCGTAGCTGAAGTCGCTGCCGCTTTCGTTGCTGGCCATGACGTTCGCGCCGATGACGAACCCGCTCGGGTGGGTGGTCTTGCCGTGGAAGAAGCCACCCTGACCGGCCGCCCAGGGACCGGTCGCGTAGCCGATTCCCTGGACTCCGACGCCGCCCGTCCAGGTGCCGGCGAGCTCGGGCGAGTTGCTCTGGGCGTAGCTGATTCCCGAGCCGAACAGCCCGACGGCATGGGCGTGGGAGCCGTCCACCGCCTGGCAGACCGAGACCAGAGCCGCCAGATTGTCGGCGGCATTGGAATCCCCGTCGACTCCCGCGGCCTGGAGCGCCGGATCGGTGGCGAGCACGACCCGCTCCACCTTGGCCGGCGGGACGAGGCTCGTCGAAGGTTCGGCCTGGGTGCCTTCGCGAATTCGAAGGAGGCTGGCTTCGGTGGCGGAGCCGGGGGCCTCGCCGCTTCCGACCCAGGGGTTCACCGGCTCGCCTTCTCCCAGCTTCACCGGGGTCTTCAGGCGCCAGGTCTGGCCGCCGTCGCTGACGACGATGTCGCCCTTGTCGCCGTCCGTTACCCCGTCCCCGTCCTGTGCGGGACCGACCCGCAACAGGCCCCACAGGCCCTGCGGCACCGCCCATTTGAGCACTCCGCTCCGATAGGCATAGTCCGCCGCCGCTCCGGTCTTGAACTCGTAGGTCCGGGCGGTGCCGTTGGAGATGGCCGATTCCGAAGCCACCCTCGGCGATTCGTCGCCGAGATAGTCGTGATCGGGCCAGGTCACGCCGTGCACGGTGAAGGCATGCTGGCGAGGCTTGTCGCAGGCCCCGATCAGATGCAGCCGGACATTGGCGTTCGCCGGCACGTTGAAGATCGGAGTCGCCGGATTCGGGTTGTCGAGATGGCGCTCGATCGGCTCCGAGCGGTAGTTGAACGCCTTCTGGCCCTGGTCTTCATGGTCGACATCGTCCTCGCCGGGCGACGGGGGCTCGTCCGAAATGGGCATGTTGAGATTGCCGCGCAGGAAATGGCGAAGGCCGTCCTGAAGGAGCAGCACCGCTTCCTCCTGGCGCCTTCGCCGACCGTCCTCATCCGTCGTGACGATCGTCGCGCGCGGGCCGTCCCAGGCCTCTGCCGAATCGTCCTCGGCCGTGTTCTCGTCCTCCGGCACGAAGAGCGGACGGGCGTCGGCCGGTTCCACGATCAGAGCGCCGATCAGGCCGTGGTGACGGTGGTTGCGGACGTCGGCCATGTCCTGAAGCAAGAGCGGCCCGATCGGCTCCGGGCTCCCCGCCGGACGGCCGGTCTGCCAGACGTAGGTAACCGTCTCCCCGGGCGCCGCCGTCTGCGGCGGATTGCGGCCGATCGTGGCCCCGTCCGAGGTCCTGACGTCGAAGCGCACCAGGTCGGCGTGCATCGACACCTGCCTCGAAACCGGCCGCACCGGACGGTGGGTCCCGTCGAATTCCTCGACCGGAACGCTCGGCGCGTAAGGCTCCGGCCGCATATCCGCGTCGGCCGGGATGCCGTTGGCGAGGACGATTTTGACCGTCTCGCCTTCGCGGCAGCGCAGGATCAGCGGCTCGTCCGGGTCCGTCCTCTGACGGACGGGGACGGGCAAGCCGTCCGGGCCGACGATCCTGGTCAGCCGGTAGACGAGCCCCAGCGGATCGACCAGGTCCGGTTCCCGATAGACCAGGCTCCGTTGCTCCGCTCTGACATGGAACTCGCGGGTCCCGGTCGGCGCGGCCTCCCGGACCGGCTGTAACCGCATTATGACCTTGTCGCCTGTAGGCGCGATGGAGCTGTTGGCGAAGAAGGTGCCGGTCTCGACCTGGGGGGCAGTATAGACGATAGCCGCGCCGGCGAGCGTCTCGCCGTTTCTGATCGTGATCGTGCCGTTTGAGTCGCGCACCAGCCAGACATGGCCTTTTACCAAAGGCAGGCCCACTTCCGCAGCCCCGTTGACGAGGACGCCGAACCGGCCGGTGGGAAGCAGCCTCACGGAATATTCCATCGTCGACGGGTCGGCTGAAGGGTTGCGAGAGATGCCGGCCATAAGCTGGGTGGCGTTGCCGACTCCGTTGGTGATCCGGAGCGCGAACTCGCCCGCGACGCCGGAACTGCTAACCGCAGAGGCGTCATAAGCCCCACTGCCGCCGGTCTTCTCGATCAGGTACGAGCCGTCGTCCTGGGGCGTGACGGTGACATTGGCCAAGGCCGTCATCGGAATAGGCGCGGACAGATCCTCGGGCGCGGGCGCGGGCGGAATGGTGAGCGGACGCGGCGCTTCGAGATCGCCTCCCGCGAACGCCCTGACGAGGCCCCAGCAGCCGAGCCACAGATCGTCGGCGCCCGACAGCTTGTACATGTAATCGCCCGGACCGTATTTTTCCTCCTGCTTGAAGGTGAACGCCTCCGAGATTCCGAAGCTCTGCTGGTTGCGGATCGCCGAGGCCGGCTGGTCCCGGAACTCGCGCCAGCGCATGCCGTGGATCTGGAAGCTGTGCTGCTCCTCGTGCGATCCCTGGATCATCCGGAACCGGATCGGGTCGTTCGCCCGGGCGTCGAAGCGCACCGAATAGGGATCGCGATTGTAGGGCGGCCCGGAGGTGAACCACAAAGCCGGGTCGATGAAGCTTCCGCCGCTTTCCCTCAGCCGCTCGTGGAGCGGATCGTTGCGGTAGTTGATCGCCATGATCCCCTGGTCGCCGTGACCGCCCGGCGCCGGCGGCGGGTTGAGCGCCTCGCCGTCGCCGTTCCACATCGGGATGAAGTCCTGGAGCCCCAGGCAGAACTCGCGGAACGATCTCGGAGTCGAGCCCGGCACGTCGATCCGCGCCTGCAGGCCGCTGACGATCTCGTGATCCTGCCAGTTGTGGAGGAAGCGCGCTCCGGCGGGCTCGACGATCAGCGCTCCGAACAGGCCGTGCTTCTGCCGGTAGTTGGCGAACAGATGGTCGTGGAAGAAGATCGTCCCGAACTCCTGGTCGAGCCACCAGCGATAGGCCATCGTCTTGCCCGCCACCGGACCCGAGATGTAGTTCCAGCCGACGCTGGCGCCGTCGGCGCAGATCGGGTCGAACTTCACCATGTGGACGTGCGGCGTGCATTCGCCCTGCCACGGCCGCGCCGGGCACGGCGGGAAGGCGTGGTCGAACTCCGTCCCTGGAATGTCGAGCGGGAGCTGGTTGGTCAGGCTGAGGTTGAGGATCTGGCCGTGCCTCGCCCGGAAGAAGAGCGGCTCCTTCTGCGCGCCCTGGGAGGGGAGGCCCTCGTCCGTGAGATAGTAGAAATGGCCGTGCTTGTCGTGCCAGCCGTGGCCGTTATAGTCGATCCGGTCCATCGCCACTGCGAGGTCGTGGCGGATGATCCGGTCGCTGTTGAGGTGGTAGGCCGGCTTGTCCGCGGGCATGGTCTGCCCTGCCGGCCATTCCTGATCCTGGCCGATCACGAAGGGACGGCGGGTGAAGATCTCGCCCGGCACCGGCTGCGGATTGAACGCATTGCTCTCGAGCCCGGTCGGCATCTCGCGATAATCATATTCCGCCGGCATCGGCGTCGACATCGGCCAGGGCGGAATCGGCGATTTCTGCCGTATCTCGCCGGGGATGTAGAGCGGGTATCCGGGATGGGTCGCTGTCGGCAAAGGCGGCGGCACCCGGCCCGGAAGCGGAAGCAGCCGCTCGATCCTCGTGTCGTTCGGATAGCGGCCGATCCGGCGGCCGGTGTAAGGGAAGTCCTGGCTGGCCAGGAGCGGACCGTCGGTGCCGTCCTGAAGAGTCTCGAACGTCCGGAAGATGCCCCACATGCCTTCGTGGAAATGCGGGTAGAGGTGGCAGTGCCAGATCACGTCGCCGGCCACCTGGTGGCGGTTGCCCGCGCCCCAGACGGGCTCGATCGTGTGGCCGGTCTGCGGGCTCACCGAGATCGCGTCGATCCGCGGCGACATCCTGTCCTCGGGCACGGCGTGCCATTCGTAGAGGTGGAGGTGGAAGACGTGGGTCTCCTTCACCGCCGCGTGGACGAAGCGGATCCGCACCGGATCGCCGATATAGGCCTTGAAGATCGGGGTCGCGGGATCGCCGAACATCCACGAGCTGTGATGCTGCTCCTCGTTGAGCACGGGGCGGCCCTTGAAGTCGTGGCCCTCCTGCATCAGCCGGAACAGGATCTGCTCCTTGTTGACCATCGGCTCGGCCCGGTAGGAGACCGGCATGATCGGGGGTCCGGCGACGCCATGGCCGCCATGGCCGCCGCCGTCATGACCTGCGCAGGGGTCGGGATAATGGGTGCCGTGCGGCGGAACGAATTCGGGCTCGTCGTGGAAGAAGAGGACGAACTCGCGATGCGCATCGCGGCTGAAATCGGCATATTCGCTGGGCGGCGGGAACTGGTAGTTCTCGATCGTCGCTGGCGGCGAGGCGACGCTCACGGTCTGCTGGGCCGCCGGGGGGATGACGTCGAGGTAAAGGCCGTCGAGCTGCGTGCCCGCGACGCTCGAATCCACGCCGGAGATCGGGTCGCGCCAGATCGTTCCAATGGGCTCGACGATGAAGGCGCCGAACAGGCCGTGGACGTTGGTGCCGTCCTCGCCGCCCGAATAGTCGCCGCCGTCGTGGAACGGGAACACGCCCTCGTTCCGGGCCGTCCACTGGTAGCTGTAATGGCCGCCGGGAGGCGCGAGGCTCGGCGGATTGGCGCCGACTTCGGAGCCGTCATGTTCCTTCACGTCATAGCCGTCGCCGACGAGATGGATTCCGATGGCGCGGCTCTGGATCTCATTCTCCAGGTTCACGGTCACGACGTCGCCCTCATGGGCGCGAAGCACCAGCGGGCGGACGAATTCGTGCGGACGCTTCGCCTCCTCGGGGGTCGTAGGGAACGGCACCTGGAATTCGTCGGCGATCGCCTCGGCGGGGCCGCGAAGCTGGTCCAGCTCGGCCTGGTCCGGCACGGGCTTGGCCAGCTCGCGCAGATATTTCACCAGCGGCAGATTGCGCCGCAGGACGTAGATCAGGCCATTATGATCATGGTCCCCTTCCACATTGAACCAGATGGTCATTTGGATGGCGACGACGTCGTAGGTGCGGTTCATGAACGTTCTCCGGATGGGCTACCGGTCGAACAAAAGCAGAACGAGTCCTACAATAATCCTTCAACTTGATCCGTTTCCGGATGTTTCGCTTGGGGAGCGGTGAGCCCGCGCGCGGCGGCGCGCGGAACAGGCGCCTAGGCTCCGCAGGCCCTCGCCCGCTCGAGCAGGAAGGAGGCCTCCCGGGCGTTGCGGGTCAGGCAGGCGGCGGCCTCGAAATGCGGCCTCGCTTCCGACAGGCGACCTGCACGGAAGAGAAGGTCGCCGAGCACTGCCTGCAGCGGCGGGTAGTCGCGCAAGACCGCGTCTCCGGCGATCTCCTCGACAAGTTCCAGGCCCGCCTCCGGCCCAAAGGCCATCCCGCAGGCGACCGCACGGTTGAGATCGACGACCGGTGAAGGTGCGACCTCCCTCAGTCGATCGTAGAGGCCGGCTATACGAGGCCAGTCGATGTCTTCGGCCTTCAAGGCGCGCGCATGACAGGCGGCGAGCGCCGCCTGCAGAGCGTAGGGCCCATCGGCACCGCCCAGCAGTTCAGCCCGGGCCAGTGCGTCCATCCCGCGCCGGATCAGCAACCGATCCCAGCGCGCGCGGTTCTGCTCGGTGAGCGGCACGAAGGCGCCGTTCGGTCCAGTTCGCGCCGCCAGGCGCGAGGCTTGCAGCTCCATCAACGCGAGCAGCCCGAGAACTTCGGGTTCGTTCGGCAGCAGGCCGGCCAGGATTCGTCCGAGCCGTTGCGCTTCCGCGCAAAGCACCGGCCGCACCAACGCCTCGCCCGCAGTGGCTGCATAGCCTTCGTTGAAGATGAGGTAGACGACTTCCAGCACCGCGCCCAAACGTTTCGTCCGCTCGGTGTCGCAGGGGACTTCGAACCTGAGACCCGCTTCGGCAATCGTCCTCTTGGCGCGGACAATGCGTTGGGCGACGGTCGATTCCCTGGAAAGGAACGCCCGGGCGATCTCCTGTGTCGTCAGGCCGCCCACGATCCGCAATGTCAACGCTGCGCGACCGTCGGCCGGAATAGCCGGATGGCAAGCCGCGAAGATCAAACCGAGCAACTCGTCGCCGGGATCGTCGCCCACCGAAGCCCCTGTCCCTGCGCGGAAGCTGTCACGCTCCTCCGCGAGTTCTCGCGCGATCTCGCCATGCTTTCGCTCGAGCATTCGCCGGCGTCGAATCTCGTCGATGGCCCGGCGCTTCGCTACCGCCGTCAGCCAGGCCCCCGGAGAGCGCGGAACGCCGCCCCGGGGCCAGTCGGCGAGCGCGGCCAGCAGCGCATCCTGTGCCAGCTCCTCGGCCTGGTCGACGTCGCGGGTGATGCGGGCGAGGCTCGCGATGAGCCTGGGCCGCTCGATCCGAAAGACCGTCTCGATTGCACGTCGAGTTGAGTCCGCCGCCATGAGTAGGGACCCTAGGGAAGCATGGCGGCGGCAGGCAAGCGGATCAGCGATTCCCCAGCTTGTCGCCCACGCCGTCGTGGATCACCGCAGCTTCGGGCGGGATGAGGTCGGCGAAGTCCTCGGCTTCGTAAAGCGGGCGGATTTCGATCTCGCTGGGCCCGAACATCGGATTTGGGCAGCGCTTCACCCACTCGACGGCTTCGTCCATGTCCCTGACCTCCCAAAGCCAGTAGCCCGCGACGAGCTCGCGCGTTTCGGCGAAGGGGCCGTCGATCACGGTGCGGCCGGGGCCGTCGAACGCCACGCGCTTTCCGAAGGACGAGGGTTTTAGCCCGTCGCCGGCGACGAGGATGCCGGCGTTGACCAGCTGCTCGTTGAACTTGCCCATATCCACGAACATCTGGCTGAGTTCGGGCGACGGCTTCATGCCCTGCTCGCTGTCCTCGGTCGCCTTCACGAAAACCATTACACGCATCGTCGATCTCCCTGCCAGGCCGGCGTTTATCGTCCGGCGTTCACAACGACGAACGGGGCGGTTGAGAATCGACACCCGTCAGCAAGAAATCTTGCGGCACCGTCCTGTCGAAGCCGGCGGGCGCCGCCGCCGATCCAAAAAAAGGCCGCCCGAAGGCGGCCGGGGAAGCGCCGGGTGACGGTCGCGGCGGATCAGGCGTAATTGCCCGTCGCGCAGGGGCTGGTCGCCCCGCTGCCGTTTGCGCCCCAGCGGCGAAAGCCCTTCGAATCGAGGTGGAAGCGCATGCCCGAATAGAAGCCGAGGCCGATCCCGAACCCGCGGCCCGAATTGCCGTGGATCCGGCAGACGTCGCGGATCAGGGCGGTGCGCGTCACGTCCTCGTCGGCCGGAACGAGGTCGAGGGCGTAGAAATGGCGGTGGGCGCTCGCCTTGGCGCCGCCCGCGCACTGGTTGAGCTCGGCATTGCGGAAGCCGGAGACCGGCTGGACGTCGCCGATCACCGGCTCGACCTCGGCCTTGATGAAGTCGAGGGTTGCGGAGATGTTCGCCCATTCCGCGACCGGCGCGACCTCGAAGCGGGGGCCGCCGCAGTCGCGCCACTTGCTCGCGGTTCGAATCAGCTGCCAGGTCGGAACCACGTCCTCGACGTCGCCGGCCTCCAGGAAGGCCTTGAACGACAGCACTTGTGCCCGGGCGCCCGCGTCGCGCGAGAGCCAGGCGAGATAATCCGCCTTGCTTTGGCCTTCGGCCTGCTCCTGCGCGGCGGCCGGCGCCGCCATGAGGACGACGAGAAGGGCGGTCAGCGCAAACGCTGCGAAGCGGATAAGTTGTTGCATAACAGTGTGATAGACACATTTTTGCCATTTTTCAAGTCATTTCGGGGCAAGGCTGGCCTGTCGCGACGGTGATGGCCGAGCGGCCCCCCCGCCCCCCGTCGCGAGGACGGCGGCGCCCCCGGTGCAGCCCGGGATCAGCACCCGCGAGGTCCAGATACGGGTCGATTTCGCGCTTGGGAAATAGGGCGCGCGTCCCCGAAGCGGATTGCTTTCAACGCTTCGTCGTCGCGCCGGCTGCCGCTATCGCGGACCCCAGCGTCGCCGGCATGAAGAGAAACCTCGCGAATGAACCGCCTGCGTAACGGAGTTGCGCTCGCCGGCCATGCGGTTATTCTGCGACCATGCGGCTACTCGACAAGATGCTTCCGGGGCTCATCAGACGGGGCGAGCTCACCGTCATCGACCATAAGGGCAAGACTCACCGCTTCGGCGTTCCCGACGCGGAGCTGAGGCCGGTCACGGTCCGGATCATGGATGCGAGGGTGGCGCTTCAGATCGCCCGCGATCCGGCGCTCGGCACGGCCGAGACCTGGATGGACGACCGGCTCAGGATCGAGCAGGGCGAGATACTCGACCTCGTCCGGATCATCCGCCGCAACCGGCGCTGGGAGGAGAGGAGCCGGCCGAACGGCTTCATGAAGAAGACCGGCCGGCTCCGCCACCGCCTCGACATGCTGAACTGGAAGTCGCGGTCGCTGAAGAACGTCCAGCATCATTACGACATCGGCAACGATCTCTACCGTCTCTTCCTCGATCCGGACATGCAGTACAGCTGCGCCTATTTCACCGATCCGGTCAACTCCATCGAGCAGGCCCAGCTCGACAAGAAGGCCCATATCGCCTCGAAGCTTCTGCTCGAGCCCGGCCAGAAGGTGCTCGACATCGGCTGCGGCTGGGGTGGCCTGGCGCTCTACCTGAACCGGGTCGCGGACGTCGACGTGCTCGGGGTGACCCTTTCCAGGGAGCAGCTCGCGGTGGCCCGGCAGCGGGCCGAGGAGGCGGGCGTCTCGGATCGCGTCAAGTTCGAGCTGATCGACTATCGCGACGTCCAGGGGCAGTTCGACCGGATCGTTTCGATCGGAATGTTCGAGCATCTCGGCCCGCCCTTTTTCCGGACCTTCTTCCGAAAGGTTCGCGAGCTTCTGAAGCCCGAGGGCGTGTCACTGATCCATACGATGGGACGGATGGGCAAGCCCGGAACGACCGACCGGTTCATGCTCAAATACATCTTCCCGGGCGGCTATCTCCCCGCCTTGTCCGAGATCGTCGGCGCCAGCGAGCGCGAGCGGATGATCATGTCCGACTGCGAGGCGCTTCGCCTCCACTACATCCACACCCTCGTCGCCTGGTACGAGCGCTTCAAGGCGAAGGAAGCCGAAATCACGGCGATGTACGATCGCCGCTTCTACCGGCTCTACGCCTTCTACCTCGCCGCCTCGTCGACCATGTTCTCCGACGGGGCGATGGTCGTCTATCAGCTTCAATATCTGCGCAGCCGCTACGCCGCGCCGATGACCCGCGATTACATGCTGAAGGACGAGGCGAGGTTGAGGGAGAAGCAGGGGGTGCCGCCGAGCTGAATTATCCTCCCTGCCGCGAAGCGGTGGGGAGGGGGACCACACGAAGTGTGGTGG
>JBAWCC010000104.1:0-1766 GCA_049590095.1 Allosphingosinicella sp. | reverse complement strand
CCCCCCGCCGATCTTCCCCGCTCAGTAGCGGCGGCCGTCGCGGTCCCGGCGCTCGATGCGCAGGCGCTGCTCGAGCCGGTTGACCTGGACCCTCAATGCACCGAACTCGCGGCCGGTGATGCCGTTGCGGCTGGCCAGGCTGAGCCTGCGCTCGATCTGGTTCGCCTGACGGCGCAGGCCGGTGGCCTCGCGCTGCGAGATGACCCGGCGCTGGACCGAGCGCTGGATGCCGTTCTCTGCCCGCCGCAGGTCGCGGAGCAACTCGTTGATCGCCTGGCGCGACGGACCGCCGCGGTTCCAGGCGACCTGGCCGCGATTGCCGCGGTCGGCATGGTAGCCACCATGGTTGGCCGCGGCCGGAGCGACGCCGACGACGGTCGAAAGCACCAGGGCTGAAATCAGAAACTTACGCATTTGCTTGCTCCTTGGTTGGTAAGGAAGCGTCTACGACCCGCAGACTGTTTCGAGGCTGAATGGACTCGACAGGCGGCGTTCATATAACCGGCGAGTTTCCTGAACGATTGCTCCCCGGCGAAAGCCGGGGCCCAGCCGCCCCGCAGCAGAACTGGATCCCGGCCTTCGCCGGGAAACTATCAAGCCTTCAGCTTCCAGCCGGTTCGAAGCATGGCGTAGGTTATGATGCCAAGCGCGACATTGATCCCCAGGAGGAGCAGCGCCCCGAGCAGGATCGGAGAATCCGCAGCGCCGAGGAAGCCGTAGCGGAACCCCGAAATGACGTAGAAGAAGGGATTGGCGTGGCTCACCGCCCGGAAGACCGGGGCCAGGCTGTCGATCGAATAGAAAGTGCCGGAGAGCAAGGACAGCGGCGCCACCACGAAATTGGTCACCGCCGCGGCATGATCGAACTTTTCGGCCCAGATCGAGGTGATGAGCCCGAAGAAGGCGAGCATCATGCTCCCCATCAGCCCGAACCAGAGCACCGCCCAGAGGTGGACCGGAGCGACGTCGACCCCGGGCCAGAGCTGCATGGCGAGGAACACCGCGAAGCCGACCATCGCCGCCCGGGTGATCGCGGCGCCGATCAGGGCGGTGATCAGCTCCGTCGTCGACAGAGGCGGCATCAGATAGTCGACGATATTGCCCTGGATCTTGCCGACCAGAAGCGAGAAGCTCGAATTGGCGAAGGCGTTCTGGAGCATGCCCATCACGATGAGCCCGGGGGCCAGGAAATCGGCGAAACGGAAGCCGGCGCCGCCAAGCTCGACGACTCGGCCGCTTCTGCCCAGCGCCACGCTGAAGATGACGAGGAAGAGCAGGGTCGTCAGCGCCGGGCCCCACACGGTCTGAAGCTGGACCTTGAAGAAACGCCTCACCTCCTTCACATAGAGGGTTCCGAGGCCGCCCCAGTTCACGTTCCGGATCACCGGGACGCCCGGGGCGGCCCGCATCCAATTCGAAGGCTGGTCGTTCACCGCGCCGTCGCTAGAGGCAGACGCCGTGAGCCGCAAGCACAGAGCCGCAAGCATTTGAAGGAAGGCCCCGCAAATATGTCCTGGACCGACGAACGGATCGACCGGCTGAAGGAGCTCTGGACCCAGGGCATGACGGCGAGCCAGATCGCCGACGAGCTGGGCGGCGTCTCGCGCAACGCGGTAATCGGCAAGGCGCACCGGCTCGGCCTTCAGTCGCGGCCCTCGCCGGTGAAGCCGAACGAGGGGCCGGGCGAGACCGCGCCGTCTCCGTTCGAGCCCGAAGCCCCGGCGCAAGCCAAGGCGGACTCGGAAGCGAGGCCCAAAGCGGCCGAA
>JBAWCC010000103.1:0-6885 GCA_049590095.1 Allosphingosinicella sp. | reverse complement strand
GCTGAAGGCGCAGCCGGCGAGCTTCGAATCGGCCGAGGCGCCGGCGGCGCTCCCCTCGGCGTTTGCCTCGATGAACGTGATGCTTCGCCGGCTTCCCGGTTCCGCCACGGCGCCGCGGGCGGGCGAGCGCAGCTTCGCCTTCGCTCATCCGACGCCGGCGCCGGGCGAGCTGGTGCAGGTCCGCCAGGTCCATGCCGAAGCCCAGATGTTTACCGTCCGGCAGGCGCTGAGCGCGGAGGAGGTCGCCGAAATCCGGGCCGCCGTTATCCAGGCCGCCGCCGAAGGGCGTAAGGTCAAGCTTCGGGTCGATCGCGGCTCCGGCGGGTCCGGCGGGGGCGGCCAGGGCCACGGCTTCGACATCAACATCCAGACGCTGGTAAAGGGAGAATGACCCGATGAACCTCGATCCCAGGCTCGGCCTCGCCGCCGCCTTGCTGCTCGCAGGAGCCGGAAGCACCGCGCTCGCCCATCCGCATCCGGACGGCGAAAGCGACGGCAAGACGGTGAAGAGGATCGTCGTCATCCATGACGGCAAGGACGGCGAGCATCGTGCCGGCGGGGATCGGGTCCGCCGCTTCGAGATGCACGGCGTCGGCCGACTGGCCGATTGCGACGGCGGCGAGAAGCTGGTCGACGAGACCGCCGGCGACGATGGACGCAAGACCAAGGTCGTCATCTGCCGGAAAGGCGCTCCGACCGCCGCCGCCTCGGACCGGCTCGAGGACGCGCTCGCCCGGATCGGCGATTCCGACCATCTCAGCGACGAGCAGAAGGCGCGGATCGAAACCGCCCTCCGCTCGGCGATCGACCGGGCCCGCAGCACCCGCTGAGGGTATGCGCGACTCGGGGAAAGGGCGGGGGTGCCCCAAGCTCCCGCCCTTTCTTCTTCATGTTCCCGGCGAAGGCCGGGGTCCAGCGGCGCACGCGGAAGTCTGGATCCCGGCCTTCGCCGGGAAACGGACCAGCCTGATCTCTGCCCGCTTGGTTTTCGCCGCCGGCGGTGCCACATCGGCGCGATGGACGCGACCGGCAGGGTAGAGCGGCTCGGAAGCCGGATTCGCCGGGTCCTCGCGCCCAATCCCTCGCCTTTCACCTATAGCGGAACCCAGACCTACATCGTGGGCGAGGGCGACGTCGCGGTGATCGACCCCGGCCCCGATCTGCCCGGGCATGTCCAGGCTTTGACCGCCGCGCTCGAGGGCGAGCGGGTCGCGGCGATCCTGTGCACCCACACCCACCGCGACCACAGCCCGGCGAGCCGGCCGCTCGCGGCCGCGACCGGAGCTCCGATCGTCGGCTGCGCCTCGCTCAGCCTCGAAGATGCCGGGCCCCGCGCCGACGAATCGTTCGATTTCGACTATCGGCCCGACCGGATACTGGCCGACGGCGAGCGGCTCGAAGGGGAGGGCTGGACGATCCAGGCGGTGGCGACTCCGGGGCACACGTCCAACCATCTTTGCCTCGCCCTGGCCGGGGGCGGCGTCCTGTTCACCGGCGATCATGTGATGGGCTGGTCGACGACCGTCGTTGCTCCGCCGGACGGCGACATGGCCGATTACATGGCCAGCCTCGACCGCCTGCTGGAGCGCGACGACCTTATCTATTATCCGGCGCACGGCCCGGCCGTCGAGGACCCGCATGCCCATGTCCGCCGGCTGATCGAGCACCGCCGGATGCGCGAACGCCAGATCCTGAGCCAGCTCGAAAGCGGCGACGGCCGGATCCCGGCGATGGTGGAGGCGATGTACGCCGACATCGACCCAAGACTCTTCCCCGCCGCCGGCCGCTCCGTGCTCGCCCACCTCGTCGATCTCGAGCGGCGGGGGGTCGTCCGGGCGGAGGGGGGAGAGTGGATTCTCACGGGTTGAAGCTTCACCCGGCCAAACGGAATGGTGGCGGGGGCGTGTTGAAAGACCGCGCTTTCCCACCTATCTCCCGCGCATCCACTTCCGCGCCTTCGTGACTGAATCGGAGGCACGAAAGGCTTAAATTGGCAAATTTGGGAGACGCGGAGTCCCCCACCCCGGGAGTGGCGCAATGAACGCACCCAATCACAGCCTCAGGGGGCTCGACCTCGCCGCCGAGATCGACCGGCTCCGCAAGGAGCGCAACGCCGTCATCCTCGCGCATTATTACCAGACCCCGCAAATCCAGGACCTTGCCGATTTCGTCGGCGACAGCCTCGATCTGTCGCGCAAGGCGGCCTCGACGGACGCCGACGTCATCGCCTTTTGCGGAGTCCGGTTCATGGCCGAGACGGCGAAGATCCTCTCGCCCGAGAAGGTCGTGATCCTCCCCGACATGAACGCCGGCTGCAGCCTCGAGGACAGCTGCCCGCCCGACCAGTTCAAGGCGTTCCGCGAGGCCCATCCCGATCATATCGCGCTCACCTACATAAATTGCTCGGCGGCGGTGAAGGCGCTGTCCGACATCATCGTCACCAGCTCCTCGGCGGAGATCATCCTTTCCCAGATCCCGAAGGAGCAGAAGATCATCTTCGGGCCGGACAAGAATCTGGGCGGCTATCTCGCCCGCAAGACGGGCCGAGACATGCTTCTGTGGCCGGGCGTGTGCATCGTCCACGAG
The DNA here is from genome assembly GCA_049590095.1 of Allosphingosinicella sp. Classification (GTDB taxonomy): domain Bacteria; phylum Pseudomonadota; class Alphaproteobacteria; order Sphingomonadales; family Sphingomonadaceae; genus Allosphingosinicella. The sequence continues at coordinate 4,299 of JBAWCC010000103.1, read as the reverse complement.
GCTTTCTCCGAGACCGAATTGCTCAAGCTCAAGGCGCTGCATCCCGGCGCTCCGGTGCTCGCCCATCCCGAATGCCCGCCGGCCATCCTCGATCATGCGGACATGGTCGGCTCGACCCGGGCGATCCTCGATTTCGCGCTGGCTTCGCCGTCCGATGTCATGATCGTCGCAACCGAGCCGCACATCATGCACCAGATGGAGAAAGCCGCGCCGCACAAGACATTCATCGGAGCGCCCGGCGCGGACGGCAATTGCAACTGCAACATGTGCCCGTACATGGCCCTGAACACGATGGAGAAGCTCTACCTCGCGCTTCGCGACCTGGAACCTCGGATCGAGATGGACGAGGATCTGCGGCTCGCGGCCAAGAAGTCGCTCGACCGGATGCTGGAGATGGCGGGTCGTACGGTGGGGCAGGGCGATGTGGGGCGGCCGGTGATTTCGGGAGATTAGTCTTCGCGTCGCCCCAGCGAAGGCCGGGGCCCCGGGGGGGTGAAGAACGCCCGCGCTTTTCACCCGCCGGGATGCCAGCCTTCGCTGGCATGACCGGAGGGCACGCGCTAATTGGCGCGAACAGACGATTACCGGAGACCGCCCTTGCACCGCTTCCTTCTCCCCGCCGCGTCCCTGCTCCTTCTCGCCGCCGCCGCGCCGGCCGCGAGCGAGGATCCCTATCTCTGGCTCGAGGAGGTGGAGGGCGAACGCGCGCTCGATCAGGTCAAGGAGTGGAACGCCGGGACCGAGGCGCTGCTCACCCGCGATCCGAAGTTCGAAAGCTACCGCCAGCGTGCCCTGGCCATCCTCGACGACAAGGAGCAGATCGCGACTCCGGACCAGATATTGGGCGACAAAGTCGCCAATCTCTGGCGCGACGCGAACAACCCGCGCGGGATCTGGCGCATTTCCCCGCTCGCCGCCTATCGCGCCGGCAAGCCGCAATGGCGGACCGCGATCGACGTCGACGCGCTCGGCAAGGCGGAGGGCAAGAGCTGGGTCTGGCACGGCGCCAACTGTCTCGCGCCCGATTATCGCCGCTGCCTGATCTCGGTGAGCCCCGGCGGCACCGACGCGGACGTGGTGCGGGAGTTCGATCTCGGCACCGGGCGGTTCGTCGAGGGCGGCTTCAATCTTCCCGAAGCCAAGAGCAGCGTCACCTGGGTCGATTCCGACACATTGATCGTCGGCACCGATTACGGCGAAGGGTCGCTGACCAAGTCGGGCTATCCTCGAATCCTGAAATTGTGGAAGCGCGGGACTCCGCTGGCTTCGGCCCGAACCCTGTTCGAGGGCGAGGCCGGCGACGTCGGGGTGGACCCGATCGCGATCCAGAGCGCGACCCGGCGCTGGGTGTTCGTCGATCGCGGCAAGACCTTCTGGACCAACGAGCGCTATCTTCTGGCCCCCGGCGGCAGCCTGGTGCCTCTGCCTCTGCCCGAGGATGCGGAGCTGGAGGACGTGATCGGCGACCAGCTCGTCGCCAAGCTTCAGAGCCCGCTCGGGCGGTTCGGCGCCGGCACCCTGGTCGCTTACTCGCTGGCCGATATCGCGGCGGGCGGCAAGGCCGAGCCTCGGCTGGTGATGGCGCCGACGGCGAAACAGGCCATCGAGGACGTTTCGGCGTCCGACAACGTGCTTTGGGTCAAGGCGCTGGACGACGTTTCGGGCAAATTGTTCGCTCTTACGCCCGGCAAGGACGGAGCCTGGGCTTCGAGCCCGATCGTCCTTCCCGCGAACAGCACCGTCAGCCTGCTCGCCACCTCCGGCAAGTCGGACCTCGCCTTCGCCACGGTCGAGGGGATGCTGACCCCGCCCGCGCTCTACGCGGTTCGACCCGGCGCGGCCCCGTCGCTGGTCCAGCGCCTGCCCGCCAAGTTCGACGCCAGCACCCGAACCGTCGAGCAGCGCTTCGCGACGTCGAAAGACGGCACCAAAATCCCCTATTTCCTCGTCCGCCGGAAGGGCCTGGACGGACCGGTCCCGACCCTGATCCACGCTTATGGCGGCTTTCGCGCCGCCCAGACTCCGGGCTATCTGACCGGCCAGCCCTATCGCGCCGGACCGCTCGGAATGTTCTGGACCGAGGAAGGCAATGCCTATGTCCTCGCCAACATCCGCGGCGGCGGCGAATATGGCCCCGACTGGCACAAATCGGTGCTTCGCGAGAACAGGCAGAAGAGCTTCGACGATCTCCATGCCGTCGCCGAGGACCTTATCCGGACCGGCGTCACCCAAAAGGGCAGGATCGGCATTTCCGGCCGCTCCAACGGCGGAGTGCTGGTCGGGGCGGCGATGAACCAGCGGCCGGACCTCTATTCGGCGGTGATCAACGGCTCGCCTCTGCTCGACATGAAGCGCTATTCGCACCTGCTCGCCGGCGCGTCCTGGATCGATGAATATGGCGATCCGGACAAGCCGGCGGACTGGGCCTTCATGTCCAAATATTCGCCCTACCAGAATCTGAAGAAGGGGGTCCGCTACCCCGCGGTCTTCTTCTACAGCTCGACCAAGGACGACCGGGTCCATCCCGGCCATGCCCGAAAGATGGCGGCGCGGCTGGAGGAATATGGCAACCGCTTCTACTTCCACGAATATCTGGAGGGCGGCCACAGCGTCGGCGCCGACAATGCCGAGGACGCGAAGCGGGCGGCGCTGCTGATGGCCTATCTGAAGCGGGAGCTGGTCGGGACGGGGCGGTAGCTCTTCTTCCTCTCCCGTAAGGACGGGAGAGGGGCATTGCGAGGATCGACATGACCTTTTCCCTCCCCGGCTTCGATCTCGATTCCTTCGTCCGCTCGACCCTGGCCGAGGATCTCGGCGAGGCCGGCGACATCACGTCGGAAGCGGTGATTCCCGCCGAGGCACGCTTCACCGGGGTGATGGACAGCCGCGAGACGATCGTCGCCGCCGGCCTGCCGATCGCCGAGGCCTTCTTCCGGGCGCTGGATCCCGAGGTCGGGATCGAGCCTCTCGTCCGGGACGGTGACAGCGTCAAGGCCGGGGCCGACCTGCTTCGGCTTCGCGGAAGTGCCCGGGCGCTCCTCACCGCCGAGCGCTCGGCGCTCAACATCGTCCAGCATCTGTCGGGCATAGCCACCCTGACCCGCCGCTACGTCGACGCGATCGCCGGCACCGGCGCGATCCTACTGGACACGCGCAAGACCATCCCGGGCCTCAGACGACTCGAGAAATACGCCACCCGGATGGGCGGGGCCCGGAACCATCGCATGGGCCTGTGGGATTGCGCGATGATCAAGGACAATCACGTCGCCGTCGCCGGCGGGGTCGGGGAGGCGGTGCGCCGGGCCGCCGCCGCCGGGATCGGGCGGATCGTCGTCGAGGTCGACCGGCTCGACCAGATCGAGCCTGCGCTGGAGGCGGGCGCCACCCACCTGCTTCTCGACAACATGGACGCGTCGGTGCTCCGCGAGGCGGTGGCGCTGGTCGGAGGGCGGGTGCCCACCGAGGCGAGCGGCGGAGTGACGCTTGAGACGATCCGAGCCAAGGCGGAGACCGGGGTCACCTACGTCTCGGTCGGCCGGATCACCCAAAGCGCCCCCGCCGCCGACATCGGCCTGGATTTCTCCGCAGCGCGGGAATGACGGATGAGGGGGCGGACCCTATAGAAGCGTCATGGAAACGCTCCGCACTCTCGTCGCGGCCGAACTGGCCGAGCCGGTCGAGCCGCGCGTAAGCGCGATGGCGGCGGCGGTGGCGGGGCTTTATCCGGGGGCGGCCCGGGCGGTGCTCTTCTACGGGTCGTGCCTGAGACAGCGCGAACTCGACGGCCTGATGCTCGATTTCTACCTGATCGTCTCCGACTATCGCGCCGCTTACGGTCGGAGCTGGCGGGCGCCGGCGAACCGGCTGGTCCCGCCCAACGTCTTCCCGTTCGAGCATGACGGGCTGGTCGCCAAATATGCGGTGCTGAGCGAGGCGGATTTCGAGCGGCTGAACGGCCCCGAGACCTTGTCGGTGTCGGTCTGGGCGCGGTTCGCCCAGCCTTCGCGGCTGGTGTGGAGCTCGGACGAGGCGGCGGCGGAGCGGGCGTTTGCGGCGGTGGCGAAGGCGGCGCCGACCCTGCTCGGAGAGGCCCGGCCGCTTTGGGCTGGGAGCGGCGATCCGCTCGACCTTTGGCGATGCGCCTTCACTCTGACCTATTCGGCCGAATTGAGGGCGGAGCGGCAGGGGCGGCCGGCTTCCGTCGTCGAGGCGGATCCGGACCGCTATCGCCGTTTCACCGGCCCCGCGCTCGCCGCGGCGCGCATCGAACTCGAATTGCCGGTGGCGGAGGCGGAGCGC
>JBAWCC010000102.1:0-1505 GCA_049590095.1 Allosphingosinicella sp. | reverse complement strand
CCCTGAGGCCTAGCTCACCCAGAGTGCGCTCGACGGCATAGATCTGCTGCGCGGGGCGCGTGTCGAACGCGGCATGCTGCATCAGCGTCTCGGCATGCGCATTGAGATGGATGCCGAGTGCCACCATCCTGTTGACGAGTTCGTCCCGAGACAGGCCGCCCACCGTGACCCGCACACCGTCGAGGCGCGACTCGTCAGCCACGGGGAGCCGGTCGCGGGGTCTTCGATGATCCGCCCGCGGGTCGATCGCTGAATGTGGCGTATCGAAGAACCTCGGGCTGTGGCATCCCGTCAGAATACGCCGCCTCGCACACCTGATCGAGGGGATCGACCGCCGTTACAGCAGCCGACCCCCTCGTGACGATCAGGCCAGCTGGCTCCGCCCGCGTCGACGTACCAGCAACGCTCCACCGGCCGTCAGCAGCAACGCGATGGCAAGCAGCCCACCCATCGGCTCCATCCCGGTGGCGGGAAGCAGCCGCGGAACGACCGTGCGGGTGGTGCACTCGTCGATCGACGTGCAGTGTCCGCCCGAATCCGTTGTCGGGGTGACGGTGTTGACCAGAACGTGGTCACCGTTGTCGGGATCGTTCACGGTCACCGAATACGTGACGGTGACGGTCTCGTCTACGGCCAGCGGACCCGCCCACGTGAGAGTCGGTTCGGCGTAGGACACCTCGCCGACTGTCGCACTGGCGTTCTCGTCGTATGCCGCGTCGTCGAGCACTGCCGTGAGGTCGTCGCTGAACCCGGCCGGAGTCTCGTCGGTGTACGGCGCGGTCCCCACCGACGTCACCGTCACCGTGTAGGTGACGACATCACCCGGGTCGGCGGTGGTCACGTCGACGGTCTTCGAGACCTCGAACGACCGGATCGGCACCACGACCTGGCATTCGTCCGCCAGTCCAGGAATCGCGAGGAGACCCACCTCGGGCATCGTCGTCGGCATGGCGACCGTGCAGTTCGACTCTTCGGGTCCGAGGACCGCATTGTCGAGTTGACCGTCACCGGTGATCGGATCGTTCACCCTCACCGAGTACGTGATGGTGGCGACCTCGCCGACGCCCAGCGCGCCGGACCACGACAGAGTGGGCTCTGCGTAGGACACGGTGCCGGCATCGGCCGCCGCGTCGTCGTTGTAGACCGCGTCATCGATCACGTCCGCCAGATCGTCTGTGAACTCCGCCGGATCAAGGAGCGTGTACGGCACCTGACCCGTGTTGGTCACCGTGATCGTGTAAGCGACTTCGTCACCGGCCGTCACCGCTGCCAGGTCTGCCGTCTTGGCGATGTTCAGCATCCGCACCGGCACGACGACTTCGCAGTCCTCAGAGGGGAAGTCCTCTGCCAACGGCGAGCAGTTCGATGTCGGGGGTCCCGCAACGACGTTCGTGAGCTCGGCATCTCCCGATACCGGATCGTCCACGGTCACTGAGTAGGTGATGGTCGCGGTCTCGTCTGGGTCAAGTTCTCCCTCCCAGTGCAAGATCGGTTCGCTGTACGTC
>JBAWCC010000101.1:0-3913 GCA_049590095.1 Allosphingosinicella sp. | reverse complement strand
CCCTTCGGGTGGTCCCCCTCCCCACGCGCTCCGCGCGCAGGGAGGAAAGAAACCCTACCTCCCCGACGAAGCCAGCGCCGTTCCGCTCTTGCGGTCGGACAGCCCCGCCAGCACCTTGCCGTCGCGGCCGTACAGATCGGCATAGCTCATCGGCGGCCCGTCGCTGGTCGCGGCGACGGTGAAATAGACGATATAGACCGGCACCGGCGCGGCGAGATTGGCCTGGGTCGCCTTGCCGGTGGTGAGGGTCTGGTCGATCTTCGACCGGTCCCATTCCGTCCCCTCGAGCAGGGTCTCGGCGAAGCCGACCGCGTCCTCGGTCCGGATGCAGCCGTGGCTGAAGGCGCGCTGCTGCCGGTTGAACAGATTCTTCGCATTGGTGTCGTGAAGATAGATGGCGTGGGGATTGCCCATCACCAGCTTCATCCGGCCGAGCGCGTTGGACGGCCCCGGAGGCTGGCGCCAGCGGATGACCTTGCCCGAATCGTCCTTGACCGCGACATAGCCCTTCTTGCCCCGAACCTCGGGGGCGATGCTCTGCGGCACTTCCCACCAGGGGTTGAAGATGGCGCCGGTGATCACCGCGTTCAGCGACGGGGTCGGGGTCTTGATCGCGCCCGCCACCGCCCGGCGGCGGTTCAGGGTCTGGCCGTTCTCGACCAGAGCCACGGTGTAGGCGGGGACGTTGACGATCACATATTTGGAACCGAGGTCGCGCGGCAGCCAGCGCCAGCGGTCGAGATTGATCCGGATCCGGTCGCGGGTCTTTGAGTCCACCGAATTGTCGGAGAGGAGCCCCTTCAACGCCGCATATTGCGGGTGGGTCGGGAGAAGCGAGTCGAGGGCGCCGGCGACGTCGCCCTTGGTGGCGCGGCCGAGCAGGGCCTGCTGGTCGTAGACGTTCCAGCTGTCGTCCTTGACGTGCCAGTCGACCCGGCCGGAGTCGCGGACGTGGCCGAACATCAGGTCGCCGGCGAGCTTGAGGAAGGTCTGCGTGGCGACTGCGTTCAGGGCGTCGCCCTCGGCCTCGATCGCGTTGCGAAGAGCCGCCGGCTTGTAGTCGGCGGGATCGAGCCCTTCCCCGTCGACCGCCTCGACATAGGCGAGCAAGGCCTCGGCGTCCTGGCGCGACCAGTCCGCGCCGAGCGGCGAAACGGCCGGCGCCGGAACGGGCACCGCCTGGGGCTGGGCCGGCGCGGACCCGTTCTGGGCGGCGGCGTTCTGGGCAGCCGCGGGCAAAGCGACCCCGAGCGCGAGGAGAGCGAGAAAGCTGCGGCTGAACATGGTCTATCCCCGTTAATGGCGGCCGCGAAAAAACTCCGCGTGGCAGTGCGCCATTATCCTGTGATAGCCTATTAAACCTCGCTGAACGGACCCGCAAGGGCCCGCCAAGCCGCGGAAAGCAAAAGGGAAACGGCCCGACGCAAGACCGGGCCGCTTCACCTTTCTCTTCTCCTCTCCCGTAGGAACAGAGAGGATTTAGAGCGCCGCCGCCGCCGCCTTCGCGAAACGCTCGCCCGCCCCCTCGTCGAACCCAAGATACAAATCCGGCTCGATCAGCTCCAGTTCGATCAGCCGCGGATCGCCCTCCAGCCCTCGAACCAGATCGATCCGGGCGTACAGCAAAGGCTCCTCGACCGCGGCGAGGATCCGGGCCGCCGCCTCGAATTCGTCGGGGTCGGGAGAATGCGCCGCGATGATCCCGTCATATTCCGGCTGCACCCGGAAATCGCCGGGCCGGGGCCGCTTCGAGATGGCGTGGCTGAAGTCGCCGCCGAAGAAGATCATCGAGACTTCCCCCGATCGTTCGATCTCCGGCAGATAGGGCTGGATCATCGCCGCGCCCTCCGGGCCGCCGTCGAGCGGTGCGCCCGGCGACCAGCGGATCGTCTGCCAGGCGGTGGAGGAGATTTGCGGCTTCGCCACCAGCCGGTCGGTGCCGAAGCGGCGACGGGCGTCCTCCAGTCCGGCTTCGCTCAGCCGGGGAAGGAACAGGGTCGGCACGATCGGAGCGCCGCGCTGATCGAGACCGGCCAGATAATTTTTGTCGGCGTTCCAGATCAGCACGGAGGCGGGGTTGCGCAGCCTCACGCCTTCGTCCCGCCATTGTCCGACCGCCGTCATCCACTGCCGATGGGCGCGCGGATAGCCCCAGACCAGAAGCGGGAGCACCAGGTCGAAGCCGGCGAGGTCGGGCGCATCGGCCCAGCTGCGGTTGCACACGTCGAGCCCGGCCGCCCGCAACGGCCCGGCGTTGCGCTCGAGCACGTCGCGCCAGCGCGTCCGATAGCCTTCGTCCGCGGGATCGGGGGTCAGGATGCAGATTCGGCCGCTCATGGCATGCCGAAGTCGATGCCCTGCGCCAGCGGCAGCTCGCGGCTGTAATTGATCGTGTTGGTCGCCCTGCGCATATAGATGCGCCAGGAGTCGGAGCCGCTCTCGCGGCCGCCCCCCGTCTCTTTCTCGCCGCCGAAGGCTCCGCCGATCTCCGCTCCGGACGGGCCGATGTTGACGTTGACGATCCCGCAGTCCGACCCGGCCGCCGAGAGGAAGGTTTCCGCCTCCCGGATGTCGTTGGTGAAGATGGACGAGGCGAGGCCCTGCGGCGCCGCATTGTGCGCTGCGATCGCCTCGTCGAGCGAGTCGTAGCGCATGACGTAGAGGATCGGCGCGAAGGTCTCGGTCAATGTGATCGGAGTCTGGCCCGGCATCTCGACCAGGGCGGGCCGGACGTAGCACCCTTCGAGCCGCCCGCCGCCTTGCACCGTCCCGCCTTCGGCCCGCGCCTGCTCCAGAGCCGACTGCATCGCGTCGACCGCCGCCTCGTCGATCAGCGGCCCGACCAGGATTCCGTCCTCGAGCGGATTGCCGACCGGAACGTCCGACCAGATCTGCTTCAGCCGGGGCACGAGCCGGTCGAATATCGCCTCGTGGACGAACAGGCGCCTGAGCGTCGTGCACCTTTGCCCGGCCGTCCCGACCGCCGCGAAGGCGATCGCCCGCTCGGCCAGAGCGAGATCGGCCGAGGGCGCGACCACCATGGCGTTGTTGCCGCCAAGCTCCAGCAGGGCCCGGCCGAAGCGCGCCGCAACCCGGGGCGCTACCGCCCGGCCCATCCGGGTCGAGCCGGTCGCCGACAGGAGCGCGACCTGCGGATCGTCGACCAGCGCCTCGCCCGTCCCGACCCGGCCCTGCACCACCTGACTGAGTCCTGCCGGCGCCTCGCCGAAACGCTCCGCCGCCCGCTCGAACAAAGCCTGCACCGCCACCGCCGTGAGCGGGGTCTTCTCCGACGGCTTCCACACCACCGGATCGCCGCAGACGAAGGCCAGGCAGGCGTTCCAGGCCCATACGGCGACGGGAAAGTTGAAGGCCGAGATCACTCCGACCACGCCCAGCGGATGCCAGGTTTCCATCATCCGGTGCCCGGGCCGCTCGGTGGCGATGGTGAGGCCGTAAAGCTGGCGCGACAGGCCGACCGCGAAGTCGCAAATGTCGATCATCTCCTGGACCTCGCCCAACCCCTCCTGGAGAATCTTGCCCGCCTCGAGGCTGACCAGCCGTCCGAGCGAGTCCTTCTCCTCGCGAAGCACCTCGCCGAACAGCCGGACCAGCTCGCCGCGCCTCGGCGGCGGGACGTTGCGCCAGTCGAGAAAGGCCTCCTGGGCCCGGGCGACGGCGGCGGCGACTTCGTCCGGGGAGGCGGTCGGCACCGAGCCGATGACCTGGCCGTCGATCGGGGAACGGGATTCGAGGTCGCCCCGGGGCAGCGGAATGCGCAGGCGCTCGAACAGCGCGCGGGTCTCGTCGGTGGAATTGAAGGTCATGATGGGCGTTTAGCTACGGAGCGGCCTCGGCGCCAGCTTGCCTCCCCATCGCCAGATGGGGAGGGGGACCACCCGAAGGGTGGTGG
>JBAWCC010000100.1:0-5538 GCA_049590095.1 Allosphingosinicella sp. | reverse complement strand
CCCCCGCCGGGGGGGAAGTGAACTCGGAGCCCGGGGACGTCCTCGCCCGCAAGGAAGCGCCGGGCCTCCTCCATACCCTGCATGATGGCCTCGAAACGCTCTTCCTTCACTTTCGGACTCCCAATTGCCCGATAATGGCGTCGGCTATTGTCGCGAAACATCCTAGACCCGCGCCCGCCTCAGCGCGGCGTTGATTCGGGTCTGCCAGCCGGGCCCGCCGGCCTTGAACTTGGCCACCACATCCTTGTCGAGACGGATCGAAACCATCTGCTTGTCCGACCCGGCCGGCCGGCCGCCCCGCGCTCTGGTGTTGGGGAAGGCGGCCAGCACTTCGGGCGGGAGCGACCCGGGGCTCCTGGCCGCGGCGAAGTCGGCCGCGGTCCATTCCGGATTCTCCTCATCGATCTTCGGCGCCGATTCCATGGATCTTCCTTTCCTTTCTATTCGCCTTGCGAAGGCTGATCGCTCGAACCGTCTCCTCCCGCCAGGAAACGACGGCACAAACAGCCTCGCCGTCGAGCAGCCCGTAAAGGCGAAACCGCCGCTCCGATTCCTCGGGTCGGCTGTTCTCGGTGAACGCCCAGATCAGGAGCTCGCCGGTCCTCGCCAGAGAGACGCCGTGCTTGGCGACGTTCGCGGCGTCCTTGGCCGGGTCGAACTCGATGGCCACGCTCCGCTATACATCGGATGCATGTCCTCCCCAAGGGTTTTCGTATATACGAATTCCGCATACGACGGACGTGGATCACGATGTTGGGAATCAGAACCTGACCAGCCCTCGACCGCTTGGCCGCCGGGGCCGCGCTATGGTACCGCCTTTCCGGGCGAAAGGGGGCCGCCGATCGATGCGAAATCCGGGGCGCAAGGCGATCTACGGGATCCTCTGCATTTTGCTGACCGGCGCGATCCTGTGGTTGCTGCCGCCCGGCTTCATGGACGATCCCGAATCGATCCCGACGCTGGCGACGACGATGGCCCTGTTCATGCTCGGGGTTTCAGGCGTCTATCTGCTGCTCAGCGGCAGCTACCGGGCTCTTCGAATGAAGAGCCTGCTCGCCGGCGAAGGCGTGATCGCCCGCTGGCAGGTGCCGCCCGACGTCTGGACCCGTTTCCGGACGATCGGCCTCGAGGACACCGGAGTCAGGATTCCGAACCTGCGGGGGCTCGACTTCATCCCGCGGCGAACCACTCCGAGCGCAGGGGTGACCATCGTCGCGGGCGACCATGGAGCGATCATCGACGATTGCTATTACGGCTTCTCCCGGCGCGGAATCGACTCGCTCGAGCATGCCGGGATGACCCTGACCGAACCGCGGTGCATCGCGCTCGTCATCGCCAGGATCGCGAACGAGACCCGGATCAACAAATGGCTGCTTCTGCTTCCGGTCGCTCCCGGGGCGGAAGACCAGGCGAGACGGGCGTTTCTTCATTATTCCGGGCGGGTCGCCGAGAGACGGGACCTGCGCGCGATCGCCGCCGCGAACCCGCGCACCGCCCGCCGGGTGCTGGGAGTCATTCTGGGCCTGTCGATCGCCTGCGCGGCGGCGGGCTTCTACCTGCGCTCCATCGGCGATACGGGGGACGTTTCGGCCGGGCTCGCGATCGCCGGGATCATGGTCGGCCTTGCGACCCTGTTCCTCGGCTGGCTCATTCTGCCGAAGGCCGCCAGGTGACCGGCCCGGGTTCGGCGGTCGTCATTGCCCATGCCCGCCCTTGCATCCCCCCGCATTGCCCCTAAAAGCCGCAGCCAACAGGAAGGCTTTCGATGTCCCGCAATCCGAACCGCCCGCTCTCGCCGCATTTGAGCGTCTACAAATGGGGGCCGCACATGACGGCCTCGATCCTCCACCGGATCACCGGGGCGGGGCTGGCCACGGCCGGCGCGGCGGCGCTCGTCTGGTGGCTGGTCGCGGCCGCTTCGGGGGAGGAGGCCTATGAGAGCTTCGCCGGCTGGGCGAAATCGTGGGTCGGGATCGTCATCGCGGTCGGACTGACCTGGGCCTTCTTCCAGCATCTGCTCTCCGGCCTTCGCCACCTCGTCATGGACATCGGCGCCGGCTTCGAGATCCAGGGCAACAAATTCTGGGCGACGATGACTCTGGTGGGGGCGATCCTGCTCACCGCCGCTTTGTGGCTTTATATCGTGATGGTGAGGGGAGCATGAGCGTGGAGACCGCAAGCCAGGCCGCCGGGGCCGGCGAGCCCGGAGCCAGCCCGGAAACCAGCCCCGCAACCAGCCCCGCAACCAGCCCCGCGACCCTCGGAACCCGGCCGGCGCAGGGGCGCGGCCTCGGCTCGGCGCGCGAGGGGGCCGGGCATTGGTGGCACGAGCGAATGTCGTCGGTCGCGGTCCTCCTGCTCTTCGTCTGGCTGATCGTGTCGCTCCTCAGGCTGCCCGCGCTCGACCATCGCGGAGTAACCGAATGGCTGAAGGACCCGCTCGCCGCGGTGCCGATGCTCCTCCTGATCGCCGCCACCTTCTGGCATCTGAAGATGGGGCTCCAGGTGATCGTCGAGGATTATGTCCATGACGAGGGCAATAAATTCCTTGTCATCCTGCTCCTCAACTTCGCCGCGGTCGGCGCCGCCGCCTTCGCGATCTTCGCGGTCCTGAAGATCGCCTTCACTCAGTCGGCGATCTAGGCCGGGGCGGGAGCGCGATCATGGCCGATCCGTCCAGCTGCCCCAAATGCGCCGGGACGATGGAGCGAGGCTTCGTCGTCGACCAGGGCCACGGAATCGTCACCGTGGGCGATTGGGTCGCCGGAGCGCCGGTGAAGAGTCTGTGGACCGGCCTCAGGCTAAGAGGCAAGCCCCGCCTCAAGGTCTCCACCTGGCGCTGCCGGCGCTGCGGCTATCTGGAAAGCTACGCCCCGGATCAATGAGCCGCGCCGGGACTGAAGCCTAGAGCGACCGGATCCGGGGCTCCGCCCGTTCCGGAGTCATCAGCAGCTCGGTCATCGCCCAGATCATCGCGTCGGCGCGGTCGGGGCTCCTTCCCGGCCCCTGATAGTCCCCGCCGAGCACCAGCCCGGCCATCTGCTTCTCGAGCTCGGGGAAAGTGCCCGCCAGCTTCGCCTCGCCGCTTTCGAAATAGGCGGCGATCGGCTCGGCCCGCCGGCTCTTGCCCGATGTGGCGAAGACCCGGTTGACGACGAGCCGGAGCCCCGACCCGCGAAGCACGGCGTCCACCATCTCGCCGCCCTGATTGCCCTCCGCCACGATCCGGTCCGCGTCCCAGGCCTCGACCGCCGCCGCCGCCTTCCGGGCCCATTGCTCGGGCGACAGGCCTCCGACGCTATGGTCGCCGAGCACCCGGGCGATCCCGTCCCGCCCCAGGCCGCAGGCGACGATCCCGCATTCGTCCCCGTCCGCGGTCACCGGCGGATCGACCCCGACGACGGTCCGCTTGAGCCTCGCCCGGTCGATCCCGCCTGTCTCCCTCGACGCCTCGATCAGCGCGATCGGCCACAGCGCTCCCGGCCGGTCCTCGAGCAGCTCGCCGAGCAGCTCCTGCCGCCCGAGCCGCGTCCCGCGATAGACCCGGTCCGCCCAGCGCAGAAAGGCCCCGGCCAGGTGCGGATTGTCGAAGCTCGTCCCCCCGGTCAGGACCATCTCGGGCGATCGGAGCACCGCCCGCAGTGCCTCGGTGGGCCGCGGGGTCGTCGTCACCAGCACCTGCGGCCTCGCCCCCGCGCGCATCGTCAGCATCAGATTGTCCCAGCTCTCCTGCGCCTTCCGCCATTTCGCCAGCTCGTCGCACCAGGCGTAATGATGCTCGGAGCCGCGCAGGCAATCGCCGTCGGCCCCCGAAAAGACATGCGCCTCCGCGCCGCTCGCGAACCGCACCCGCCCGATCCCCGGCTCCCACCGGATCAGCCGCCTTTCCTCCCCCTCCCGGGCGACCCCGAGAAGCCCGCTCCGCCCTTCCACCATCACCCGCCGCGCCTCCACCGGGTTGGCCGCGACCAGGGCGATCCGCGCCTCCGGACAGGTCCGCGCCTTCTCGCTCACCCATTCCGCCCCGGCCCGGGTCTTGCCGAAGCCGCGCCCGGTCAGCATCACCCACACCGTCCAGTCGTCATGGTGCGGGATCTGGCCCCGGTGCGCCCAGACCGGCCAGGCCTCGTCCACCGCCTTGACATATTCCTCGCCCGCCGCTGCCAGCGCCGTCCGCCGCGCCTCCGGCGCCAGCCCCCGAAGCCGCTCGACCAGCGCCTTGCCCTCTTCCTTCATGATTTCCCTCCCTGGAAGGGAGGGGCGAGGGGTGGGTCCGCCGAAGGCGGCTGAAACTCGGAAGTCTGAGGAAAGTCTCGCTTCGCTCGCCTACCCACCCCCGACCCCTCCCTTGCAGGGAGGGGAGTCATCGCCCTCCTCCGCCTCCCGCTCCTTCATCATCGCCTCGTGCCGCTCGATCGCCTCGATCTTGGCGAGGATCGAATCGCAGGCCTGGGCGAACGTCCGTTCCGGCGGCCCCTTGCGCCGCCCCTTGCCGCTCCGCCCATATTTGCGGGCGTCGATATGGGAGAGGATCTTCATCGCCGTGACGGGATCGAACGGCACTTCCTCCTCCTCGATGCCGAGCGCCTGGGCCTCGCCCGGCCTGCGCACCAAAGCGTGGGCATGGGCGGTCAGCCGGTAGGTGAGATTGACGTCCGCCTCGGCCAGCGCCTTCTCGCAATCGCGGGCGAAGGCCGGCCACTGGCGCGCCCGCGCCTTGACGCTGACCGGCTGGAACCCGACCGCGATGCAGCAGGCGTCGAAATTGCCGGTCGCCGCGAGCCGGGCGAGGAAATCGGCCTCGATCTCGGAGGTCCAATGCCCCTCCCGGGTCATCGTCACCTGCATCCGCCCCTGGGAATTGCGCCGGAGCACCGGCTCCGGCGCGCACGCCCGCTTGCGCCCCGGCCGCAGATAGCCGCCCAGCGCCTCCGCGTCGGTCGGCAACTTCCCCTTGATCCCGAACGGAAAAGGAAAGGCGCGCTCCGCCCGCCGAAGCCGGGCGTCGGCCTCCGCCGCCGCCGCCCGCGCCCGGGCCCTGAACCCGGGATCGCGCTTCATCCTGTTGTTGAACGCATTGGGCGCCCCGAGCTCCGCCGCCGCCGCCCGAGCATTCCCCGTCTCCCGCACCAGATCGAGAAACCGCTCCCCCAATTCCACGCTCCACCGAACCTCGGCCCGCCGCACCGGCCGCGCCCGCCCCGACAAGGCCTCGGCCGCCGCCGCCGCCAACGCGCGATACCGCCGCCGGAACTCCAAATCCCGCCGCATCCGGTTCCGAAACAGGTTGGGATGCCCGAGCGCCCGAGCCGCCCCCTGCGCATCCCCCGTCTCCCCAACCAGCCGAAGGAAAGCCTCCCCCAGCGCCGCCGTCCAGACCCGGTCCCGCCGCCCCGGCGCGAGCGCGGGGTCGTCCTCGGACATCCGCTCATCCCGAGCCTGTCGAAGGCCCCCACCAGCCCCCACCGCCCCACCCCCGGCCCACTCACCCCGAATCGCATCCATAGCCCTGCTCCCCACAAGGAACATATGTAGAAC
>JBAWCC010000099.1:0-8353 GCA_049590095.1 Allosphingosinicella sp. | reverse complement strand
CGTCCAGCCCCGGGTGCCCGTGGCAGGGACGCGCCGGCCGTCTCTTCCCCATCCGGCAACGGAGGCCTCCGCGCGCCCGCGCCGCCCCGAGGAGACCTCCACCGTTCGCCCTGAGCCTGTCGAAGGGAGATCGGCCCGGAACGGCGCAACGCCTTGAGATTTGACGGTTGCGGCGCCGGTATGACGGGCGTAGGGCCGCGCCTTTCGGCCATGCTGGCCGCCCTTCCGCAGGTTGCTGGATGGCTGACGGTTCCCGCTTCGATCCCCACGTCTCGGCCGAGCGCTTCGAGCTGCTGGTCAATTCCGTCACCGATTACGCCATCTACATGCTCGACCCCGACGGCCATGTCGCCACCTGGAATCCCGGCGCCCGGCGATTCAAGGGCTATGAGGCCGAGGAGATCATCGGCCGCCATTTCTCGACCTTCTTCACCGGGGAGGACCGGGAAGCCGGCGTACCGGCCCACGCCCTGAAGACCGCGGCGGCGCAGGGGCGGTTCGAGGCGGAAGGCTGGCGGCTGCGCAAGGACGGCACCCGTTTCTGGGTCAACGCCGTGCTCGACCCGATCCGGGACGACGAAGGCAGGCTGATCGGCTTCGCCAAGATCACCCGCGACGATACCGAGAAGCGCCAGGCCGCTCTGGCGCTGGTGGAAAGCGAGCGCCGATTCCGGACGCTCGTCCAGGGGGTCAAGGATTACGCCTTGTACATGCTCGATCCCGGCGGAATGGTGTCCAACTGGAATACCGGCGCGGAAGCGATCAAGGGCTACAAGGCCGAAGAGATCGTCGGCCGGCATTTCTCGCGTTTCTACACCGAGGAGGACCGGGCGAGAGGCGAGCCGCAGCGGGCGCTCGCGACCGCGCTCGCCGAGGGCAGATATGAGAAGGAAGCCTGGCGCTGCCGCAAGGACGGAACCCATTTCTGGGCGAGCGTGGTCATCGATCCCATCCACGACGAGGAAGGCAGGCTCCTCGGCTTCGCCAAGATCACTCGCGACATCACCGAGCGCCGCAAGGCCAGCGAGGAGCTGGAGGAAGCCCGGGCAGCCCTCTTCCAGTCGCAGAAGCTTCAGGCGCTGGGCGAGCTGACCGGCGGAGTCGCCCATGATTTCAACAATCTGATGACCGTCATCCGCGGCTCCGCCGAGCTTCTGACCCGGCCCGGGCTCAGCGAGGACAAGCGAGTCCGCTACCTCCAGGCGATTCTCGACACCGCCGATCGAGCGGCGACGCTCACCAGCCACCTGCTCGCCTTCGGGCGGCGGCAGGCGCTGAAGCCCGAGGTGGCCGATCTCAACCTGCGTCTCGACGCTTTCGCCGAGATGATCGGCCGAACGCTCGGCGGGCGGTTCGAGGTCGGGCTCGATCTCGCCGCTGCGCTGCCGCCGGTCGAGGTCGACCTCGCCCAGCTCGAAACCGCCTTGCTCAACGCCGCCTTCAACGCGCGCGACGCGATGCCGGAGGGCGGAGCGCTGACCCTGGCCACCCGCCACCTGCCGGTCGAGGGCGGGGTCGAGGGCAAGGGCAAGGGCGGCGGCGAGGTGATGATCGAGATCGCCGACACCGGAAGCGGCATGAACGCCGAGGTGCGCGACCGCGCCTTCGAGCCTTTCTTCACCACCAAGCCGGTCGGCGAGGGGACCGGCCTCGGCCTCTCCCAGGTCCACGGCTTCGCGGCCCAGGCCGGCGGCCGAGCGGAGATAAGGTCCGCCCCCGGCGAGGGAACGGCGGTGCGGATCGTCCTTCCGGCGACCGGAAAGGCGTTCGGCCGCCCGGCCGCCGCCGCGAACGTCGAGAAGCCGCCGGCGGGGCTCGGCGTTCTCCTCGTCGAGGATAACGACCACGTCCGCGAGTTCGCCTGCCATCTGCTGGACGAGCTCGGCTACCGGGTCGTCGTCGCCGTCTCGGGAGAGGAGGCTCTGGAGCGGCTGGAGACGGAAGCTGTGGATATCGTCTTCAGCGACGTCGTCATGCCGGGCCTGAGCGGCGTCGAGCTGGCGCGGCTGGCGCGGGAGCGGGACCCGAACCTGCCGATCCTTCTCGCCAGCGGCTACAGCGAGGAGATCGTCGGAGCGGCCGGGACGGAGTTCGAGATCGTCCGCAAGCCTTACGACCTCGCCGGCATCGAGGCCGCGCTGGGCCGGGCGCTGGAGCAAGCCGGGGGGCTGACGCCTGGAGCATGATCGGCTCAGGCTGATTCGGCGCTTCCCGCTCCCCGGCGAAGGCCGGGGCCCAGCGGCACGGACTGAGAAACTGGATCCCGGCCTTCGCCGGGAAGCAATGGAGCGCTCGGCCTAAGCCGATCACGCACTATCGAGGGGACATCCCTATTGCCTCACCAGGGGATTGCGGCTCTCGCCACGGATCCGGCGGAGGCGCGGCTGCGGCAAGGGCGGCAGCTCGGCGCGGAGGATCCGGCCGTCGCGATCCTTGTCGAGCAGCCCGAAGCGCTCCTCGGCCGCCGCTGCGAATTCGGCGCGGGAGACGCCCCGGTTCATGTCGCTGTCGGCCGCCATCACCGGATGGGGGATTGGAAGAAAGGAGAAGCGGCCGGCGCCGTCCACGCCCTTGTCGTAGACGAGGACCCGCCGCCGCCGGCCTCCCCCCCACTCGCCCACCCCGGCGGCGCGCATCTGCAGCCCGACCTGGACCTCCGGGGCGATCTCGTTCTCGTAGCGCGCGATCTCGAGCATCTCGAGCTCGCCGTCGCGGTCGGTGTCGAGCAGAGCGAAGAAGCGCTCCGAATCCTCGCGCAGCTCGGCGAGGGTGAGGGCGCGGTCGCCGTCGCGGTCCGCCACCGAGAACCAGGTTCCGACAGTGTCGGAGCCTGGCCGGTCCGAGCGGAAGGGCTCGCCCATCGGGCTCAGGAACGGGCCGGCCGCCGTCCGGGGCGGCGCGGGCTGCGCCGGCAGAGCCGCCGGAGCGAGCAGGAAGAGCAGCGGAAGAACGAGACGCATGGCCGACTGATGGGCCAGTTACGGTTTCCCGACAAGGTCAACGCGCCGCGGTCACCCGCCAGATCCTGTCGCCGACGTCGTCCGCGACGAGCAGCGCCCCGGTCCCGTCGACCGCGACTCCGGCCGGGCGCCCGAGCGCCTTGCCGCCCTTGAGGAAGCCGGTGAGCACGTCCGCCGGAGGGCCGGAGGGGCGGCCGTCGGCGAACGGGACGAAGATCACCTTGTAGCCGCTGGCCGGCCGTCGGTTCCACGAGCCGTGCTGGCCGATGAAGGCGCCGCCGGCGAAGCGCCGGCCGAGAGACTCTCCGCGGGAGAAGGCCAGGCCGAGCGAAGCCGTGTGCGGGCCGAGCGCATAATCGGGGACGAGGGCGGAGGCGACGAGGTCCGGCCGCCCGGGCTTCACCCGAGCGTCGACGTGGCGGCCGAAATAGGAATAGGGCCAGCCGTAGAAGCCGCCTTCCCTCACCGAGGTCATATAGTCCGGGACCAGGTCGCTGCCCAGCTCGTCGCGCTCGTTCACCGCCGCCCACAGGATTCCGGTACGAGGCTCGATCGCGAGGCCGACGGCGTTGCGAAGGCCGGTGGCGAACAGGCGCCTGGCGCCGGTGGAGCGGTCGATCTCCCAGATCGCGGCCCGGCCCTCCTCCTCGGCCAGGCCGTGCTCGGCGACGTTGCTGTTCGAGCCGACGCTCGCATAGAGGCGCCGTCCGTCCGGGCTTGCGACGATCGTCTTGGTCCAGTGATGGTTGCGGGGACCGGCGGGAAGATCGGTGAGCTTCGTTCCGGCGGCGGCGATCCGGACGTCGCCATTCCTGTACGGGAAACGGAGCACGGCGTCGGTGTTGGCGACGTAGAGGTCGCCGCCGACGAGAGCCATTCCGAAAGGCGAGTTCAGGCCGGAGAGGAAGACGGTGCGGAACTCAGCCACTCCGTCGCCGTCCGAATCGCGCAGCAGCGTGATCCGGTTCGCGCTCCGACCGGCGGCGCCGGCCCTCTTCATGATGAATTTCTCGATCATCGCCCGAAGCCCGCTCTTCGCCGGCCGCGCCGGGGCATTGGTCTCGGCGACCAGCACGTCGCCATTGGGCAGGACATGGAGCCAGCGCGGGTGATCGAGACCGTCGGCGAAGGCCGCGACCGCGAGGCCCGGCGCGGGAACCGGCTTGCCGCCGCGCCACCCGGTCGCCTCGGCGATGTTGACCGTCGGAAGGAGGGATTTGGCAGGCTTGGGAAGGGTCGGCGCGGGGCCGATGCCGGCGCCGACCGGAAGGGTCGCCCGCTCGCAGCCGGCGACGATGAGGATCAGGGCCAGGAGCGCCAGCACGGCGGCGCCGATCAACATGAGCTTGCGCGCGGACATGGTCGCCTCCGCCGAGCGGGATAGCAGGTCGTGCGCTAGATTCCTCCCCGGGATTTCTCGGGCGAGGGCCAACGCAAAAAGAAAGGGCCGGCGCTTTCGCACCGGCCCCTCCATCGACTTCGGGTTACGTCATGCCAGCGAAGGCTGGCATCCCAGGGGGTGAAAAACGCGGCGCCTTTCACCCGCCGGGGTCCCAGCCTTCGCTGGGACGACGACTTACCTCTTCGAGAACTGGAAGCTGCGGCGGGCCTTGGCCTTGCCGTACTTCTTGCGCTCGACGACTCGCGGATCGCGGGTGAGGAAGCCCTCGCGCTTGACGGTCGTGCGAAGCTCCGGCTCGTAGCGGGTGAGAGCGGTCGAGATTCCGTGGCGGACGGCGCCGGCCTGGCCGGAAAGCCCGCCGCCCTTGACCGTCGCGATCACGTCATACTGGCCGCGGCGCTCGGTGACGTCGAACACCTGGTTGATGATCAGGCGAAGGGTCGGACGCGCGAAATAGACTTCCTGGTCGCGGCCGTTGACGATGATCTTGCCGGAGCCGGGCTTCAGCCAGACCCGGGCGACCGCGTCCTTGCGGCGGCCGGTGGCGTAGGCGCGGCCCTGCTTGTCGAGCTGCTGCTCGCGAAGCACGGCCTGGATCTGCGGGCCCTGGGTGGAGACGCCCTGGTCGTCGGGAGCCTCGACCGGCCTGCCGGTGGGGGCGGGAGCTTCGGCGGCCGAAGATTCCTTGGCCGGGGCCGCCTCGGCTTCGGGAGCGGCGGGCGGCGCGGCCGGAGCGGCGCCGGTCAGCTCGCCGAGATCGGCGAGGGATTGGCGATTGTCGGTCATCAGGCACCCACCTTGTTCTTGCGGTTCATGCCCGCCACGTCGAGAGGTTCAGGATTCTGGCCGCCGTGCGGATGCTCGGTGCCGTTGTAGAGGTGCAAGGCGCGCATCTGGTCGCGGCCCAGCGGCCCGCGCGGAATCATCCGCTCGACCGCCTTCTCGAGCACCCGCTCCGGGAAGCGGCCCTCGAGCACCTTGCCGGCGGTGACGCCCTTGATTCCGCCGACATAGCCGGTGTGGCGGTAATAGATCTTGTCGGACAGCTTCTTGCCGGTGAACCGCACCTTGTCGGCGTTGACGACGACGACATGGTCGCCGCAATCGACGTGAGGGGTGTAGCTCGGCTTGTGCTTGCCGCGCAGGATGTTGGCGATGATCGAGGCGAGGCGGCCGACGACCAGCCCGTCCGCATCGATCAGATGCCATTTCTTCTCCACCTCGGCCGGCTTCGCCGACTTGGTGGTCTTCATCAGCGCCTTCATGGGGCCCGGACCTTTGCGTTTGAAATGAACGGCGCCGCTTCCCGAGGGAGCGGCGCTTGCGTGGCCGAATGACAGCGGAGGTGCCGGAAGTCAAGGAAAAGCGGGGGTTTCGCGTGAGGTATTATATTACCTTGGCGGTTTCGGTGCGGATCCAGCCGGCGTAGGAAGCAAGGGCCCCGGCGATCGGCCAGGCGACCGCCGCCGGCACGTCGTAGCTGTGCAGCTCGGCAAGGCGGGCGATCAGCGCGTCGGCGAGATCCGCGCGGGTCTTGAACAGGGCGGCGACCTCCTCGCCTTCCTCGATTGCGCCCTGCCAGCGGTAGATGGAATTGCAGGCGCCCAGGACGTTGGCGCAGGCGGCGAGCCGCTCCTCGACCAGGGTACTGGCGATTCGCCGGGCTTCCCCGTCCGACGCGAAGGTGGCGTAGACGGTGACGATATCGCTCATGCCGGCTCCCCTTGCAGGCCTTCGGGACCCCCGGGGAGAGCCGGGACTGCCGCGCCCGCGCCGAGCCGGTGCGCCGCGACGACGGTCGCGGCGAGCAGCAGCACGGCCATGCCCTGATGAGACGCCGCGATCCAGAGCTCCACGCCCGAGAGCAAGGTGAAGATCCCGAGCAGGATCTGCACCGTCACCGCTCCGGCCAGGGCGACGGCGGACTGTCGGCGACCGGTCCGCCAGGCATTTCGGGCCAGGACGAAGGCCGCCGCCGCGACCGCGAAGGCGAGCCAGCGGTGGACGAACTGGACCACGATCGGATTGTCGGCGAAATTCCTGAAGAAGGGCTCGAGCCAGGGCGCTTGGGCCGGGAACCAACGGTCGCCCATCTTCGGCCAGCTCGAATAGGCGTAGCCGGCGTCGAGGCCGGCGACATAGGCGCCGAACAGCATTTGAAGGAAGAGCAGGGACAGCATCCAGATCGCCGACGTCGGCATCCGCGCCGGACGAATGTCGCCGTCGCGGGCGAGACTCAGCAGGTCGAGCGCGACCCACACGAGGGCGCCGAAGATGGCGAGCGCCATGAGCAAATGGACGGCGAGGCGGATGTGGCTGACGTCCGGCCGGTCTACGAGGCCCGAGGCGACCATCCACCAGCCGATCGCGCCCTGCAGGCCGCCCAGGACGAGAAGTGCGACGAGCTTCCAGCCATAGCCGCCCGGGATGGCCCGCTTCCAGGCGAACCAGAGGAGGGGAAGAGCGAAGGCGAGGCCGATGATTCGGCCGAGCAGCCGGTGGACATATTCCCAGAAATAGATGTTCTTGAACTCGTCGAGGCTCATTCCGACGTTGACGAGCTGATATTGCGGGCTCTGCCGGTAGGCGGCGAACTCCGCGGCCCAGGCCTCTTCGCCGATCGGCGGGAGGATTCCGGAAACGGGCTCCCAGCGCACGATCGACAGGCCCGATTCGGTCAGCCGGGTGATCCCGCCCACGACGACCATCAGGAAGACGAGTGCCGCGACCGCGAGCAGCCAAAGGGCGACGGCGCGCGGCATGGCGGGAGCAGCGGCGGGCTCGGCGGACATTTGAAAGGCTCCAGAACATGCCCTCTCCCGCGAAAGGCGGGAGAGGAACGAGACGCGCGATATGGTCGCCGAACCGTTGAAAGCCAATGCAACTTTTTTCCGAATGTTATGTTGTATCTTCACGGCTACGACGTTATAGAAGTGCCGTCAGGAGAACGGCGGGTCTATGTTCGCGAAGGTGGGAGCCAATGGGGGAATGGATCGGATAGCGATCGCGCTGTCCGGGCTTTGCCTCGTCCATTGCCTGGCGAGCGCGATCTTCGTGGCCATGCTCGCCTCCGCGGGAGGGCTTCTGCTCGATCCGATCATCCACGAAATCGGCCTGGTCTTCGCGATCGGGCTCGGAATGCTGGCGCTCGGCCGGGGAGTCGTCGATCACGGCTTCATGATGCCGTCCGCCGTCGGCGGCCTTGGCCTCGGGGTCATGGCGGGCTCGCTCACCCTCCACGGGGACGCGATGGGCACGGTCTACACGATCCTCGGAGTGGCCATCCTCGCGCTGGGCCACGATCTCAACCGCCGCGCGGTGATCTGACCGCTCAACCTCGTCATTGCGAGGAGCGAAGCGACGCGGCAACCCAGCGGGCCTTTGAGGCCGTACTGGATTGCTTCGCTTCGCTCGCAATGACGGTGCCTTGCCCCCTCCCTTGTCGCCACCCCGCAAAAGCCTTACCTTGCGCCCATGGCGCATACCCACCACCATCACGAGGCCCATGAGGGCGCGTCCCTCATGCAGGCGGCGCAAAGCTCGATGGAGAAGTCGGGCGAGCAATGGACCCAGATGCGGTCCGCCGTCTTCGAGGCGCTCGCCGGCTTCGACCGGCCCGCTTCCGCCTACGACATCGCCGACAAGGTCAGCCAGTCGCAGGGCCGAAGGGTGGCGGCGAACAGCGTCTACCGGATCCTCGACCTCTTCGTCGGCGCGAACCTCGCCCGCCGGGTGGAGAGCGCCAACGCCTATGTCGCCAACGACCATCCAGACTGCCTTCACGATTGCATCTTCCTGATCTGCGATTCGTGCGGCAACACCACCCATCTCGACGACGACAAGCTCTCCGGAGGCGTGCGCGCCGCGGCCGCGCTGACGGGCTTCACCCCGGACCGGCCGGTGATCGAGGTCAGGGGCACCTGCCCGGAGTGCAAGGACGCCGGCTGACGCGGGCGCTCCCCTCCCTGCAAGGGAGGGGCTGGGGGTGGGT
>JBAWCC010000098.1:0-5354 GCA_049590095.1 Allosphingosinicella sp. | reverse complement strand
CGTCCAGCCCCGGGTGCCCGTGGCAGGGACGCGCCGGCCGTCTCTTCCCCATCCGGCAACGGAGGCCTCCGCGCGCCCGCGCCGCCCCGAGGAGACCTCCACCGTTCGCCCTGAGCCTGTCGAAGGGTTTTCCTTAGCTCCGAAAGGAGAAGGACAGGGCTTCGACAAGCTCAGCCCGAACGGGGAAGAATGCTTCCCAGCGAAGGATGTTGAAAAACAAATAGTTGTGCGCCTAGAACAAGGGCTTCGCAGGCCCGGCCGAAAGTGCCGGTCGCGGGGAAGGGGAGGGGGTTTCCGTCAATGCCGAATGTCTTTTTTTGCGGAGCGGCGGTCGTTATGCTCCTGGCGTTCGCTTCGCCGGCCTCGGCCGTGCCGCCGGCGGCGGTCCCCGCGCAAGCGGTTCCCGAAGCGGCTCGCGCCGCCGCCGCCGCGGTCGATGCCTTCCACGCCGCCCTGCGCCGGGGCGACGAGAAGGCCGCGCTGGCGCTGGTCGCTGACGACGCGCTCGTCTTCGAAGAGGGCCGGGCCGAGCGGAGCAAGTCTGAATATGCGGCAAGCCATGCCGCCGCCGACGCCGCTTTCTCCAGGGCCGTTCCTTCCGTGCGGAGCCGCCGTACCGGCCATGCCTCTGCCGATCTTGCCTGGGTCTCCAGCGAGAGCCGGACCAAAGGCCGCTTCAGGGGCCAGGATGTCGACCGGATCATGGTCGAGACGATGGTCCTTCGCCGCGATCCCGCCGGAGCCTGGAAGATAATCCACATCCACTGGTCCTCGGCGGAGCCGTCGACGGAGTGATCGCTCAGCGAGTCCCGTAGGTCCGGTCGCCGGCATCGCCCAGGCCGGGGACGATATAGCCGTGGTCGTTGAGGGTCTCGTCCATCGCCGCCGTCCAGATCGGGACGTCGGGATGGGCCGTCCTCACCGCCTCCACTCCGGGCCTCGAGCAGAGCAGGCAGACGAAGCGCATCTCGGCCGCTCCGGCTTCCTTCAGCCGGTCGATGGCGGCGATGGCGGTATGGCCCGTCGCCATCATCGGATCGACGATGACGACGAGGCGTTCGGCCACGTCCTCGGGAGTCTTGAAATAATATTCGACGCACTGGAGCGAGACCGGCTCGCGATAGAGTCCGATATGGGCGACCCTGGCGGAGGGGACGAGGTCGAGCATGCCCTCGGCCATGGCGAGGCCGGCGCGCAGGATCGGGGCGAAGACCAGCTTCTTGCCGGCGATCGCGGGCGAGTCGGTCGTCGCGATCGGGGTCTCGATCCGGACCAGGTCGGTGGGAAGGTCGCGTGTCACCTCGTAGCAGAGCAGGGTGGCGATCTCGCGCACGACCGTCCGGAACAGCAGGATCGAGCTGCCCTTGTCGCGAAGGATGGTGAGCTTGTGCTGGACCAGGGGGTGGTCGACGATCGTGAGGCCGTCCATGTCTAGAATACCGTTCCGTCGCTGATGATGGTGAAAGGGGGTCCGCCGCCGGGGCGCCGCTCGGCGGCGATCCACCGGCCCGCCGCCCAGCTCCCGCCTTCGAGCATTCGCGCGAGGGGGAAAGCCTCGACGCTCACGCCGAGCCGTTCCCGAACCGGCGGCGCCATCCGGTCGAGCAGCGCGACCGTCATCGAGCGCCACGCCACGATCAACGGGTCTGACACCTGGTGAGGCCGGGCGGCGGCTTCGGGATCGGTGAGCTTCAGCACGCCCGTATCGACGAACAGTCCGCCGTTGCGATATTCGGCGAGGCCGGTCAGCCCGTCCACGTCGAACACTTCGATGCCCGCCGCTTCGAGCGGCTCGATCAGGGAATAAGCCAGCCATTGCGACAATTTATGGAGCGGCACGAGGCCGTCGCTGGCGTCGCCGCGGCGGATGGCCGGATGTCGCCAGCAATCGCCGAGCGGGATGCCGTCGAGGACGAGCCGGTCCGCCCAGATCGGCCCGAGCGCTTCGAGCAGAAGCTTGAGGATCGCCGGGGCGGGGAGCCTGCCTCTGTCGGCGCGGGCGGCGAGCACGTCGTAGAGGCCGCCCGGGCGCGGCTCGCCGGCGGTGGCGAACAGGTCCGGCCGGGCCAGAACCTGCGCTCCGAGGCGCCGGAGAAGAGCGGTGCGCCCATTGAGTCCGGCGAGCGGATTGGCCTCGCTCGCCTGGAAGCCCCGCGCCAGGGTCTCGCCGTCGAGCGCAGCCAAGGCGGCGCCGCTCGTGCCCAGCGCTCCGCTCTCGACCAGCCGCTGGCTGGCGACCGCGAGGCCCTCGGACCGCGCGTAGGTCCTGCCGCTCGCCGGGTCGGAGAATTGCCAGGCCGGGCCGGTGCCCGCGTCGAGCAGGACGGAGAGGATGACCAGGTCGAAGGCCGCCCGCGCCCGCTGAGCCCGGTCGCCTTCCGGAAGCCGCGGCTCGCCTGCGACGAAATGCCGCCAGCGCGCGTGGAAGGGGATGGTGAGGCCGGGATAGGCCTCCCGGGTCACATTCGCCGTCAGGTCGGCCGCATCGTCGAGCCGCTCGAGATCGACCGACCAGCCTTCGACCCCGCCCTCCAGCGCGATCTCCAGCAGCTCGTGCGCCCTCTCGCGAACGGCGGCGGCGCTGAGCAGTGCGAGGAGGGCGGGGTCGGGCATGCTGTCTTCCGTCATTGCGAGCGAAGCGAAGCAATCCAGCGGAGCCTCCGAGGCCCTCTGGATTGCTTCGTCGCTTCGCTCCTCGCAATGACGGCCCTGGGCGAACTCACCCCTAGAACTTCCCCAGATCCCGACCGACGACTCCGCGAAGCTGCTCGGCGCTCGGCGCCCCCGCGGGCGTGTAATAGCCGGCCGCCTTCTTCGCCTCCAACTCGACGCCGGCGTCGGGCGGAACCAGCCCGTCCGGGATCGCCACGCGCTCGCCGATCTCGACCCCGCCGGCGGCCAGAGCGTCGTACTTCATGTTCGACATGGACACGAAGCGGTCGATCCGGGTGATTCCGAGCCAGTGGATCACGTCGGGCATGAGCTGCTGGAAGCGCGCGTCCTGGACCCCCGCGACGCATTCGGTCCGCTCGAAATAGGTCGCCGCCTGGTCGCCGCCGGGCTGCCGCTTGCGGGCGTTGTACACCAGGAACTTGGTCACCTCGCCGAGCGCCCGGCCTTCCTTGCGGTTATAGACGATCAGCCCGGTGCCTCCGGCCTGGGCCTGCCGGGTCGCCTCCTCGATTCCGTGGGTGAGATAGGGGCGGCAAGTGCAGATGTCGGAGCCGAACACGTCGGAGCCGTTGCATTCGTCATGGACCCGGCAGGTCAGGGTCTTCGACGTATCGCCCAGCGCCGCGGGATCGCCGAAGATGTAGAGGGTCATTCCACCGATTGGAGGCAGGAACACCGACAGATCGGGCCGGGTGACGAGCTCGGGATACATTCCGCCGGTCTGCTCGAACAGGCAGCGCCTGAGGCTTCCCTCGGCGACCCCGAAACGCTCGGCTACTCCGGGCAGCCACCAGACCGGGTCGACCGCGATCTTGGTGACCGAGACGTCGCCCGCTTCATGGACGATGTCGCCGTCGACCTCGAGCCTGCCCGCCGTGATCGCCCCCTGGATCTCGTGCAGGGTCAGCCGCGCTCTGGTGATCGCGATCGAAGGACGAATGTCGATCCCTTCCTCGATCAGCTCCCCGAAATCCTGGGCGACCCTGTGGCCCCAGGGATCGAGCGACACGATCCTGCCGGGATCGCCCCATTGCGGATGGGGCCCGATCTCGCAGACCGGCGAAGTGTCGTTGAGGTCGGGCCGGGCATTGGGATCCATCGCTCCCGAGGAGATGGCCAGCGCGCGGTAGATTGAATAGGAGCCGCCATGCGCGCCGATGGCGTTGCGGTCCGAGCGCGAATTGACGGTGGCGACCACCGGCCCCCGCTCCGCCGCCGTCGCCGCGCCCCACGTCAGCGGAAACCGGACCGGCCCGCGCGATCCGGGATGCGACGTCAGCCGGATATGGCCGCTCTTCCCGTCCGCGCTCATCGATCTGTCCTCTCGCTTCCCGTTCTCGTTCAATACGCTACGCGAGCGGGGGCGGGGTGGCTAGGGTGCTGATGAGCGCCGACGGGCGCCGTCGCGGCGCGGAGCCTCAAATCCGGCTACAGCCGCATGATCCCCTTGCGCGGCTCCCTCGCCGCCATCGTCTCGGCCGTCAGCGGAGCGCCGGCCTCGAGCAGCGCCTTGCGCCGGCCGGCCGGGCTGGTGCCGAGCTGGACCCGTTCGAAGGGCAGCAGGGAAGCGAAGCAGGAATGGGCGAGGGCGCGTTCGACGAAGGCCGCGACGGCCGGCCAGCGCTCGCGGTCGGGCTCGAAGCCGACATGGGCGCCATTGCGGAAGAACGTCGCCAGGGCGATCTCGGCGAGGCCGATATCGTCTCCGAACAGCCAGCCGTCGGGGGGGAGCTGCCCTTCCAGATAGTCGAGCTCGCGGGGCAGATCCTCGGCGAGAGTCTTCGCGATCCGCGCCCCGTCGCCGGGCTCGCCCCAGACGATCGGGTGGACGAATTTCGGGTAGAACAATCCCCAGATGAAGACGTCGCCGAGTCGGGTATCGGCATATTCCTCCAGCCAGCGGGCCCGGGCGCGATCCTCCGGGCCTTGGGGCAGGAGCGGGCGCTGCGGATAGGCCTCGTCAAGCCAGGCGCAGATGACAGAGGAATCGCAGAGCGTCAGATCGCCCGCGACCAGCACCGGAATCCGCCGAAGCGGGCTCAGCCGCTCGAATTCGTCATTGCCGTAAAAAGGCGTGATCGGGTCGATCTCGTAGTCGAGCCCCTTCAGCGCCAGGCAGGCGAGCACCTTGCGAACATAGGGGCTGACATAGCTTCCGACGATCTTCATGTTTTCCCCGTCTCGACGCCTCCCGTCATTCCCGCGAAAGCGGGACTCCATCGGGCTTCAGCGCGGACGAAGACCTGGTAGTGGATTCGCGCGTGCGCGGGAATGACGAGAGGGAGAAGGCGCCATGGTCGCCACCGGAAGCTGCCACTGCGGAGCCGTCAGGATCGAGGTCCCGGCCCCGCCCGAATGGGTCGCCTCCTGCAATTGCTCGCTCTGCGCAAAGACCGCCTGGCTGGTCGCTTACTATCCCGACGGCGCGGTCAAGGTGGAGGGCGAGACGATCCCCTACGTCTGGGGCGACAAGATGATCGGAATCCACCACTGCCCCACCTGCGGCTGCGGCACCCACTGGCGGACGCTCGGCGAGGATTTCGGGAAGATGGGGGTGAATGCGCGGCTTCTGGACGGCTTCGATGCCGGTGCGGTGGAGGTGCGGTTGTTCGACAATAAGGGGTGAGGGGCGCCGGCAGTCGCGCGTCTTGCGGCAAAGGCTAGGCGGCCGCGGCGACCCC
>JBAWCC010000097.1:0-4251 GCA_049590095.1 Allosphingosinicella sp. | reverse complement strand
GCGCCGGGGTCGGCAGGGCGGCGCGCCGGCCGGGCGTCCGGCTGCGCGGGAAGCACAGGCATCGAGCGGAGGTCGATGGTGGGGCGCTCGGGAGTGAGCGGACCCGGCGGCGGGTCCGTATAGGGCTCGGGCCAGGCGGCGCGATAGGCCCCCGCCAGCACCGCGGCCTGGGCGATCAGCTCGGCCTCCGTCTGCTGAACCAGCGTGTTCTCGTAGACCCGGAGGAAGACGGCGCCGACTCCCGGAAGCGCCGCGACGAACAGCAGGGTAAGGAAGAGCAGGGTGCGGAGCCTGAGCGCCGGCCAGTGGCGCTTCGCGAATTCCTTCAGCGGTCGGATCAAGCGGGGTCCTGACCGAGGCAGCGGCCGATTCGGTAGCCGATTCCGGCGCGAGTCTCGATCAGGTCACCGCCGCCCAGAGAAGCGAATTTGGCGCGAAGGTTGCGGATGTGGCTGTCGATCGTCCGGTCGGTGATGGCGAAGCCGGGGCCGTGGAGCCGGTCGATGATGGAGTCGCGGGTGAAGACTTTGGAGGGCAGGCTGGCGAGAAGCTGGAGGAGCTGGAACTCGGTGACCGTGACCGGCACCTGCACCTTGTCCCAATGCGCTTCCCAGGCTTCGGGATCGAGGCGAAGGCGATTGTGGACGAGCGCGGCCTTCGGACCCGCCTCGGCCAGCGCCCGGCCGCCGCGCTTCAGGATGGCGCTGACCCGGGCGACGACCTCTCGGGGGGAAAAGGGCTTGATCACGTAATCGTCGCCGCCGAGCTCGAGGCCCAGCACCCGGTCGATCTCGTCGTCGCGGGAGGAGAGGAAGAGAATCGGCAGATCGCCCTCGGCGCGGAGCCTGCGGCAGACTTCGAGCCCGTCCATCCGGGGCATGTTGATGTCGAGGACGATGAGATCGGGCCGCTCGCGCTCGACCTCCTTCAACGCCGCTTCGCCGTCCTCCGCCTCGACCGTCTTCATTCCGGCCTTGCCGAGCGCGAAGGCGAGCAGCTGGCGGATATGGGCGTCGTCGTCGACGAGGAGGATCTTGTGGCTCATCGCGTACATGTCACACCCCCGAGCGGCGGCTGTCAAAGCCTGAGACCCGCACCCGCCGGCCGTCGCAGCCGCGAATGTCGGCGGAGAAGCGCGGAAGGCCGCGCTCCGCGATCAGCCGCCTCGCCTCGGCGGAGCGGCGGGCGCCCCGGAAGGTCCAGCCGTGCCAGTCGGCCTGGGAGGTGGCGAGCCGGTCCATGACGAGATTGCGGGTCCAGCTCACCCGCTCGCGGAAGCGGGGCCCGATCGGTCGGCTCTCCAGCTCGATGAGGGGAAGGAGGGCGGAGGGCCCGAGATTGTTCAAATAGCACAGGTCGAGCCGCACTCCGGCTCCTCCGGCTTCGCGGGCGTGGCGGACGTTCCAGCGGGCGGCGAGCGCTCCGAGATCGACGACCGAGCAGATTGAGAGGGCAAGAAGGGCGGCGGCGAGGTTGGCGTTGATCAGCCAGGGGCCGCTCTTCCGGCGCCAGAGCCGGATGCAGATCAGTATGAGGCCGATCGCGACGAGGACCATCCAGGCGAGGGCGGCGATCCTCAGGCGGGTGAGCGAATAGGCCTCGATATAGTCGAGGGTGCGGAGCATCGTCGAAGCGACGAGGACGACGTTCTGGGCGATCCAGACGTAGACGAGGCGGCGGACCAGCGGGCTTTCGCCGGTGGGCGTTCCGGGGCGAAGGGTGACGAGGACGAACAGGGCGGCGAGCAAGGCGGTCGCGATCAGCGGATAGGCGCCGCGATGGGCATATTCCGCGAGGCTCATGTCGCCCGGCAGCAACGCTCCGCTCCACAGGAAGGCGAAGTCGAGCCCGTTCTGGAGCGCGAAGAGGAGGTTGAAGGCGGCCAGAGAGAGCGCGACCGAGGCGGGGCTGACCCCGGGGAGGGCGGCCGATTCTCCCCTCGCCTCCGCCGGCGCCCGCAGGATCGTGCGCGGCGGCCGGAGGAAGCTCCAGACGAAGAGAATCGCCAGTACCCAGAAGAACGCCCGGACGATCGAGAAGCCGCCCACCACGACCAGCAGGTCGAGCCTCGCGAGGGCATCGGAGATGAGCGGGTTGGCCGCGCTGAACAGGGCCAGGAAGAGGGCGGTGCCGAGGACCGGAAGGGCCAGCAAAGGCAAAGCCGCAGCGATTCGCGCCGGGCCCCGGCGGCGCCTCGCGGCCCGAAGCCGGCCCCAGTCGAGCAGGGGCGCGAACGGAGACAGGAAGGCGTGAATGAGGAGGCGCCTGGTCCAGCGCCAGCCGTCGTCGAAGGCCCGGCGGCGGGGGAGGAGCACGGCCAGGGAAGCGGCGGCGAGGAACAGAAGGGCGGCGAGCGGCGAGGGATCGTCCCCCAGCACCATCGCAAAGAGCAAGGCGGCGGCGCCGGCGGCGAGCGCGGGCCTGCTTCGGCCGATGGCCGGGGCGGCGATCAGGATCGCGATCAGCAAGGCGGCCGCGAACAGGCCGGCGGTGGATCCGACCCGCTGGAAGAAGAAGAGGTGATCGGCGAGCGCGACGAGGGCGCCGGCGAGCACGAGCTTCCGGACGAAGCTGAAGCGGCGGAGATGAAGATACCAGGGCGCGGCGGGAGAGGGGGCGGTGAGTTCCATCGGGCCGTGATGCGCGCGGCGTGTGGAATGGGGATGGGGTGAGCTTCAGCTAGGGGCGAAAAGGTGGTGCAGATTCGGTGCACGCGTCAGCCAGCGAAGGCTGGCATCCATCCTGGCCCGGCATGGACCCCAGCCTCCGCTGGGGTGACGAATTACCGCCCTCCCAGAACCCCGTCGACGCTGTGGACGACTCCATTCGAGGCGAGCTTCTCCGCGCCGGCGACGAGTGCCCGCCCGCCGGCGGCGTCGGTGACGACGATCGACTCGCCTTCCCGGGCGAAGTTCAGATTGGAGCCCCCGACGGTGGCCAGCTCGGCCTTGCCCTTGCCGCGCTCGATCGCCCGGCCGAGGTCGTCGGCGGTGACCAGCCCAGGGACGATATGCCCTGTGAGCAGCGCAACCAACTGGCCCTTGGCCTCGGGCGCGAGCAGGCCGTTGGCGGCGCCGGCCGGAAGCTTCGCGAACGCCGCATCGGTGGGCGCGAACAGGGTGTAGGGCTGAGCCCCCGACAGGGTCTCGGTCAACCCGGCCGCCTTGACCGCATTGGCGAGCGTCTTGTGGTCGTTGGAAGCGGCCAGCGCCTGCTGAAGACTGGTCTTCGGCTGCTCGCCCTTGGCGGCGGCCTGAGGGGCCGCGCCATTCGCTTCCGTCCGGTTGCCGTCGTCGCCCTGGCAGGCGGCGACGGCGAGGAGGGCGGCGGCGGCAAAGGGCAGTCTTTTCATCCTCGGCTCCTTCAGGCGAGCATCTCGACGATCGCCTGGATCATCTGGGTCTTGGCGTCGACCTGATAGATGTTCCCGTCGGCGTAACGATAGAGATGTTCGTCGCCGTCCTGATAGTCGTCGCGATAGTCCATCGGCAGATTGTAGGCGTCGTAGCCGCCGGGCAGCTCCTGGCCGACATTGAGGTCGCCGCCGAGCAGGGCGACGATGCCGTCGATCAGGCCGGACTGGTTGTCGACCCGGTAGATGGCGTTGTCGCCGTAGCGGTAGAGCGATTCGTCGGTGTCGTAATAATCGTCGCGATACTGATACGGAACGTTGTAGGCGTCGTAGCCCGCCGGAAGCGGCTGGCCGATCCCGAAGCCGCCGCCGAACAGGGGAATGATCGCGCTGATCAGGTCGCTGCCGCGGTCGGAGCGGTAGATGTAGCCGCTGTCGTCGTAGCTGTAATAATGGTCCGAACTGTCCTGGTAGAAGCTCCGGTAGGCGACCGGCATCCGATAACCCTCGAACCAGTCCCGATCGATCCGCTGGCCGCGGGCGAAGCGCTTCTTCGCCTGGCCCGGAGGAAGGCAGCCATTGCCCTTCCTGGCGAGGCCCGGGGGACAGAAACGGTCGTAGCCGCCGAAGCGGGGCTCGCCCGGACGATAATCGCGAATCCGGCGGACATCGCGATAATCGCGGCCCACCCGGCGGAAGTCCCGGCGGTCCTCGCCGGAACGGCGGACGAAATGATCCTGGCGGCGCTCGTCGCGAATGGCGCGCCGCTCGACTCGCCTGGGCCGCTCGACCTTCCTCTCGGCGCGGAAGGCGTGACGTTCCGCCTTGCGCGGCTTGACGGCGCGCGCTGCATGACCTCCGCCGCGTTCCGCCCTGGCGCGCTTGCCGCCGCCCTGGCC
>JBAWCC010000096.1:0-29164 GCA_049590095.1 Allosphingosinicella sp. | reverse complement strand
GGCCCGAATCGCCGAGGCGCTGGCGGAGATGGAGTCCGCCCGCGACTCCGCCGGCGAGGCTCGCCGGAGCGAGTCGCAAGCGTCTGCCGAAATACGCGATTCCGGCCGCGCCGAGGATTCAGCCCGGGTGGAGATAGAGCGGCTCGACCTGCGCCGCACCGGCCTCGCCGATCGCCTGGAGCAGGCGGCTCTGGATTTGGCGGAAGCTCGGCGCGGCGACGAGGAGGCTCGGCGGACCGTCGCCGAACTGCCCGATTCGGCCGATACCGAGGCTCGGGTGGCGGGCCTCCGCCGGGTCGCCGAAGCCGCACAGCACGCCCTTGCCGAGGTGCGCGCCGAAGCGGCTACCCACGCCCGGGCGGTCAGCGCCGACAAGCAGCGCGCCGAGGCGGCGGTCAAGGAAGCCGCGGACTGGCGGGTCCGGGCCGCCGAAGCCGCGAAACGCCACTCCGACATGGGCCGGCGGATCGCCGAGGCGGAGGCCGAGGCCGAACGGCTGGCCGACGCTCCGGCCGAGATAGAGCGCCGGATCGAAGCTCTGGAGGCCGAGGCCGGGGAAGCCGGCAAGGCCGCTTCGGCGGCGGCGGAAGCGGAGCGGCAGGGCGAATCGGCGCTTCGTCACGCCGAGGCCCGGCTTGCCGAGGTCGCCGAGGCGCTCGCCACCGCCCGCGAGGCCCGGGCAGGCGCCGCCGCCCGCCACGAAAATCAGGAAGCCCGGCGGATCGAGATGGGCCGGATTTCGGGCGAGCGGTTCGAATGCCCGCCGCCGCTCCTTCCCGGGAAGCTTGGCTTCGACGAATCCTCGATCGTCCCGGCAGGCGAGGAATCGAGCCGCCACGAGCGCATGTCGGCGGAACGCGAGCGGATCGGCCCGGTCAACCTCATCGCCGAGAACGAGCTCGCCGAGCTGGACGAAAGCCGGACCGCCTCGCAGGCGGAGCGCGAGGAGCTGGGGCTTGCGATCAATCGCCTTCGAGGCTCGATCGGAAGCCTCAACCGCGAGGGCCGGGCCCGCCTCCTCACCGCCTTCGAGACGGTCGACCGTCATTTCCGCAGCCTGTTCACGACTCTCTTCGAAGGCGGCCAGGCGCATCTCGAGCTGGTCGAGTCGGACGATCCGCTCGAGGCCGGGCTGGAGATCATGGCGCAGCCGCCCGGCAAGCGCCTCTCCACCCTCACTTTGCTCTCCGGCGGCGAGCAGGCGCTGACCGCGATCGCCCTCATCTTCGCCTTGTTCCTCACCAATCCGGCGCCGATCTGCGTCCTCGACGAGGTCGACGCGCCGCAGGACGACGCCAATGTCGAGCGCTTCTGCGACCTGCTCGACCGGATGGTGAACGAGACGGCGACCCGCTACCTTATCGTCACCCACAATGCGGTGACGATGAGCCGGATGCACCGTCTGTTCGGAGTCACCATGATCGAAAAAGGCGTCAGCCGCCTGGTCAGCGTCGACCTGGGCGGGGCGGAAAGCCTGCTGGCGGCGGAATGATTTGCCTCCCCATCGCGAGATGGGGAGGGGGACCACACGAAGTGTGGTGGAGGGGTAATTGGCGCAGGAATCTGAGGATCTGAAGGGACCCGCCGGCACCGAGCCAGCTACCCCTCCACCAGGCTCCGCCTGGTCCCCCTCCCCACCGGCTTCGCCGGCAGGGAGGCAAAACGCCCGCTTCATCCCGCCTCATCCCCCGCGCGGCGCCGGCCCGGTCCCGGTCTGGCGCGGCTTCGTCGGGGAACGGGCCCGGACCGCCGTCTACGGCTGGTCGGAGCTCGCTTTTCGCCAGCCCTACATGAAGCGCAGGATCCTCGGCTTCAACGTCCACATCCCGCTCGATCCGGACCTGGTCCAGCACGTCCTGCTCGACAATGCCTCCAATTATGTGAAGCCCGACGTGGTCAAGCGGCTGCTCGCCCCCGCGATCGGCGAGGGCCTGCTGACCTCGGACGGCGGGCTGTGGCGGGAGCAGAGGAAGATCGTCGCCGCCAATTTCGCACCGGCGGCCGTGGACTCCTCGATTCCGCAATTCGGAAGCGTCGGGCGCGAGGCGGTGGAGCGCTGGCGGCCCGGAGTCCGCGACATGGCCGTCGAGGCGACCCAGGCGACGATGCGGATCATCTCCAACACCCTGTTCAGCGGCGATGC
This sequence comes from Allosphingosinicella sp., assembly GCA_049590095.1. Lineage (GTDB taxonomy): Bacteria > Pseudomonadota > Alphaproteobacteria > Sphingomonadales > Sphingomonadaceae > Allosphingosinicella. The sequence goes on along the minus strand of JBAWCC010000096.1, from coordinate 27,021 downwards.
CCGGCTCACCCGCGACTCGGCGATGGCCCATATCGCCGCGGCGCTGGAAGGGGTCAGCGAAGCCCGGCTTCAGGCGATGCTCGGCCTGCCCCGGATTCCCTGGACCCGCCAAGGCTGGAGGGCCCAGCGAGGCCAGAAATATCTGCGCGGCACGCTCGAGGCGGTGGTGCGCGAACGGCTTCCGGACGGCGGGCCGGACGACTTCCTCGGCAGGCTCATCCGCGGCCTGGGCGAGCGGTTCGAGCCCCGGCAGGCCGCGCGGCTCGCCGCCGACAATGCAATGACCTTCTACCTCGCCGGCCACGAGACCACGGCGAATGCGCTGACCTGGACCCTCTATCTGCTGTCCCGGCAGCCGGAGCTTCAGGGCCGGATCGCCGCGGAGAGCGCCGAGGCCGTGGCGGCGGGGGAGGGGCCGGATTTGCCCGACCGACTGCCGCTGCTTCGGATGGTTCTGGAGGAGTCGCTCCGGCTCTACCCGCCGGCGCCGCGCTTCGACCGCCAGGCGGTGGCGTCGGACCGGCTCGGCGACGAGGAGGTGCTGCCCGGCGACATCGTCTCGATCTGGCCCTGGATACTCCACCGTCACCAGGCCTTGTGGGAGCGGCCCGACGAATTCGACCCCGGCCGGTTCGCGCCGGAGCGGCGGGAGGGCCGTCACCGATTCCAATATATCCCGTTCGGCGCCGGGCCGCGCCTGTGCGTCGGCGCCCGCTTCGCGACGGCCGAGGCGCTCACCATTCTCGCCCACTGGCTGAGCCGCTGGCGCTTCTCTCCCGTGCCCGGCCATGAGGTGCGGGTCCACGGCATGGTCACCCTCCGCCCCGCCGGCGGGATGCCGCTGACCCTTTCGCGGCGAGGACACCTTAAGTCCTCCCCGGCAAATGCCGGGGAGGGGGACCTTGCGAAGCATGGTGGCGGCGCTTCTTTCTGACGCCGAGAGCCCCTCCACCGCGCTTCGCGCGGTCCCCCTCCCCGAGAAATCTCGAGGAGAAATGTTTCACAAATTGCTATTGCGAAACATTCTCAACAACGATAGACCCCCCGATCTGCGACGCAATGATGCGCGCTTCCAAGGGGTTTCCATGTACCTGCGCTCGATTTCCTTCCTCGCCCTCGCTTCCGCGCTCGCGGCCCCCGCCGTTGCCGCCGACGAAGCCGCCGCGCTCGATTCGGCGGCGCTCGACGATCAGTCGACCATCGTCGTGACCGGCCAGCGTCCCGAATATGGAGCGCGGACGACCTGCACCGCGACAAAAACCTGCACCGACATCGAGGACGTTCCCCAGTCCATCTCGGTCGTCTCGGAGAGCCAGATCGAGGACCAGGCGCTTCGCTCGATCGCCGACGTCCTGACCTATGTTCCCGGCGCAACGCCGGGCACCGGCGAGGGCAATCGCGACCAGATCACGCTTCGCGGCAACAACACGACCGCGGATTTCTTCGTCAACGGGGTCCGCGACGACGTCCAATATTTCCGCGACCTCTACAATTCGGAGCGGATCGAGGTGCTTCGCGGCCCCAATGCCATGATCTTCGGCCGCGGCGGCGGCGGCGGAGTGGTCAACCGGGTGACCAAGCGCTCCGGCTTCCGCCCCTATCGCGAGTTCGCGGCGCAAGGCGACAGCGAAGGCGGCTTCCGGCTGACCGGCGACCTCGACCAGCCGCTCGGCGATTCGGCAGGCCTCAGGCTGAACGGAATCTATGAGAATGGCGAGAGCTTCCGCCGCCACGTCGAGCTCGAGCGCTACGGCCTCAATCCGGTGCTCGGAGCGGAGCTCGGCGACACCAGGATCGACCTCTCCTACGAATATTTCCACGACCGGCGAACCGCCGATCGCGGCATCCCCGCCGACGGCAACCGGCCCCTCGCCGGAGTCCGTCGCACCTTCTTCGGCGATCCGGAGGAGAGCTTCGCCGATATCGACGCGCATGTCGCGAGCATCGCTCTCGAGCATCGGTTCGGCGAGGGGCTGACCCTCCGCAACCGGACCAGCTACGGCGACTATGACAAAGTCTATCAGAACGTCTTTCCGGGCGACCTCGTCGAAGCCACCGGCCTGGTTCGGCTTTCCGCCTATCGCAACCTGACCGTCCGGAAGAATCTGTTCAGCCAGACCGACCTTATCTGGGAGAACCGCCTCGGCGGGGTCGAGCAGACGCTGCTGGTCGGGTTCGAGCTGGGCCGGCAGGACACGTTCAACCGCCGCCTCAACGGCTTCTTCCAGCGCGATTTCGACGGCGTGCCGATCGACAACGGAAACGTCTTCGTTCCGGTCGGGAGCCCGACCTTCGACTCGGACCTCATCTTCCGTCCCGTCAACAACAATGCCGGCCGTACCCCGGCCGCGCATAACGACAGCGAAGCCACCATCTTCGCGCTCTACGCTCAGGACCAGATCAAGCTGTCCGACCATTTCGAGATCGTCGCCGGGCTTCGATTCGACCGGTTCAAGCTCGATATCGTCGATCTCAACAACGGCGCGACCTTCAGCCGCACCGACGAGCTGTTCTCGCCGCGCCTCGGCCTGATCTTCAAGCCGACGCCCGATCTCTCGCTCTACGCAAGCTACGGCCGCTCCTATCTGCCGAGCTCCGGCGACCAGTTCACCTCGCTGGACCTGACCGGCGAGGCGCTGAAGCCGGAGCGCTTCGACAATTACGAAATCGGGGTGAAATGGGAGCCGATCGACGGGCTGCTGGCGACCGCCGCGCTCTACCAGCTCGACCGAACCAATACCCGCGCGACCGATCCCAACGATCCGACCCGGGTCGTGCTTAGCGGCGCCCAGCGAAGCCGGGGGATCGAGTTCGGGCTCGAGCGCAACGTCACCGATAAATGGCAGATCTCGGCCGGCTATGCGCTTCAGAAGGCGAAGGTGACCCGGGCCACCTCGGCCTGCCCCGGCGGCGATTGCGAAGCGCCGCTGGTTCCGCGCCACCAGTTCTCGGTCTGGAACCGCTACAATTTCACCAGCGCTCTGGGCTTCGGCCTGGGCGTGGTCGCGGCCTCGAAATCCTACGCCTCGCTCGGCAATTCGGTGACCCTGCCCGGCTACGCCAGAGTCGACGCGGCCGTGTTCTACGAGCTCACCGACGGCATCGAGGCCCAGGTCAATGTCGAGAATCTTCTCGGCGCCGATTATTTCGCGACCGCCCACAGCGACAACAATATCGCGCCGGGCGCCCCGACCACGGCAAGGGCGACCCTGCGCTTCCGCTTCTAGGCTGAATTCCTCCCCGGCTTTTGCCGGGGAGGAGGACCATACGAAGTGTGGTGGAGCTGCGCCGGGCCTGTTCCCCCGGGGAAGCTGAACGAATGCCGACAGCGCGGTTCAGCACAAGCTCACCCCCGCTCCTGTAGAAAGGGAACATAGCCCAAGCATCCGTACCGGGCATTTCTACAGGAGGATTTCGCCATGAAGGCCATTTCGAAAACCATGCTCGGCGCGGGCGCCGCGGCCATCGCGGCCGTCGGTTTCGCCGCTCCGGCCGAAGCCCAGTATCGCGACCGCTATTACGATCGCGACCGCGGCGGCATCGACGCGGGAGACATCATCACCGGGATCGCCGTTCTCGGCGGGATCGCCGCCATCACTTCGGCGATCGGCCGAGACGACAGCCGCTACGGCTACGGTTACGGCAACCGCTATCGCGGCAATTACAATTACGCCGTCCAGGCCTGCGCCCAGCAAGCCCAGCGCATGGGACGCGGCCAGGTCCAGATCCTCGACGTGGACCGGACCGGCAACAACCGTTACCGGGTCCGCGGCGTCGTCCAGGCCGGCTATGGCGGCTACGACAGGTACAACCGCTACGACCGGGGCCGCTACGGACGCGACGACTTCACCTGCGTCGCCCGAGGCAACGGCCGGATCACCGACTTCCGCCTGTAACCAGCGGTTGATTGCGTAAGGGATGGGCGCGGACGATGAGTCCGCGCCCATTTCTGTTGAATCCGTCGTCCCAGCGAAGGCTGGGACCCCAGGGAATGAACGGCGCGGTGTTCTTCACCCGCCGGGCCGCAGCCTTCGCTGGGGCGACGGCAGTCCCTTTACACGCCGCCCCCCCCGCGCTTATCGGCCTTCATGACAATCCAGCCCCCCGAAACCATCCTCATCGTCGATTTCGGAAGCCAGGTGACCCAGCTTATCGCCCGCCGGGTGCGCGAGGCCGGGGTCTATAGCGAGATCGCGCCGTTCAGCCGGGCGGTCGAAGCCTGCGAGCGGCTGAGGCCCAGGGGCATCATCCTTTCCGGCGGCCCCTCCTCGGTTACGCTCGAGGACAGCCCCCGTGTCGATGCGTCCCTGTTCGAGGCCGGCGTTCCGATGCTCGGCATCTGCTACGGCCAGCAGCTCATGGCCGAGCAATTGGGCGGCAGGGTCGTCACCGGCGATCACAGCGAGTTCGGCCGCGCCTTCCTCGAGGTGGAGGATAGCTGCGCCCTGTTCGACGGCCTCTGGGCGCCGGGCGAGAAGCACCAGGTGTGGATGAGCCACGGCGACAAGGTCGACGCTTTGCCGCCCGGCTTTAAAATCGTCGCCCACTCCCCCGGAGCGCCCTTCGCCGCCACCGCCGACGAGGCCCGGCGCTTCTACGGCCTGCAATTCCATCCCGAGGTCGTCCACACGCCCGACGGCGGCAGGCTGATCGCCAATTTCGTCCGCCACGTCTGCGGCCTCGGCGGCGACTGGACCATGGCCGAGTTTCGGGCAACCAAGATCGCCGGGATTCGCGGGCAGGTCGGCAACGGCCGGGTGATTTGCGGCCTTTCCGGCGGAGTCGACAGCGCGGTCGCCGCGGTCCTTATCCACGAGGCGATCGGCCACCAGCTCACCTGCGTCTTCGTCGATCACGGCCTGATGCGGCAGAACGAGGCCGAGCAGGTCGTCTCGCTGTTCCGCGGGCATTACAACATCCCGCTCGTCCACGTCGACGCCCAGGATCTGTTCCTCGGCGGCCTCGCCGGGCTCACCGACCCGGAGGCCAAGCGAAAGTTCATCGGCAAGACCTTCATCGATGTTTTCGAGGCGGAGGCGAAGAAGATCGGCGGTGCCGATTTCCTTGCCCAGGGCACGCTCTATCCGGACGTGATCGAAAGCGTCAGCTTCACCGGCGGCCCGTCCGTGACGATCAAGAGCCACCACAATGTCGGCGGCCTGCCCGAGCGGATGAACATGCAGCTGGTCGAGCCGCTTCGCGAATTGTTCAAGGACGAGGTTCGCGAGCTCGGCCGCGAGCTCGGCCTCCCCGAGGCCTTCGTCGGCCGCCACCCCTTTCCGGGTCCGGGCCTCGCCATCCGGATCCCGGGCGAGGTGACGAAGGAGCGCTGCGACATCCTCCGCAAGGCCGACTCCGTCTATCTCGACGAGATAAGCAAGGCCGGCCTCTACGATGCCATCTGGCAGGCCTTCGCGGTGCTTCTTCCGGTCCGTACGGTGGGCGTGATGGGCGACGGGCGGACCTACGAATATGTCTGCGGCCTTCGCGCCGTCACCTCGACCGACGGAATGACCGCGGACGTCTATCCGTTCGACTCCGCCTTCCTGTCGCGGGTCGCCACTCGAATCGTCAACGAGGTGAGGGGCATCAACCGGGTCGTCTACGATTATACGTCGAAGCCGCCAGGGACCATCGAATGGGAATGATTCGGTTGCCGCGGACGCTCTTACAGCCGCCTTTCCGGATTTCGCCCCGTCCTCTATCGTTCGCAGGTCAACCGGATACCGACTCATGACGGCGCTGGCAGGCTTCTGGCACTTCGACGGAAAACCGGCTTCGGCCGAGTGCTGCCGCCGGATGCTCTCGGCCCAGCGAATTTACGGCCCCGACGATACCGGCCTCTGGGACGACGGAGACGTGGCGCTCGGCCGTTGCCTGTTCCGAACTCTTCCCGAAGACAGGTTCGACCGGAGGCCGCAACTCGGCGGCGGCGGCCGCTTCGCCCTCGTCGCCGACCTGCGGCTCGACAATCGGGACGAGCTCGCCCGCGCGCTGGGGATCGAGGGCTCCGAGGCCGGGACCCTGTGCGACGCGGCCCTGCTGATGCGAGCCTGGGAGCGATGGGAATCCGCTTCGTTCGACCGTCTCGTCGGGGATTATGCATTCGCCCTTTGGGACGGCCGCGAGCGCCGCCTGTTCCTGGCGCGCGACGCGCTCGGCAACCGGCCGCTTCATTATCATCGCGGCGACGGCGTCTTCGCCTTTGCATCGATGCCCAAGGGACTTCATGCACTGCCCTCGGTGGCTTACGCGCCGGATCAGGTTCGGGCGGCCGAATTCCTCGCCCTGATGCCGGAATCCGGTCCGCGCAGCTTCTTCGAGGGAATCAGCCGGGTCGAGGCCGGGCAGCTCGCGGTGGTAGGCGACGGGCAGGTTCGAACGAGCCTTCACTGGCAGCCGCGCCGGGGCACCGGCAAGGCGGGAAGCGCCGGAGACTATGCGGAAGGCCTTCGCCATCATCTCGACGTGGCGGTGGCGGCTCGACTGCGCGGTGCCGGCGATCGGGTGGGAGCCCACCTCAGCGGCGGGTTCGACAGCTCCGCCGTGGCCACCACGGCGGCTCGGCTGATGGGCGAACGCGGTGGCGGGGTTCTGGCCCTGACCGCCGTCCCGCGCGAAGGCTATCGGGGGGCGATGCGGGCCGAGCGCATCGGCGACGAAAGCGAGCTCGCCGGTGCGACCGCCTCGCTTTATCCCAACATGGACCATGTCCTCGTCCGGCCGAACGGCCAGAAAATTCTCGACGAGCTGGATCGGGATTTCTTTCTCTTCGAGCGGCCGCTGGTCAACGTCTGCAACCAGAGATGGTGGAAGAGGGTCAACGAGGAGGCCCGAAGCCGAGGGGTCCGGGTCGTTCTGCCTGCGGTAATGGGCAATTATTCGATCAGCTATCCCGGGTGGGAGCGATTTGCCGAGCTTGCGGGGACGGGCCGCTGGCTGACCCTGGCTCGGGAGGGCCGGGCGTTCGTGGGGAGCGGGCAGAGATCGTGGAAGGGCGTTCTCGCCGACGCCTTCGGTCCGTGGCTGCCGGCTCCGCTGTGGCGCGCCGCAAGTCGATCGGGCGGCCGGCTCGACTACGATCTGACGAGCTACACGGCGATCAATCCGCAAAGGACGCTCGATCTGGAGCGCCGCGCCGCCGGGCAGGCCCACGATTTCGGCTACCGCCCGCCGAAGGACGGCTTCGACATTCGTCTCTGGTGCCTCCGGCGCATCGACTTCGGCAACTTGCACAAGGGCTCGCTCGCCGGGTGGGGAATCGACCAGCGCGATCCGACGACGGACCGCCGCCTGGTCGAGTACACCCTCGCCCTGCCCATGGAAGCGTTCCTGAACCGGGGCGAGAGCCGCGCGGTGGCGAGGCGCGCGTTCGCGGACCGGATTCCGGCGCACGTGCTGGCAGAGCGGCGGAAAGGCATCCCCGCCGTCGACTGGCATGAGCAGGTGGCGGCCTCGCCGGCCGATCTGGCCTTGGAGATCGGCCGTCTCGAGCAGGTTCCCGAGGCGGCGGCGGCGCTCGATCTCGCTCGAATGCGCGGCCTCGTGGAAAGCTGGCCCAGCGGCGGGTGGGACAGCGGGCCGGCCGAGACGCTTTATCGCGCCGCCTTGCTGCGAGGCATCGTGAGCGGCCATTTTCTGCGCAAGGCCGTTCGGAGCAACGCCTGAAAGGGCACGGCGGCCGCCCGCGAAAACCGCGATGGCGCATGCCGGTCGTTACGCGTTCGTGCTGCTTGTCTTGATCGTTCATTCGTTATATCAGCGGCCCCAGCAGGAGGTCACTTATGAACCGCGAGAACAAGGAAGCCGTCACCGCGCGCGAGACGGCTCAACAGGCGGCTTGGCAGCGGCCTGAGCTTCGTCGCATCGAAGCCGGAATGGCCGAAGGATCCCGCGGCACGGGTCCGGTGGACGTCGTTTTCGCGTCCTAAGACGGAATGCCGGCGCCGGCATCGGCCGAGCCCGGTCTTGCACGCGGCTTGATGCGGCCTTCGAGCCATGAAAAATGCTCGTTTCGGTTGAATCCGGCGCTTGACGTGGAACGTCTGGCGGCTGGCTTCGGCAGGCACCGCCGCGTTCATATCGCCGACTTTCTGATGGAGGAGGATGCCGAGGCGCTGCTTCGGCACCTCCGCGGCGATCCGGGCTGGCGTGTCGCCATCCGGCACGGCGACAAACGCTACGAATTCTCCCCGGCGGACTTCACGGACAAGCAGAGGGAAAGTTTGAACCGGGTCGTTCGCCAGGCCAATCCGGACGGAATCCATTACTGTTTCCAGACCGTCTACGTACCCGAGGGCGAGGACGAGCGCGCAGCGGATCCCACGCCGCTGAACCTGTTCGCGGATTTTTTGTCGTCCGCGCCGATCCTGTCCCTGGTGAAGGCGATCACCGGCGCGAACGACGTCCTGTTCGCCGACGGGCAGGCCACGGCCTATGGGCCCGGCGACTTCCTGAGCATGCACAATGACGACCAGCGGGACGAGAAGCGCCGGGCCGCTTATTCGTTCGGCCTCAGCCCGTCATGGGACGTCGATTGGGGCGGGCTGCTTCTGTTTCCGGGGGCCGACGGTCACGTCGAACGGGCCTACACCCCCGCTTTCAACGCGCTCAACCTGTTCGCCGTGCCGCAGCGCCATTGCGTCACCCTGGTTGCACCCTTCGCGGAGAGCCGCCGCTATTCGGTGAGCGGCTGGTTCCGCGGAGGCGAAAGATCGCCCGCCGATCAGCCGCCTTCTCCGCCGCCGGATTCCTCGACAGGCCGCGGCTGAGCTTCCGCCCGAGGCGGGGGCCGGACGATCCTTCCGGAAATCCGGCGTCTGGCGGCGCGCAGCGCCGGAGCTTCGTAGAGCAAGTGATAGGCGAGACCGGCGACCGCGGAGAGGCAGATCGCGGCCGACAGCGCCGCCGCCCAGTTCGCGCCGAGGTCCCGAAGCCTCCAGACCGTCATCGATATCAGCGGGAAATGCACTAGATAGATGGCGTAGGAAGCGTTGCCTAGAAGGACCGGCAGACGGGCGACGGCCAGCCGTCCCGCCACCTCGGCCCGAATCGCGGCCGCGATGATCAAGGTCATACCGAGACCGAAGATCGGCGACGAATAGAGGTTTCCGCCCAGCATCAGAAACCCGCCGACGATCAGCGAACCGACGGCCAGGAGGATCGCCCCTGCCGGCAGCCTGCCGTTCAGGAAGGCCCACGCGGCCGCCATCCCGAAAAGGAATTCCAGGTTTATCAGGGAGAGCGGGACACTGGACCTGACGCCGTACAGAAAGCTCGCGGCAACGATCAGGCCTGCCCAGATCAAAGAGCCCGCGAGCAGCAGCCGGGTCTTCATCAACAGCCAGAAGAGTGCGTAGAAGAATATCTCGTGCTGCAGCGTCCAGCCCACCGCGAGGGCGGGCGGTCCGGCCGGCAGCAAGGTCAGGGACGACAGCAGGCTCCAACCGCCGCGGCCCTTGTCCCAGCCGAGGAACAGGTAACCAAGGACCATCGCGATCCCCACCGGAAGATAGGGAATGTAGATTCTCGCAAACCGACTCCACGCATATCGGCTCGCCCATCCGGGCCGATCGGCGTGGCGCGCGTTGGCGTAATAGATGATGAAGCCGGACAAGACGAAAAAGAAATCGACGCCGAGATAGCCGTTCCGAAGGAGCTGCGCCAAGGGATAGGGAAGCTTCTCGACATGGAGCGATACCGCTCCGGCGCCGTGGAACGCAACGACGGCCATGGCGGCCGCGGCGCGTCCCGCCTGAAGGGACGCCAGGGTGGTCGGATGCGCTATGGTCACCGGCGAGGACGCCATCGACTTCTCCCGGGATAATGCTGAGCTGGCCTGGCGGCGGGCCGGCGTCCCCGGCCGCAGGCGAAGCGGGCGGCGCGGCCCGGTTTCAGGCGCCTTTCCAGATTTGCAGCTGGTTTCGATTGTGAGAGGCGTGGATCCGCACGGCGGAGCCGCCGACCGGCTCGGCGGAGCCGGCGAAGGGATGGAACAGGCAGCCCCAGCATGAGGCTTCGCCGGGTCCCGGCCGGTTCTCGTAACGGACTTGCGGATCGAGCTGCAGGCGGATCCACTGGACGACCCCGTTGACGACCCCGTCTGGGATCAGGTCGAGCTGGCTTCTGCCGCCCGGGAACCGTCCCCCCGCCGAGAAGTCGAAGCTGAACAGGTCGGCGGCCTCGCTGCGCAACGACAGCTCGGGATCGCCCACTTCGAGGCGATACGGAGTCCGGCCGAGGCGGTTGAAAGGGCTGAGATCGAAGCCGGAAATGCGCTGCAGCCTGCGCTCGTCCAGCCCCGGCCACCAGGCGAGGGCCACCCGAACGGTCGCGGCCGATGGAATGACTTGTCCGCCCGGCGCCAACAGCCTTGCGATGGCATCCTCCATGACCGGTATCACGGCCTCTCCGAGCAACTCGTTGGAGAAGATTTCGGAGACGATGATATCCGCCCGGCCACCCAGGTCGCGCTCCGCGTCGAGCTCGCCGGAGGCCTTGGGGATCACTTTTATCCTGTCGGCATAGCCATTATGCCGGACGATCTCCGCGGCCGCTTCGGCGACGATCGGGTTCATCTCGCAGGTCGTCACCGCCGCCGCGCCCGCTCGCGCCGCCATCATCGCCAGCAAGCCGGTGCCCGAGCCGATGTCCAGCACCCGGCTGTCCGGGCCGACCGCGCGCCTCAGCGCTTCGTCGTATACGGCGTTGCGGCGCTGGTCGCGGACCATCGGGAAGTGCCATTCGGGGACGTCGGCGGCGAGGGTCGACCGAGCCAGAGCCGAAACTTCGGGATCGGCGGGGTCGAGCGCGCATGCCTCGTTCGCCAGTTCCCGCGCACGACCGCGAAGGCCGATGCTTCGGGCGATCGCCGACAGCGAGGCCAGCTTGCGTGCGTCGCCCTGCGCCTGGCGGACCAGAGATTCGAAACCCGAGCGCGCGAGCGCCGAGTCCTTGTCACGCTGCGCCATCCGCCCTCCTCTTTCGATCCATGGCACGAGCGCTTCCGCCGGCCAAGTCCGGGCGTGGCCCGCGGCGACGAAGGAAACAGAAAGAGGACGGCCCGGGCGGGCCGTCCTCTCATCAGCCAAGTCCGCTGCGTCACCGCACCGCGGCGGCGCGGCTTACTTATAGCGGCGGCGGCGCGGCGCCGGCGAAGGCGCCGTTGCTCGCGTTCGTAGCCGACGGGTTCTGGACCAGCCGGTTGTTGCCGTAGGTCTGGATCAGCGAGCCGCCGGCGGCGGTAACCCCCGTCCCATTGCCGGTGATCGTCGTATTGCCTACCCGCATTATTCCCGATGCTCCGCTGCCCAGGATGCCGAACGAGGTGTTGTTGGCGACGATGCTGTCGATCAGCATCCCGTTGATGACCTGGGTCGCCGACAGCGCCACTCCGGTCGCGTTGCCGGAGATGCTGCTGCCCTCGATCACGGCAGTCACCACCCCGTTGGTGCTGTCCAGCCTGACTCCGGCATTGGCGTTGTTCTCGATCCGCACATCCGTCAGCACGGCCGCCACGCTGCCGCCGACCCCGGGTCTGATCTCGATGCCGCCGCCGGTGGCGCCGTTGCCGTTGCTGGCGATGGTCGTTCGGGTGATGAAGAGCTTGGCGGCACCCGTCGGCGCGACGGAGACTCCGAGGCTGTTCGCCGCGTTGAACCGCCGGATCGTGCTGTCCTCGATATGCAGAGTGCCCTGGCCGATGAAGCGCACGCCGTTGCTCGGCGGGTTGACCCCGAAAATGTCGAGACCGCGCAGGAAGACGGTATCCGTCGCGGCCGGCAGGTTCACGGTAATGCCGTTGCCTCCGGCGAGCGCGCCGCCCTCCGTATAGGGGCAGGAGATGGTCATCGACTTGATGATCGTGACGGCGCCGTAGCCGCCCGGATCCAGGCAGTTGATCTCGCCGCCCGCGGCGGTCTTGGAGATCGCGCCGGCGAAGGTCTTGCAGGGCGCGGTGCGGCTGCACGGATTGACGTCGTCGCCGACTCCGGACACCCAGGTACGGGTCGCCTGGGCGGCGGCCGGAGTGGCATAGCCCACGGTCATTCCGGCCGTGGCGAGCGCCATCATCAGAATACGGTTTCTCATCGCATTATCCCCCAGTTGGATCTGAATGAACCCCGCAAGAATAACATACATCAGACCGATCTACTCCTACAATTTATCCGAAAAATGGTTAATCTCAACAAAGACTTAGATGGAGTCGGCGGCGTTTACTTCGATTGCCGAAGGTCCGGCGACGGAACGGATGCGAGAGCGGCGATTCGCCCGGTCGGGACTCGCCGGTGAGCGTCGCCCTGCTCGCCGTCTGCCTCGGGCTTTTCTCCGCCGTCACTCTCGCGGCCGCGAACATGTCGGTGAAGATGGGGAGCGACATCCTCGTCGGGCGTGCCGTGCTTTCCGCCAGCGCCGCGCTGATGGTCGCCCCCGCGGCCTTCTTCGTGCCTTTGCCCGACTCCTGGACCTGGGGCGCGCTGATGCTCGCGGTCCCGGCCCATTACGCCTACCAGCTCTGCCTGGTCCGGGCGCTTCAGCGGGGAGACCTTTCGCTGGTCTTCCCGGTGATGCGCGGAGCCGCGCCGCTTCTCACCGCCGCGGCCGCCTTCCTGTTCCTCGGCGAGTCTCTCCCGCCGCTCGCTCTGGCCGGGCTGGTGCTGGCGACCGCCGCCATCTTCGTCTTCGCCGCTCCGCCGCGCGGCACCTTGCTTCGCCACCATCCGGACGGGCGGGTGCTCGCCTGGGCGCTCGCCACGGCGGCGGGAGTCGCGCTCTACAACGTCGCCGATGCGCGCGGCGTTCGCGGAGCGCCCGATCCCTTCACCTACATCGTCTGGATCTTCCTGCTCGATTCGATCTGCATCACCCTGACGGCGCTGCTTCGCCGGCGGCGCGGGCTCGGCCGGACGATCGCTTCGAAATGGCGCTACGGGGTCGTCGCGGGCTTCCTCTCCATTCTTTCCTACGGCTCGGCGGTCTACGCGTTCAGCCTGATGGAAACCGCCAGGGTCTCGGCCCTGCGCGAGACGTCGGTGGTCTTCGCGGCCCTGATGGGCGCGATCTTCCTGAGGGAAGGTTTCGGAAGGAGGCGAATCGCCGCGGCGCTCGCCCTGGCCGCCGGGCTGGTCGCGATGCAGTTCGCCAGCTAAGGAGTTTCTATGTCAGTCACCCATTCGCTCGATACCGCGACCAGCCGCGCGAACCCCGTCCCGAGCCCGATGAAGCGGCTGACGGTGCCCAGGTTGAAGGCGATGAAGGGCGGCGAGCCGATCGTCATGCTCACCGCCTACACGGCGCGCTGGGCCCAGCTTCTCGATCCGCATTGCGACATCCTCCTCGTCGGCGACAGCCTCGGCCAGGTCGTCTACGGACTGCCCTCGACAATTCCGGTCACGCTCGAGATGATGTGCGCCCACGGCGCCGCGGTGGTGCGCGGGTCGTGGCACTCGGTCGTCGCCGTCGACATGCCGTTCGGCGCCTACGAGGCGAGCCCCCGGCAGGCCTTCGCCAGCGCGTCGCGGATCCTCAAGGAGACCGGGGCGGCGGCGGTGAAGCTCGAGGGCGGCGAGGCGATGGCCGAGACGGTCGCCTTCCTGAGCCAGCGCGGCATTCCGGTCATCGGTCATGTCGGCCTCACTCCCCAGGCGGTCAACGCATTGGGCGGCTACGGCACCCGCGGGCGCGGCGAGGCGGAGGCGAGGAAGATCGTCGCCGACGCCCGGGCGATCGACGAGGCCGGCTGTTTCCTGCTCGTCCTCGAAGGGGTGATGGAGGAGCTGGCGGCCGAGATCACCGGCCTCGTCTCCTGCCCGACCATCGGCATCGGCGCCTCGCCGAGCTGCGACGGTCAGGTGCTGGTGACCGAGGACATGCTCGGCCTGTTCGAGCGCACGCCCCGTTTCGTGAAGCGTTATGACGATCTCGCCGGACGCATCGAGGCGGCCGTCTCCGCTTATGCCGGAGAGGTCCGAAGCCGCGCCTTCCCCGGCGAGGAGCAAATCCAGCGCTCGAAGAAGTGAACTTCCGTTTCCCGGCGAAGGCCGGGATCCAGTCCTCCGCTGCAAAGCCGGACCCCGGCCTCCGCCGGGGAACCGCTTCGCGACGATGAAGGCTTCCGTTGAGCGCCTCCCCTCGGTAGAGAGGCGCCCGGGGCAGATGCCGGCGCCGCTTTTTTCGTTCATCCTCAGTATCGCTTTGATCGGCGATGAGGCTTGGGCGGACAGGGTCGACCGGACAGCATTTGGAGGTTTTTCTTGGCGCTGAGGCCTGTCGACAACGAATCCTTCTACCGCGAGGTCGATGAAGAGCTTCGCCGCGACCAGATGAAGACCTACTGGGAGCGGTTCGGAAAGCTGATCATCGCCGGGGTGGTCCTGCTGCTGGCGCTGCTCGGCGGCTTCATCTGGTGGCAGAACCAGAAGGAGGTGAAAGCCGGGGAGCGAAGCGCGACCCTGGTCGAGGCCTTTGACGACGTCGCCTCGGGCCGCAAGGCCGCCGCGGCCGCCAAGCTCGACGGGCTCGTCGAGAACGGGTCGGACGGCCATCGCGCCGCCGCCCTGCTCACCAAGGCCGATATCGCCATAGAGGGCAAGGATCTGAAGGGCGCCGCCGCCCTCTACAAGCAGGTCGCGGACGACCAAGGCCTCGCCAGGCCGTATCGCGACCTCGCTCTGGTCAGGATGACGGCGGTCGAGCTCGACACCTTGCCGCCCCAGGCGGTCATCGACCGGCTGAAGGGCCTGGCGGTCCCCGGCAATCCCTGGTTCGGAAGCGCCGGCGAGATGACCGCGCTCTCCTATCTGAAGCTCAACAAGCCGCAGCAGGCCGCCGGCGTCTTCGCCGCCATGGCCAAGGACAAGAAGCTCCCCGACACATTGCGTTCCAGGGCCACCCAGATGGCCGGTTCGCTCGGAGTCGACGCCGTCCAGGACGCGGATCCAGCACAGGAAGCCACTCGATGAAGCCCATTCTTTTCGCCATCGCCGCAATCGCCCTGCTCGGCGGCTGCAGCTCGCTCGGCATCGGCGGCAAAGACAAGAAGAACGTCACTCCGACGGTCGGCGAGCGCATCTCCGTCCTCTCGCAAGAGCGCGTGCTCGCGGTCGATCCTTCCCTGAGCGCGACCGCCGTGACCTTGCCGCCGGCCCAGGCCAATTCGGAATGGGCCCAGTCGGGCGGCAACGCGGCCAAGTCGATGGGCCATCTCGCCTTGGGCCCCACGCTCGGAATGGCCTGGCGGGCCGGAATCGGCGAGGGCAGCAGCAACCAGTCCCAGCTCGCCTCCTCGCCGGTCATCGGCGAGGGCCGGATCTTCACCATCGACACCCAGGCCGTGGTCCGGGCGATCAGTCCGGAGAACGGCGCCACCCTCTGGCAGACGCAGGTGCGCGGCGCCGATGCCCCCCAAAATGCCCTGTTCGGCGGCGGAGTCGTTTACGACAACGGCCGGATCTACGCCACCAATGGCGCCGGCGACGCCGCTGCGCTCGACTCGAAGACCGGGGCGCTGGTCTGGAGGGTTCGTCCGGGCGGGCCGCTTCGCGGCGCTCCGACGGTCGCCAACGACAATGTCTATATGGTCACCCAGGATAACCAGCTCTTCGCCCTCAACCCCGCCAACGGAGCGACCCGCTGGAGCGGCTCGGGCGCGGTCGAGATCGCCGGGATCCTCGGCGCCTCGTCTCCCGCCGCGGCGCAGGGGACGGTGGTCGCCGGCTTCTCGTCCGGCGAGCTCAACGCCTATCGCTACGAGAACGGCCAGAACCTCTGGCAGGACGCGCTCGCCCGGACCAGCATCTCGACCAGCGTCACCCAGCTCTCGGACATCGACGCCGATCCGGTGATCGATTCCGGCCGGGTCTATGCGGTCGGCCAGGGCGGCCGGATGGTCGCGATCGAGCTGATCACCGGCCAGCGCATCTGGGAGATCAACGTCGCCGGAATCGCCACCCCCTGGGTCGCGGGCGACTGGATCTTCGTCGTCACCGACGAGGCGCGATTGCTCGCCTTGTCGCGGACCACGGGCGGAATTCGCTGGATGACCCAGCTCACCCGCTACCGCGACGCCAAGGACAAGAAGGGCCGGGTCGACTGGGTAGGCCCGATCCTCGCCGGCGACCGGCTGGTGCTTGCCAATTCGGCCGGTCAGCTCGTCTACGTCTCGCCCGCCGATGGGCGGGTCCTGACGACCCAGGACACGGGAATGTCGGTGTCGCTCCAGCCGATCGTCGCCAACAACAGGTTGTACGTCCTCCACGACAACGGCCAGCTGACAGCCTGGCGGTAACGCCAGGCCGTCATCCCGGCGAAGGCCGGGATCTCGGGGAGACCCGCCGTGCGGCTGGGCCCCGGCCTTCGCCGGGGAACGATAGGCGCCGGTTGACCCTAAGCCCTCCACCGGGCACGGGTCCGACATGGCGAAGCTTCCAACCGTCGCGATCGTCGGCCGGCCCAATGTCGGCAAGTCGACCCTGTTCAACCGGCTCGTCGGAAGGAAGCTCGCGCTCGTCGACGACCGGCCCGGAGTGACACGCGACCGGCGCGAGGGCGAGGCGAGCCTGCTCGGAATGGATTTCCGGGTCATCGACACCGCCGGCTACGAGGACGAGGACCCCGAATCGCTTCCCGGGAGGATGCGCGCCCAGACCGTCGCCGCGGTCCGCGAGGCGGACGCCGCGCTCTTCCTGATCGACGCCCGAGCCGGACTCACTCCGCTCGACGAGGAGATCGGCCGCTGGCTGAGGAGCGAGACGACTCCCGTCATCCTCGCCGCCAACAAGGCCGAGGGCCGCGCCGGCGAAGCGGGGATCATGGAAGCCTGGTCGCTGGGCTTCGGCGAGCCGATCGCGATGAGCGCCGAGCATGGCGAAGGCGTCGTCGACCTGTTCGAGCATCTGCGCCCCCATGTCGAGCGCGAGGAGGAAGAGGAGGACGAGGGAGGGGAGGGCCCGCTCAAGCTCGCGATCGTCGGCCGCCCCAATGCCGGCAAGTCCACTCTGATCAACCGGATCCTCGAGGAAGAGCGACTGATCACCGGTCCGGAGGCCGGGATCACCCGCGATTCGATCGCGATCGACTGGATGTGGCGCTCGCCCGGCGGGGAGGAAAGGCCGGTGCGGCTGATCGACACGGCCGGAATGCGCAAGAAGGCCAAGGTCCAGGACAAGATCGAGAAGCTCGCGGTCGCGGACGGGCTTCGAGCGGTCGATTTCGCGGAAGTGGTGGTGCTCCTGCTCGACGGAACGCTCGGGCTCGAGGCCCAGGATCTCAAGATCGCCGACCGGGTGCTCCAGGAAGGCCGGGCGCTGATCATCGCGATCAACAAATGGGACGTGGCGCACGACCAGAGCAGCCTGTTCAACGGAATCAAGGCCGCTTTGGGCGAGGGGCTCGCACAGGCGCCCAATGTCCCACTGCTCACGGTCTCGGCGAAGACCGGCAAGGGCCTCGACACCCTGCTCGGCGCCGCCTTCGAGGTGCGCGAGACCTGGTCGAAAAGGGTCTCGACCGGACAGCTCAACCGCTGGTTCGAGGATGCGGTCGAGAAGAACCCGCCGCCGGCGCCGAGCGGCCGCCGGATCAAGCTTCGCTACATCACCCAGGTCGGCGCCCGCCCGCCCAGCTTCGTCGTCTTCGGAAGCCGGCTCGACGCTCTCCCCGAAAGCTATCGCCGCTATCTGATGAACGGGATGCGTCGCGAGCTCGGCTTCGGAGCGGTGCCGATCCGGCTCGCCATGCGCGGGGGCAAGAATCCGTACGATTCGAAGACCTGAGCTTGATCGGCTCCGGCTGGACTACTCCCGTCATGCCAGCGAAGGCTGGCATCCATGGTGCCGTCGGGCGAAGTCTCGGCCGCGGCATGGACCCCAGCCTTCGCTGGGGTGACGAGCGCAACGGCGCCGGATGAAATTGTCGAAATTCCTTACACCCGCGTCAACGCCTCCTTTACTCCCCCGAGCCTAGTCTCGAATCGTGGACGAGTGGACCGGAAACGAAGAAGAGGTCGTCGACTGGACGGTCTTCTGTGTTGCGCGCAGCGAGCTGGGCGCGGGATTCGCGCGAATCCTCAGCTATTTCCGTGAGGATGGCGAGAAAGCGGTGAGCCGAATCGAATCGGCGATGCACGCCCGCGACACGGCCGGCCTCGTCCTCCCCGCCCACACGATGAAGTCCGAGGCGCGTCAATTCGGAGCGGAGCCGTTGGGAGCGCTGGCCGAGGAGATCGAATTCGGCGCCCGCCGGGCGATCGAGATGGGCTTCTTCCCCGACAACCTCCTGCCCTTCGTCGCCCGTCTCCGGCCTCTCTATCTCGAGACGATCAACCAGCTCGAGGCGGAGGCGAACCCGCTGGTAAGGCGCCGCTCGGGAAGCTGACCGTCATGCCGGCGAAGGCCGGGATCCCGACGGGTGAAAGGCACCGGCGCACTGGCTCGCCGGGGCCCGGCCTGCGCTGGGGCGACGGGGAGGAATTCAAGGCCGCCGCATCGGCTGGGCCGCTCCCCGCGACAGCGATCGCCACAGCCATTCGAGCGGGCCGTAGAGGAAGCGATCGAGCCAAAGCTTCGACCAGAACAGCATCAGCGCCCACATCGCGAGGACGACCAGCCACAGCTCGGCCCGCCCCAATGTCCCGAACAGCCCGCCGCCATAGCCGTAGAAGAGGGTGGTCATGATCAGGCTGGTGCCCAGATAATTGGAGAAGGCGGCGCGTCCCGCGGCGGCGATACGGTCGGTGAGGGCACCGCCCCTGCGGGTCGCGAGAATGATCAGCGAAGCCGTCGCCATCACCATCAACGGCCGCAGCGGCACCGTCGCCGCCATCGACCAGGCGAATACCCCGGGCACCGAAAAGCCGTCGAGCACGAGCAGCCAGGCGAGCAGGGCATAAGCGGGGATGCCGATCCCGAAGCCGAGCAATATTGACTTCCGGTAGCGCTCCGGGCTCCAGCCGCCGGCCAGGAATCCGGACCTCAACGCCGCCATTCCAAGCAGGAAATAAGCGAGCGTCTCCCAGCCGAACAGGCCCAGCCCCTTGATCGGGCCGAGTGCCTGGTCGCTGACCCGGTCGGCGAGGATTTCGCCATAGCCGCCGCGGTAAAGTTCGAATTCCTGCGCTCCGGCCTCGGGGCTCATCGCCCCGAACATGCGCTGGAGCCCTTCCCACTCGGCGATCGTGGCCGGCGTTGCGCCCGGAGCGGCGGCGGCCTGTTGAAGCGTCGCCGCTCCGGCGGCCAGGCCGGCGTGAATCAGCAGCTGGGCGACGAGGAGGCCGGCCGCCCAGCCGATCAGCGCGCGCTGGGAGCGGTTGCGGAACAGAAAGGCGATCATCCCGATCAGGGCGTAGCCGACGAGGATGTCGCCGAACCAGATCAGGTAGAGATGAATGAGGCCGAAGAAGAGCAGCCAGAGCATTCGCCGATAGTGGATGAGGTCCGCGGACTCGCCCTTGGCTTCGGCCCGCTCGATCACCAGCAGCATGCTCGCCCCGAAAAGGAAGGAGAAGAGGCCGCGCATCTTGCCGTCGACGAGGATGAAGCTGACCGCCCAGGACGCCATGTCGGCGTCGCCCGCCGGGCCCAGCGCGACCGGGTTCATGTAGGACTGGAAGGGCAAGGCGAAGCCGACGATGTTCATCGCCAATATGCCCATCACCGCGACTCCGCGGACGATGTCCAGGGTCGCGATTCGCGGCGGCGGCTCGCTCGCGGCGGTCATCCGGATGTCCTTTCCGGGCAACCTTGGCCTTCGACATCCCGGACTCGATCCGGGATCCATGAGCACGGGCGAAGGTAGCTTCGATGGAGGGCGTTCATGGATTCCGGCTTTCGCCGGAATGACGGAAAGAGTCGATCAATCCTCCGCCGGCTTCGATTGGAGCTGGACGTAATTCTGGAGGCCCATCCGGGCGATCATCTCGAACTGGGTTTCGAGGGAATCGATGTGCGATTCCTCATTCTCGAGAATCTCGGCGAAGAGGTCTCGGCTGACATAGTCGCGAACCGTCTCGCAATGCTGGATCGCGTTCTTCAATTGCTCGACCGCCTCGATCTCCAGGTCGAGGTCGGAGCGCAGAACCTCCTCGACGGTCTCGCCGATCCGGAGGCGTCCGAGAAGCTGGAAATTGGGCAGGCCGTCGAGGCACAGGATCCGCTCGGCGAGCCGGTCGGCATGCTTAATCTCGTCGATCGATTCGCCGCGCTCGAAGGCGGCGAGGCGCTTCACCCCCCAATTGTCGAGCATCCGGTAATGGAGCCAATATTGATTGGTGGCGGTGAGCTCGTTGCGCAGAGCCTCGTTGAGAAATTCGATGACCTTCGCGTCGCCCTTCATTCCGCCTCTCCTCTTCCGTAAGCTGTAACGGCTCAGACCCGGAAAAGCACCAAAAAACGGCGGAAAACTGCGAAAAACTCGCTGCGTTTGCGAGTCAGTCGCGGCAGCGGATCCGGCTCGGCTGCGGCAAGTGCGAGTCATTGTCAGGAGTCGAGGACGGCCCGGATCGTCCGGGGCCGGTCAGCCCGCGGCTTGGGCCGACGCGATCACCTGGCGGGCGAAGGAAAAGCACTGGCCGCAGCGCGGCTTGCGGCCGAAGCGGCTGTACGCGCTGCTCGGGCAGGACGCGCCGTCGAGCGCGGCCTGGCGGACTTCGGATTCGCGAATCGCGTTACAGACGCAAACGATCATAGGCTTGGATGTACGGATAATGCGAAGCGTTCGCAATAGCCTTCGTCGCGTCTTCGTCATGCCAGCGCAGGCTGGCATCCATGCTGAGTCGGCATAGACGCCAGCCTGCGCTGGGGTGACGATGAACGGAGTCCTTGGCGACTGCGACTCACGCCAGCGCAGAGTCGCTTCCCATCAGCCTTGGGAAGAAGCCTTCGTGGGCCTGGCGCAGGTCGGTGAGGGAAACCGCATGGTCGCCGGCGGGAAGCTCGAAGATCAGGCGGGTTCCGCAGGTCCTGCCGATCGCCTCGACCTCGACTCCGGCGCCATGGGCGCGGGCGAGGAAGGTGAGCAGGCAATTGTCGCAGATGGTGGCGACGTAAAGGCCCTGGTCCTCTGCGAAGAGGGCGGCGTTGCTTTCGGGCCTGAGCTTGTTGATCATCGCTCCGACATCCCCCGCCAGGGCCATTTCGGCGAGCGTGACGGCGAGGCCGCCGTCGGCGACGTCGTGACAGGCGGTGATCGCGCCCCCGGCGATGGCCGCCCGGACGAACTCGCCGGCCGAGCGCTCGGCGGCGAGGTCGACGGGCGGCGGCGGGCCGTCCTCGCGGCCGTGCAATTCGCGGAGCCACAGCGACTGGCCGAGATGGCCGCGGCGAGCGCCGATCGCGACGATGACGTCGCCGGGCCCCTTGAAGGCGATTCCGACCGACTTGCGCCAATCCTTGAGAAGCCCGACTCCGCCGATCGCGGGGGTCGGGAGGATGGAACTGCCGCTGCCGTCCTCCGCCTTGGTCTCGTTGTAGAGGGAGACGTTGCCGCTCACGATCGGGAAATCGAGCGCCCGGCACGCCTCCGCCATTCCCTCGATGCAGCCTACGAACTGGCCCATGATCTCCGGGCGCTGCGGGTTGCCGAAGTTCATGCAGTCGGTGGTCGCCAGCGGAGTCGCTCCTACCGCGCAGAGGTTGCGGTACGCCTCGGCGATCGCCTGCCTGCCGCCCTCCACGGGGTCGGCAAGGCAGTAACGCGGAGTGACGTCGGTGGTGATCGCGAGCGCCTTCAAGGTGCCGTGGATCCGGACCACCGCGGCGTCGCCGCCGGGCCGCTGGACTGTGTCGGCGCCGACCATGTGGTCATATTGTTCCCAGATCCAGCGGCGGCTGGCGAGGTCGGGGGAAGCCATCAGCTTCACCAGGTCGGCGGCGACGTCCGTGCAGTCCGGCACGTCCGAGAGCGCCTCGCGCTTGGGAGTCGGCACCCAGGGACGGTCGTAGCAGGGCGCGTCGTCGGCGAGGGGGGCGAGCGGGATGTCCGCCGCGGTCTCGCCGTTCCACTTGAGCACGAGGTGGCCGGTATCGGTGACCCGGCCGATCACCGCGAAATCGAGCTCCCACTTGCGGAAGATCGCCTCGGCCTCCGCCTCGCGGCCGGGCTTGAGGACCATCAGCATCCGCTCCTGGCTCTCCGACAGCATCATCTCGTAGGGAGTCATCCCGGTCTCGCGGCAGGGCACCGAGTTCATGTCGAGCTCGAGGCCGACCCCGCCCTTCGACGCCATCTCGACCGAAGAGGAGGTGAGTCCGGCGGCGCCCATGTCCTGGATTGCGACGATGGCGTCGGAAGCCATCAGCTCGAGGCAGGCCTCGATCAGCAGTTTCTCGGTGAAGGGGTCGCCGACCTGGACGGTGGGGCGCTTCTCCTCGCTGTCCTCGGAGAAATCGGCGCTGGCCATGGTCGCGCCGTGGATTCCGTCGCGGCCCGTCTTGGAGCCGACATAGACGACCGGATTGCCGATGCCGGCCGCGGCGGAATAAAAGATCCGGTCCTGCTCCGCGACTCCCACGGTCATCGCGTTGACCAGAATGTTGCCGTCATAAGCGGGATGGAAGTTGACCTCGCCCCCGACGGTGGGGACTCCCACGCAATTCCCGTACCCGCCGATCCCCGCGACGACTCCGGCGAGGAGGTGGCGCGTCTTCGGATGGTCGGGCCGGCCGAAACGGAGCGCGTTGAGGTTGGCGATCGGGCGGGCGCCCATGGTGAAGACGTCGCGAAGGATTCCGCCGACCCCGGTCGCAGCGCCCTGATAGGGCTCGATGTAGGACGGGTGGTTGTGGCTCTCCATCTTGAAGATGGCGGCCTGGTTGTCGCCGATGTCGATGATCCCGGCATTCTCGCCGGGGCCGCAAATCACCCAGGGCGCTTCGGTGGGAAGCTTCTTCAGGTGGATCCGCGAGCTTTTGTACGAGCAATGCTCGGACCACATCACCGAGAAGATTCCGAGCTCGGTCATGTTGGGCTCGCGGCCGAGCGCGTGCAGGACGCGCTCATATTCCTCGGTGGAAAGGCCGTGCTCGGCGACGATCTCGGGCGTGATGGCTGTGCTCATGCGTGCGCCTGTTAGCGGCGCGCTTGCCGTCACGCCAGCGAAGGCTGGGGTCCCGGGGAGCGACCGGCGCGGCCGGTCCTCACCCCATGGGATCCCGACCTTCGCCGGGTGACGCGACGGATCAGGCGGTGCAGGTCTGGGCGCCCTTGCCCGGGGCGGTGTAGCTGACCTGGGCGTCGTTGGCGCTCAGCGAATAGCCCTCGGCCGTGTAGGGCGGCTGGCCCTCGGCGGCGGTCAGGATCGTCCCCGTCTCGCCCTTGTCGGCGCGGACCCGGACCGTGTCGTTGGTGAAGAAATCGGCGTAAAGGAGGCTGTTGTCCTTGCACCTGTAGGTGCGACTCGCCTGGATCATCGGCGGCGGAGGCGGCGGCGGGCCGGCCGAGACGTTCGCGGCATTGGCCTGGGGATCGACATTGCCGTCGATGGTCTCATTCTCGCAGGCGGCGAGGGCGACCAGGGCCGCGAGGGAGGCGGCGGCGAAGAGATTTGGGCTTTTCATCATATCAGTCACTTCGTGAGCGCGGGATGCTCCGTCAAGGGCTTTTCTGCGAGCGCTTCGCAACAGTGACGCCGGGTTCGACAAAGGCCGCGGCGTGGGTTACGCTTCGAGCAAGATTCTGGGTCGGGAGACAAGGAAGCGCGTGCAACGGGTCCGTATCGGCCTTACCGGCCTCGCCTTCGTCTTCCTGCTCGTGCTCCTCGGCGCGATCTTCACCAGTCCGAGCAACGAAGAGCCGATCACCACCAACCTGATCGAGACCCGGCTTTCGGGCGGCAATCAGGCCGCCCTGCCGGATTCGAACGAGGCCGAGCCCAAGGAACCGCTCGCCGAGCTCGGAGTCGCCCCCGGCAATGCCGACGACGACAATAAAGTCGAGCCGGCGCCGGCGCCGTAGGACCGCGACCGAGTGGGCCGGGCCGCCCCCACCCGTTCGCCCTGAGCCCGTCGAAGGGCCTTTCGCGCTGCGCCTAGGAGGGATAAGGGGGTTTCGACAGGCTCAGCCAGAACGAAGCAGAGTGTACCGACGCCTCCTTCGAGGAGTCACTCTCGCCGCCGCCTCGCTCCTCCTCGCCGCCGCTCCGGAGCAAACGCGCCCCACGGTGATGCTGATGACCGGCCTTCCGCTGGTCTGGGGCGAGAAGGGGCCGTTCGAGGGCGGGTCGAGGCCCGCCGCGGCTTATGTGGGGCTCGCCGGGGAATTCGACTTGAGGCCGGTCGACGTGCTCGATGCCCGGACGCTGGAGCGAGGCCGAAACCTTTTCCTGGCCCAGCCTTACCGGCTCGCGCCGGCGGAGCTGGCGGCACTCGACGGCTGGATCCGGCGCGGCGGGCGGGCGCTCATCCTCACCGACCCGGTCCTGGCCTGGCCGAGCACGCTTCCGCTCGGCGACATCCGCAGGCCGCCTTCGACCGGACTTCTCGCCCCCCTGCTCGGCCATTGGCGGGTGACCCTCGAACCCCCGGCGGAAACCGGGCAGGTCGAGGTGCGCTGGAACGGCCGGCGTATCCTGCTCGACTCGCCGGGCCGCCTGCGCAGCGCCGGCCCGGAATGCGTCGTCGAAGCGGAATGGACGGCCCGGTGCCGGCTTGGGCGGGGGACGGTCCGGCTGGTCGCCGACGCCGATCTGATGCGCGACTCGCTGTGGGAGTCGAGCGGCGCCGACAATCCCGCCGTCGTCGGCGAGTGGCTCGACGAGCTGGCCGGAGTGTCGCGGTCGCGGCCGGGACAAGGCCGGGCCGACCGGACCTGGATCGTCGCCTCGGCCGCGATGCTCGCCCTGCTGGCCGGAATCGGGCTCTTGCTGCGCCGCCGGGGGACGCGCTAACCACATACTTATCCACAGCCCGAGGGGTTGCGAACAAGGATCGAACATCTTCAGGAACAAACCGCGAAATACCCTCTAGAGGCATCAAATCCCCAAAAAAGGCATGAAATCCCCTTCCCTTAGGGGGCCGCCGATGTTATCCACGCCTTCTAGTTTTTGGGGCATCTTCTCGGCTGACCGGCGAGTCACGCGGCGTACCTTGTGCGTCTGCGAACGGGGGAGCTCCGTGTAAAGGAGCGGACAGGGGCGGTGGAGGTCGAGGACTTCTTCCAGGGCAGCGCGCTCAACGCGGTGGACGCCAAGGGGCGCCTCTCCGTTCCCGCCTTCGTCCGCGGCGTCATCGAACGCCGTTCGGACGCCCGGGCGATCGTCGTCGGCGCCCATGAGATCGCCCCCTGCCTGACCGCCTACGGGCGCAATTACGCCAAAAATCTGTGGACCGACCTCGAGCGCCGCCGACTCGCCGAAGAGGATCGCGGCGGAACGCTCGACGATCATTACGCCCGCGCCCGGCGAATGTTCGGAATGACCGAGGACGTGCCCTACGATCCGTCGGGCCGGATCGTCCTCCCGACGATGATGCGCCGCAAGGGCAGGATCGAGGACCTCGCCCTGTTCGTCGGCGTGGGCGGGATCGTCGAGATCTGGAACCCGCGCATCGCCCTCGTCGAAGGCGACCGCGACCTCAAGGAAATCGCCGCCTGGCGCCTCGAGGAGAAGGGGATCGCTCCATGAGCCCCGAGACCGTGCCCGCCCCGCACGTCCCGGTGCTTCTGGGCGAAGTGATCGCCGCCCTCGCCGTCGCCCCCGGCGAGACCCATGTCGACGGCACCTTCGGCGCCGGCGGCTATACCAGAGCCATGCTCGAGCAAGGAGCTGCCCGGATCTACGCCTTCGATCGCGATCCCGATGCGATAGTGGAAGGCGAGGTTCTGGCGGCTTCGAGCGGGGGGCGCCTGGCGCTTGTTCCGGAGCGTTTTTCCCGGATGCGTCAGGCGCTTGCCGACCGCGGCGTCGACGCCGTCGATGGAGTGACTCTCGATATCGGAGTCTCCTCGATGCAGCTCGACCGGGCCGAGCGCGGCTTCTCCTTCCAGTCCGACGGGCCGCTCGACATGCGGATGGGCCGCGACGGGGAGAGCGCCGCCGACTTTCTCAACGCCGCCGACGAGGCGGAGATCGCCGACGTCATCTATCGCTACGGCGACGAGCCCAAGTCGAGGCGTATCGCCCGAGCCATCGTCGCGGCCCGCCCGCTGGAGCGGACCGGCCAGCTCGCGGAGGTCGTCCGCAAGGCGCTCGGCTGGCACGCCGGGATGAAGAAGGACCCGGCGACCCGGACGTTCCAGGCGATCCGGATCCACCTCAACGAGGAGCTCCAGGAGCTCGAGGGCGGGCTGGAGGCGGCCGAGCAGGTGCTGAAGCCCGGCGGAAGGCTCGCCGTCGTCACTTTCCACAGCCTCGAGGACCGGATGGTGAAGCGTTTCCTCAAGGAGCGCAGCGGGGACGTGCCGTCGGGCTCCCGCCATCTGCCGGAGCGGAGCGGGAGCCGCGCCGCTTCCACGTTCGAAGCCGTTTCGAAGCCGGTCAAGGCCGGCGAGGCCGAAGTCAAAGCCAATCCGCGGGCCCGCTCGGCGACTCTCAGGGTCGCCCGGCGGACGTCCGCATCCGCATGGACGAGCAGGGAAGGGATGCCCTCATGATCGCACGGGGTTTCAGGTCGGTCATATGGGTCGCCACCGTCGGCGCCGCCGCTTTGAGCTGCTACATGGTGTCGCTCCGGGTCGCCACCGAGCGCAACGAGCTCGCCAAGGTCGAACGGCAGATCGTCGAGGCCAAGCGCGACATCCGCTCGCTCCAGACCGAGCTCGGCACGCGCGGCCGGATGACCCAGCTCGAGCAATGGAATGCCGAGGTGCTCGCCCTCTCCGCGCCGAGCTCGGCCCAGTTCCTCAAGGACGAATTCACCCTCGCCCGGCTCTATCGCAACGATCCGACCGTGGCGGACCGCTCCGCCGAGCTGCGCCTCGCTTCCGTCGAATCGGGCTCGGCAAAACCGGGCGAAGGCGCGAAGCCGGCCGCTCCGCCGGCCGTCCAGGCGGTCGCCGACGCTCCCGCGCCGCAGCCGCCGATGGTCCACCGGG
>JBAWCC010000095.1:0-10097 GCA_049590095.1 Allosphingosinicella sp. | reverse complement strand
GGCCCTGACGGTGCTTCGGCTGGTCAAGGCGAGCGGGACCTATGCGGGCGGGATCGATTATCTCGCCTGGAAGATCAACCGCCACGCCGGGACGAAGATCGAGATCAAGCCCTGGCAGAGGCGCTGGCCGCTGGTGGCCGCTATCGGGCTGCTGCCGCGGCTGCTGAAGCGGGGGGCCATTCGTTAGGCCTGTGGGCGAGCGCTCCGGCGACGGCTCCGGCCAGAGCGGCGACGGTGAACGGCTTCCTCAATATGTCGTGGCCGCTCAACTCCTCGCTGCCCGATTCGCCGACATAGCCGGTGACGAAGAGGATCGCAGTCGAGGGCCAGCGCGCGGTGGCTTCGCGGACCAGCTCCGGTCCGGTCATCTCGGGCATCATGATGTCGGTGATGACGAGCTCGATCCGGCCGCCTTCGCGCTCCAGTATGTCGAGCGCCTCGCGCCCGCCGGCGCAGGCGATCGGACGGTAGCCCAGCTCCTCGAGCGCTCCGACGGTGGAGCGGCTGACTCGGGGATCGTCCTCGACGACGAGGATCGCGGTTCCGGCGGCCGGCGCGGCCTCGTGGGCGCCGAAGGACGAATCGGCGGCGGCCGTCTCCACCTCCCGGGTCGAGCGGGGGAGGTAGAGCGAGACGGTCGATCCGACCCCGACGGTGGAATCGATCACCACGTCGCCGCCCGATTCCCGGGCGAATCCAAAAATCTGGCTGAGGCCGAGACCGGTGCCCTTGCCGACCGGCTTGGTGGTGAAGAAGGGCTCGAACACCCGGTCGAGCACTTCGGCCGACATTCCCGAACCGGTGTCGGAGACGCTGATCCGGACATAATCGCCGGCATCGAGCTCCCGCGCTTCGCCGGCGGCGAGGGAGACGTTCTCGACGCTGATCGCGAGTTTGCCCTCGCCGTCCATCGCATCGCGGGCGTTGACGGCCAGGTTGAGGATGGCATTCTCGAGCTGGTTGGTGTCGACGCTGACGTTCCAGCTTTCCTCGGGGAAGCGGGTCCGGACGGTGATCCGCTCGCCGATCGAACGGTCGATCAGGTCGAGCATGCCCTCCACCAGACCGGCGGGAGCGACCGCAACCGGAAGCAGGGGCTCGGCCCGGGCGAAGGCGAGCAGCCGGCGGGTGAGGGCGGCTGCGCGCGTCGCCCCCTCCATCGCATTGTCGAGGTGGAACTCGACCTCGCGGCGAGGACCGGTGAGCTTGCGCCGGGCGAGGTCGAGGCCGCCCACGACGACGGCGAGCATGTTGTTGAAATCGTGGGCGATTCCTCCGGTCAGCTGGCCGACCGCCTCCATCTTCTGGACCTGGCGAAGCTGGGCCTCGGCCGCCTCGCGCTCGGCGGATTCCTCCTTCAGCTGCTCATAGGCCTGGCTGAGCTCGCGAGTGCGCTCGCGCACCGCTTCCTCGAGCTGGCGGGCTCGGTTGGCCTCGCTGTCGGCCTCGCGCAGCGCCGCGAGCCGTTCGCTGATCGCCCGGAAGGCGAGCCAGCCCAGGACGATCGCCCCGAGCCCGATGGCGACGGCAAGCCAGCCGAGCCATTCGGTGAGCTCGTCGGAGCGGGTGCCGGATACCCGAGTCGCCGCCATTCGCCGGCGAAGATCCTCGCGCTCGGCGGTGGCGATCTCGGCCAGGACGTCGCGCAATTGCTGCCCGGTCGGAGTCCGGGCGGCGCCGTAGAAAAGCGAGATTCCGCCGCTGCCGGCCTTGGCCTGGGCGGCGACGGCCGCCGGAGCGAGCTCCCGGCCGCGGGTCGCGAACAATGTCTCCAGCGCCTCGACCCGGGCGAGCTGCTCCTTATTGCCCCGGACCTGGCGCCTGAGCTCGGCGATCAGCTGCTGCGCCTGGCGCCATTCCGCGCCGTAGACGGCTCCGCTGGTCGCGACGTCCTCGTCGAGGACATAGCGGCCGAGCGCCGCTTCCGCCCGGGCGATGGTGCCGTCGACCGTCCGGGTCAGGAGCATGACGTCGTAGCTGTGGCGCTCCGAGGTGAGGGCCCGGTCCCGGGCCTCGTTCGAGGAGGTGACCATCAGCATGAGGACGACGAGCAGCAAGGCGGCGAGCACGGCCCCCGCGCTCGCCAATACTCCGCGCCATGCCCCGGAAGTCCTTTCCTCGGACATGGCGTACAGGTCGTCGCCCGCCATGACGCCGAGTCTAGATCAAGCCGGGAGGGAATGGGAAGGAGGTTCCATCGCGCGGACCTCGATTCGCCGCGCTTTGGGGGGCAGTTGTCGTGCCGAGGGCGAAAGTGCCGTGACCGAGAACGAACCCGTCTCCCTGGGCGAGGCCACGCGCGTCTGGGCGAAGATCGCCCTGCTCAGCTTCGGCGGACCGGCGGGCCAGATCGCCCTGATGCACCGGGTGCTGGTGGAGGAGCGGAAGTGGATCGGCGAGGAGCGGTTCCTCCACGCACTCAATTATTGCATGCTTCTGCCGGGTCCCGAGGCGCAGCAACTCGCCACCTATATCGGCTGGCTGATGCACCGGACGAAGGGCGGGCTGATCGCCGGGATATTGTTCGTCCTGCCGGGCTTCGCCGCGATCATGATCCTTTCCTGGATATATGCGGCGGCGGCCGACCTCGGAGCGGTCGAGGCGTTCTTCTTCGGACTGAAGGCGGCGGTGCTCGCAATCGTCGCCGAAGCGGTGCGCCGGATCGGCGCCCGGGCGCTGCGCAACAATTCGCTTTGGGCCATCGCCGCGACCGCGTTCGTGGCGATCTTCTTCTTCGGAGTGCCTTTCCCGCTGATCGTCTTCGGCGCCGCCGCGATCGGCTATCTGGGCGGACGCGCCGGAGCGGCGGCCTTCGACGGCGGCTCGGGGCATGGGCGGGGATCGGCGGCCGGGACCAGGCTGGGGGACCGGATCCCGGACCATGCCGTGCCGAGCCTGCGCTGGTCGCTTCGGATCACGGCGATCTTCCTGCTGCTGTGGCTCGGCCCGGTGGCGGCGCTGCTCGCGGCGCTCGGGCCGGACAACGTCTTCAGCCGGATCGGCCTGTTCTTCTCGCAAATGGCGGTGGTGACGTTCGGAGGCGCCTATGCGGTGCTGGCCTATGTCGCGCAGCAGGCGGTGGAGACCTACGGGTGGCTCGCCCCGGGCGAGATGCTCGACGGGCTGGGGATGGCCGAGACGACTCCGGGGCCGCTGATCATCGTGACCCAGTTCGTCGGCTTCATGGGCGCCTTTCGCGATCCGGGCGGGCTTCATCCGATGGTGGCCGGAACGCTCGGCGGCCTGCTCGCCACCTGGGTGACGTTCACGCCCTGCTTCCTGTGGATATTCCTCGGAGCGCCGTTCGTGGAGAGGCTGCGAGACAACCGGGCGCTCAGCGCCGCCTTGTCGGCGGTCACGGCCGCGGTGGTTGGGGTCGTGCTCAACCTGGCAATGTGGTTCGCGCTTCACACCTTGTTCCGCGAGGTGCGGGTGGTGAGCGCGGGACCGCTGCGGTTCGACCTGCCCGTGCCCGCCAGCGTCGACATCGCCGCCTGCGCCCTCGCTGCGGCGGCGATGGTCGCGATGTTCCGATTCAGGCTGGGCGCCCCGGCCGTGCTGGCGGGCTGCGCGACGGCGGGGATGCTGTGGTGGGCGGTAGGCTCCACCTGATTCCCCTCCCTTCCAGGGAGGGGAAATGGGTCAGGCGAGAATTCCCGTCGCCTTGCCCGCGGATTCGAACATGGCGAGGATCCGCGTCACCTGCTCTTCCGTATGGTCGGCGCACAGCGAGCAGCGAAGCAGGTACATTCCGGCCGGAGTCGCCGGCGGACGGGCCATGTTGACGTAGACTCCGGCCTCGAGCAGCGCCTGCCACATTCGGACGGTCGTGTCCTGGTCGGGCAGCAGGATTGCGATGATCGCCGACTGGGCCTCGGGCGTCGCGAGGTCGAAGCCGAGGTCGCGAAGGCCCTTGTGGAGGCGGCGGCTGTTTTCCCAGAGGTGCCGGCGCTTGTCGCCGGCATGCTTCAGCTTGCGGATCGAGGCCGCGGCGGTGGCGACGACGCTCGGCGGCAAGGAGGCGGTGAACACGTAGGGGCGGCAGACGAGGCGGAGCACTTCGAACTTGGGGTGGTTGGAGACGATGAAGCCGCCGACCGTCCCGACCGACTTGGAGAAGGTGCCGACGACGAAATCGACCTGGTCGCTCACGCCCGCTTCCTCGAAGACGCCGCGGCCGTTGGGACCGAAGAAGCCCATGCCGTGGGCCTCGTCGACGACCACCATCGCTCCGTGACGCCTGGAGACCTCGACCATCTCCTTCAATGGAGCGATGTCGCCGAGCATCGAATAGACGCCCTCGAGGACGACCAGCCGTCCGCCCACGGCCGGGAGCCGGCCGAGGCGCTTGTCGAGATCCTCGACATTGTTGTGGCGGAAGCGGACGATCTGGGCGTCGCCCAGCTTGCAGCCGTCGTAGATGGAGGCGTGGCTGTCGGCGTCGAGGATGATGTAATCCTCCTTGCCGGCGAGGGTCGACATCAGGCCGAGATTGGCCTGGTAGCCGGTCGAGAAGACCATGGCGTGGCGAGTGCCGTAAAAGTCCTTCAGAGCCTCCTCGACCTCCATATGGCCCTGGTAGGTGCCGTTGAGGACCCGGCTTCCGGTGGTGCCCGAGCCATAAGCGTCGAGGGCGTCCTTGCCGGCCTCGATCACGTCGGGATCGAAGGTCATGCCCATATAATTGTAGGTGCCGAGCAGGATCGTTTCCTTGCCCTTGACGATCGCTCGGGTGGGCGAGAGCACCTTTTCCATGACCAGCCCGAACGGGTCGCGGACTCCGGTGTCGAGCAGAGCCTCGCGCTCAGCGATGAGGGCGTCGAACTTGGAGAAGAGGTCGCGGCCGACCGTGTGGCCGGGCGGCTCGTCCGCCGGGTCCATGGCGTTGCGGGCGGCTTCGGTCATCCGTCGTTCCGGAGCTCTTCGACGGAATCGACGAGCTGGCCGACCGTCTCGATCTCCGCCTGCATGTTCATCGTGATCAGGATGTCGAACTCGTCCTCGACCGAGGCGACGAAATCCATGACGACGAGGCTGTCCCATTCGAGATCGCCGGCGAAGGTCGTCTCGTCCGCGAGCGGCACGTCCTTCTTGTTGAACGGCTCGATGAGCTGCGCGACCTTGGCGAACGTCTCTTCTCTGTCGGTCATCCCTGCCCCTTATGTCCGGCACGAGGCTCTGCCAAGCGATTAGGGCGTCATTGGGGCCGCCGCTTGGAGGCCGGGAGAGCCGTGCCATTCGGAGTTCGGCTCGAAGGCAAGGAGTGCGGCGATGGCGGAGACGGAGAAAGGCGGGCCGCCGGCCTATCCGCCGGGCGCGGTGCACATGGCCCGTTCGGCGGCGTCGGCGCAGATGCACCTTTCCCGAATGGCCGATCAGAAGGCGAGCATCCTGATGGGGGCCTCCTTCGTCATCTTCACCCTCGCGGTCGGCCATTCGGAGGGGAAGAGCGCTCCGTTGCCGCTGCTGATCCTGGGGGGAGCGGCCTTCCTGTCGGCGGTGCTGGCGGCGCTCGCCGTCCTGCCCGCCGTAAGCTACCGCAAGGGCGCTCCGCTCAACCTCCTGTTCTTCGGCTCGTTCGCCCGGCTGGAAGAGGAGGAGTATATCGAGCGGCTGCTGGTCGAGCTGCAGAGCGACGACAGGATGTACCGGACGATGGCGCGCGATATCTACCAGAACGGAATCGTCCTGGCGCGGAAGAAATACCGGCTGCTGGGCTGGGCCTATCGGATCTTCCTGGCCGGGCTGACCGCCAGCCTCGCGGCGTTCGTCGTAGAGGCGCTTCTCTAGGATCAGGCCAGCGCTGCCAGGATGTCCCCGGCGAACTGGCTGAGGCTGTCGTCGCGGGCGCCCATGATCAGGATCCTGTCGCCGGGACGGGCGAGGGCGGCGAGTCGGCGGCCGGCGTCGGCGCGCTCCGGGACATGCTCTGCGAGGCGGCCGGCGGCGCGGACGTCGGCGACGATGTCGGCGCTGGTGACCGTCCGCTCGACGGTCCCGCCGTAATAGACCGGATCGCAAAGGATCAGCACGTCCTCGCCGCCCATGCCTTCGGCGAAGGCGGCGGCCAGCTCCTTGCGCATGGCTCTGAGCGGGCCGTAGCCATGCGGCTGGAAGAAGAGGAGCAGTCGGCCCTGCAGATGGCTCAGGGCAGCGTGAAGGGTGGCGGCGATCTTGTCCGGATTATGCCCGAAATCGTCGATCACGGTCACGCCGTTCGCTTCGCCGACGATCTCGAACCGACGGCGCAGGCCTTCGAAGCCGGCCAGCCCGGCGATAGCGGTGTCGAGGCTGAGGCCAGCGGCCGTCGCAGCGGCGAGGGCGGCGAGGCCGTTGCGGGCGTTGTGGGCGCCCCACAGGCGAACCGTCGCGAGACGTGCACTGGAATCGTCGCCTTTCGGAATGACTGCAAAACGCGTGAAGCCGCTGCCCTCCTCTATAGCCGGGCCGTAGAGATCGGCGGATCGGTCCTCGAATGAAAAGGTGAGCCGCCGCTCGGGCGGGATCGCCTCGGCCAGCATCCGGGTTTCGGGATCGTCGAGATTGACCACCGCCGTCTCGGCCCGGCCGAGAAAGTCCCCGAACAGGGCGCGCAGCTCCTCCATCGACTTGTGGTCGAGGCTGACGTTGTTGAGCAATGCGATCTTCGGCCGGTAGAGCGCGATCGAGCCGTCGCTTTCGTCCACCTCGCTGACGAAGACCCGGTCGCCGCCGACGAGGGCGCTGGCGAAAGGTGCCTCGGAGGTGGCGAAATTCTTCATCACCGCGCCGTTCATCACCGTCGGCTCCAGGCCGGAGCGGTGCAGTATCCAGGCGATCATCCCGGTGACGGTCGATTTGCCGCTGGTGCCGCCGACGGCAATTCCGGTGCCGGCAGCGTTGAACAGCCGGGAGAGCAATTCGGCGCGGGTGATCCGCTCCAGGCCGAGCCGGCCGGCCGCCTGGACGTCCGGAACGCCGTCCTCGACTGCCGCCGAGGCGACCAGGACCTGGCCGGCCCTCGGACCGCTGCCGTCCTGCGGGTAGAGGTCGATGCCGAGGGCGCCAAGATAGTCGAACTTGGCCGCGGTGCGTCCCTGATCCAGCGCCCGGTCGGATCCGGACACCATGGCGCCCTGGCCCCGGACGATCGCGGCCAAAGGGAGCATGCCGCTGCCGCCGATTCCGCAGAAGAAATAGGATTTGGTCTCTGACATGGCGCCGCCCTATTGAGGTCGGCTGGGCATTTCAAACTTCGATTAGGAGTCCTAAGGAGCGGCAATGCGGATTGGAATCGTCGCTCCGAGCACGCCCATTCCGGCCGGGACGGCGGAGCAGGTGAAGGCGATCGCTGCAAAGGCCGCCCCCGAAGCGGAGCTGGTCTTCCACCCCCAATGCTTCCTCAGCCACCGCCATTTCGCCGGCGAGGACGAAGTGCGCGCCGACGCGTTCGTCGAGGTGGCGAACGATCCCGGCTTCGATGCCCTCTGGTTCGCCCGGGGCGGATACGGGTCCTGCCGAATCGCCGAAGAGGTGGTGGCGCGGCTCGGTCCGGCGGCGCGCGCCAAGGCCTATCTCGGCTATAGCGACGCCGGCTACGTCCTGGCCGGGCTTTATCGGGCCGGGTTCGAGCGGGTCGCGCACGGCCCGATGCCCGGGGACCTGCGCCGCGACGGCGGCGAGGCGGCGGTTGCCCGGGCGCTGTCCTGGCTTGTCCGGGGCGATGCGGACGCCCTGGAGCCGAATCTGGGCGACGCGCCGGCGGCGGCGTTCAACATCACCGTCTTCTCCCAGTTGCTCGGCACGGCGCTGGAGCCGGACCTTGCCGGCCATGTGCTGATGCTCGAGGACGTGTCCGAGCATATGTACAGGACCGATCGCTCGCTCTTCCACATCACCGGCAACGAACGGATCCGCCGGGTGGCCGGGATCAGGCTGGGCCGATGCACCGAGGTCCCGGATAACGACCCGGATTTCGGAGCGAGCGAGGAGGATCTGTTCCTTTATTGGTGCGAGCGCTCGGGAATTCCCTATCTTGGCCGGGCCGATATCGGCCACGACCCCGGCAACAAGGTGGTGCCGTTCGGCCGGCGGTAGCGGCAGCCCGAGTCGGCCCCGGGCGGCGCCTCCTGCCCGGCAGGCGCCTGGGCTGGCCCGAATCGGCCAATGATCCACATTAAAAACGCGCTGGAACGGCCCTGAGAGGCGATCCGACGAATTCCCCCTCTGGAATCTCTTGCGCTCGCCGCGCGTTTGTTGCTTATCAGGCGAGCATTCACAGGAGGGATAATCATGGCAAAGGGCACTTCAGAAGGCGGCGCGGCGAGGGGCGGATTGTCGCGCCCGGTGACTCCGTCGCCGGAGCTGGCGGCGATCACGGGCCCCAACCCGCTTCCGCGCAGCGAGGTGGTCAGCAAGATGTGGGAATATATCAAGAAAAATAACCTGCAGAATCCGGAGAACAAGCGCGAGATCCTCGCCGACGACAAGCTCGAGAAGATCTTCGGAGCCAAGAAGTGCTCGATGTTCGAGATGAACAAGCATCTCTCGCGCCATCTGAGCTAAAAGCTTTCCCGCTTCGGCGGAGAAGGGGATCGGCCTCGCCCGCAAGGGCGGGGCCGATCTGCGTTTATCGTCACCCCAGCGAAGGCTGGGGTCCATGCTGAGCCAGAATGGATGCCAGCCTCGCGGGCATGACGGGCGCTACCTGCACGCCCTCCAGCCCGTCGCTCCGCGCTCGGCCTGGTCGAGGTGAAGATGGTCGCGATGGGCGAGGTTGTAGTCGGGGGACAGGGTGGTCGCGAACAGCCGGCAGGCGCCGTCGCGGACCTCGCGGAGGAACAGGGCCTTGGCGCCGCCGCCTTTCCAGTCGCCGACGACGCTGATCCGGCGGCCGTCGGCGAGTCGGAAGGCGGCGACGTCGACGGCATTGGCCGAGGCATGCTCGCTCCACGCCCCTTGGGACCGGCCGTAGATCCGGCGGCAGCTGTAGCTTCCATAATGTTCTACCGAGGCGACCCTGGCGCCGAAGTGACGAAGCGCGGCGGGCTGGACGACATGCCATTCCCAGAGCGCAAGCCCGGCGGCGACCGGACAGCTGGTGCCGAGGTCGGCCGGCCGATAGCCGATCGTCAGCGCTCCGCCGCCGGCGAATCGGACGGCGTGGTCATAGCGGCACTGCCCGTCGCCGCGCTCGGGCAGAGCGACGAAGCGGACCCCGGCGCGGCGCAGGAGAGCCCGGCAGGACTCGCTTTCTCCCGCGAGGGCCGCGAGCTTGCGGCCGGTAAAGGCGCCGACCGGCCGGGCGAGGTCGAGCTTTGTCCAGGGCAAATCCTCGGGGTGGCTGCGCGCGTAGCCCCAGCCGAGAAAGGCCAGAAAGGCGAGCAGAGCCAGCACTAGGAAGATTTTTACCCGGCGCAGGTATCTCATGCCTTCAAGACTCCGGACGACGGGTGCCGGTTGCGAAACGCGAAGGACGAGGAGTGACGGCAAGCCGGCTCGCGTCAAGGCAGGTCGAGAAATTGTGGGGGCGCTGCGACCTCCCGCAAAGCTTCGGCGCGGCCGCCTCAGGGGGCGAGCCGATCGGCGAGATCTGGTTCCAGGACGGACGCGGTCCGGAGGCGGAGCTGCTCGTCAAATATCTGCTCACCAGGGAGAAATTGTCGATCCAGGTCCATCCGGACGGCGAGACGGCGCGGGCGGCAGGCCATAAGCGCGGCAAGGACGAGGCCTGGCTGGTGCTGGAGACCGAGCCCGGCGCCCGGATCGGTCTCGGACTGAGTCGGGACGTGTCGTCCGCCGAGCTTCGGGCCGCCATCGCGGCCGGCACGCTCGAGGCCCTGGTCGACTGGCGCGAAGCGAAGGCGGGAGATTTCTATTATATTCCGGCTGGCACGATCCACGCGCTCGGGCCGGGGCTGACCCTGGTCGAGGTCCAGGAGAATGTCGATCTCACCTACCGATTGTTCGATTACGGCCGGAAGCGCGAGCTGCAGGTCGAAGCCGCGGTCCACGCGGCCCGGCCGGAGCGCTACCGGGCGCCGACGGCCCGGCGCGAGATCGAGGCGGGACGCGAGATCTTGGCGGAAGGCGGAGCGTTCGTGATCGAGCGCTGGACC
>JBAWCC010000094.1:0-3634 GCA_049590095.1 Allosphingosinicella sp. | reverse complement strand
GCCTACGTCTGGCCCGACCAGGGGCGGCGGCTGGCGCAGATGGAGGCGGCGCTGGCGATCGCCGGGCAGGACCCGCCGGAGGTGGCGAAAGGCGACGCGGCGGAGTGGCTTGAGGCGCGGCTCGCCGAGCGCAGGGAGGGGGCG
Source organism: Allosphingosinicella sp. (assembly GCA_049590095.1). GTDB lineage: Bacteria > Pseudomonadota > Alphaproteobacteria > Sphingomonadales > Sphingomonadaceae > Allosphingosinicella. The sequence continues at coordinate 3,490 of JBAWCC010000094.1, read as the reverse complement.
ACACGGGTGGTGCTCCACTCGATCGCCTTTCAATATTTTCCGGAACGGACGAAATCGCGAATCGTGGCGGCGATGGAGGAAGCAGGGGCGGGCGCGACCCTCGCGGCGCCCCTGGCCTGGCTTCGCTACGAGCATGACGGCGGCGAGCGGATCTCGCTGAGGCTCCGGACCTGGCCGGGCGGCGAGGAGAGGCTTCTGGCCTATTGCCATCCGCACGGGAGCGAAGTGGAATGGCTCGAATGACTCCCCTCCCGGCAAGGGAGGGGCGGGGGTGGGTCCGCCGAAGGGGCCGAAACTCCGGGTCCGAAATAGTCTCGCTGCGCTCGCCTACCCACCCCCGGCCCCTCCCTTTCAGGGAGGGGAGACCTCCAAAGCGTTGATCGCGGCGTGGACCCTCGCCTCGGCCTCCTTGCGGGGGAGGCCGGGGGGGATCGGGGCGCCGAAGCGCATCGTCACGATTCCGGGCCGCTTGGAGCCCCGGCGCGGCCAGATCCGGCCGCTGTCGAGGGCGACCGGGACGACCGGCAGGTTCAGCGCCCGATACAGGCCGGCGAAGCCGGGCTCGAGCGGCGGGGACTCGCCGGGCGCGACCCTCGTGCCTTCGGGGAAGATGACGATCGACCGGCCTTCCGCCACCGCCTCGCCGGCGGCCCGGAGCAGCCTTCGGAGCGCCGCTCCGCCGCCGTCGCGGTCGACCGGGATGATCCCGTAGGCTCGGGTCAGCCGGCCCCAGAGGGGAATCCGGCCGAGCTCGCTCTTCATCACCGTCGCCGGCGTGTCGAGGATGAGCTGGATCTCCGTCGTCTCGAACATCGACTGATGCTTGGCGGCGACGATCACCGGGCCGCCCGGCACCTCGCCCTCGATCCGGGTGCGTATGCCGAGCAGGAAGCGGGCGCAGAAGCGGTTGAAGGCGGTCCAGGCGTCGGCGACCCGGCGCACCGGGCCCTTGCCCAGGGGCAATGAGGCGATCCCGGCGAGCACGTAGAGGACGCTGCCGGGGTAGAAGATGGCGGCGTAGAGAAAGGAGCGGACGGCGTTCATCAGATCCCGACGAACTCGGCCGAGCGGCGAAGGAGATATTTGTTATATTCGGTGAAGAGCTGGGCGAAGCTCGGATTGCTCTCGACCGCGTCGCCGACCACGGCGATGTCGCCGCCGAGACGGCGGGAAAGCTCGAAGCGGGCGCGCGGCATGTGCCAGTCGGTGGTGACGAGGCGCATCGATCCGAACCTGTGCTTCTTCATCCAGCGCGAGACCTCCTCGGCGTTGGAGCGGGTGTCGACCGATTCCCGGCCGAGATCGACGCAGCAGCGGAACAGGGCTTCGTCGGCCTGATATTGCGCCGCCAGCTCCTCGGCCCGGACGGTCCGGGCGACTCCGGAGACGAGCATCCTCTTCGCCTTGCCGCGGGCCATCAGGTCGAGGCCTCGCTCGATCCTCTTGGCGCCGCCGGTGAGGACGACGATGGCGTCGGTCGCCTGCTCGCCGGCCGGGCGCGGAAGAGCGACGGCGAAAACCGCATAGCCGAGCAGATAGAGAAGAACGATCGCTGAAAAGGCGCGGCGGATCAAAGCATCCTCCCAAGGGCCCGGAGGATGGTGGCGCGGGCGACCAGCATGGCGAGGCCGACTCCGAGGACCGGAAGCAGAGCGAGCGCGAGCCAGCTGGTCGCCGGAAGATTGGCGGAGCCGAGCAGGTCGGAGCCGAGCGCTCCGATGCGCCGGCCGATCAGGACCAGAGCGAGCGCCGCCGCTCCGAACCCGACCAGGCCTCCGAACAAGGCGTCGAGCGCGATCCGGCGCTGGAACAGCCGGGCGACCTGGACGTCGGTCGCGCCCATCAGATGGAGCACCTCGATCGTCCCGCGATGGGTGTCGAGCGCGGCCCGGGCGGCGAGGACGACGGTGGCGGCGGTGGCCGCGATCATGAGTGCGACGAGGCCCAGCGCGAGCCATTGCAAGGCGGACATGAGCCGGCCCAGAGGCGCGAGCCACTGGCCGTTATCGTCGATCCGGGCGGATGGCGCGGCCTGTGTCACCGCCGTCCGAAGTGCGTCGGCTCGGGCTCCGGGAATGAGCTGGGCGTCGATCATCGCCGGGATCGGAAGGTCGCCCTCGAGACCGCCGGAGCCGAGCCAGGGCTCGAGCAGCTCGGCCATCTCCTCGGGGGGAAGGCGGCGGACGCTTTCCACTTCCGGCAGTCCCCGGAGCCTCGAGACGGCCTGGGCCGCCTCGGCCTCGCGGCGGTCGGGATTGGGCTCCAGGATCTGAACCGTCACCCGGTTGCCGAGGCCGGCGCCCAGGCTCGCGGCGGCGCCGCCGAGACCGAGGCCGGCGGCGGCGGCGAGGACGGTCAGGAACATCATGATCGCGATCACCCAGGGCATCGGCCCGGCGAGCCGGCCTTCCGGAAGCAGCCTTTTGTCGGCCGCGCCCATCGTCCGGGGAAGGGCCCTCATGCGTCGACCCTGCGCGGCGGATGGCGAAGGGCGCCGGTCGGGTCGAGCAGGGTGCCGCGGTCGAGGCGAAGCATCTCGGAGCGGTTGATGCTCGAGATGAGATGGAGGTCGTGGGTGGCGACGACCACCGTGGTGCCGAGCTTGTTCAGGGAATCGAACAGATGGAGAAGCCGCTTGGCCATTTCCGGGTCGACGTTGCCGGTCGGCTCGTCGGCGACGAGGAGTTCGGGCCGGGCGATGACCGCCCGGGCGATCGCGACCCGCTGCTGCTCGCCGCCCGACAAAGTGGCGGGCCGGGCGCTGGCTCGGTGGCCGAGGCCGACCCAGGCGAGCATCTCGCTCACCGGGCCCTGAAGGTCCTTCTCGTCCACTCCGGCAACCCGAAGCGGCAGGGCGACATTGTCGAAGGCGGAGAGATGGGTGACGAGCCGGAAATCCTGGAAGACGACCCCGATCCGCCGACGGAAGCCGGGCAGGCGCTTCCTCGGCATGGTGACGATGTCCTCGCCGAACAATTTGATGAGGCCGCGGCTCGGCCGCTGGGCGAGGTAGAGCAGCTTCAGGAGCGAGGTCTTGCCCGCCCCCGACGGGCCGGTGAGGAAGTAGAAGCCGCCGTGGCGCAACGAGAAGCTCAGGTCCGAAAGCGTCTCCGCCCCCGTTCCATAGCGCAGCCCGACATTGTCGAACTGGACGATGGTGCCGCTCGTGCTCAAAAAAACCCGCCTCCGCTCGGGGCCGCTCCCCCCGGATCCTCAATGGCATGCGCCGCGCGGGGCCGTAAACCACTCAATAAGGGCGCAATGGCTTGCATGGCGCGTCTCGCCGTGCTTGGATTCGCGCCGAGCACCAGCCTTTGGGGCCCCCGTTAACGATGATCCTGAGCTGTCCCGCCTGCAAGACGCGCTACGTGGTGCCCGACAGCGCGGTCGGCCCGTCCGGCCGCCAGGTGCGCTGCGCCTCCTGCCGGCACAGCTGGCTTCAGCCTCCGCCTTCGCCCAAGGCTCCCGCCGAGTGGCTGGAAACTCCCGC
>JBAWCC010000093.1:0-5137 GCA_049590095.1 Allosphingosinicella sp. | reverse complement strand
TCGCCAGATGGGGAGGGGGACCAGGCAGAGCCTGGTGGAGGGGTAAATGGCTCTCCGGCTTGAGGTTCTCATGAGAACCACTAAGTCCTCCGCCAATTACCCCTCCACCACACTTCGTGTGGTCCCCCTCCCCACCGCTTCGCGCTGGGGAGGATAAGGAACTTCATGCCCCTCCTCCGCCGCTGCTTGCTCGCCTTCTTCCTACTCGTCGCCGCGCCCGTCTGGGCCGCGGGCGATTCGAGCTGGTTCTACAAGAATACCGACATCCCGCCCGATCCGGCCTGGACGTTCGGGACCCTTCCCAACGGCCTTCGCTACGCGGTCCGGCGCAACCCCATCCCGGAGGGGCAGGTGTCGGTCCGGCTGAGGATCGACGCCGGCTCGCTCCACGAGGCGGAGAAGGAGCGCGGCTGGGCGCATTTCGTCGAGCATATGGCGTTCCGGGGAACGAAGAATTTCGGCGACGGCGAGGTGCGCGAGACCTGGCAGAGACTCGGCGCGAGCTTCGGGAGCGACACCAACGCTTCGACCGAGCCGACCCAGACCGTCTACATGCTCGACCTGCCGCGCGCCGACCGCGCCTCTCTCGACACCAGCCTTCGCCTGCTCGCCGACATGGCCGACACCGCGATCTTCGACCCCAGGATCGTCGAGGCCGAGCGCGGAGTCGTCCTCTCCGAGTTCGGCCGCCGGACCGAGCTCGCGGTGAAGATGCGGGAAATGATGCTGCCGCTCTTCTACAAGGGCCTCAAATATGCGGAGCGGGACACGATCGGGACCGAAGCCACCCTGAAGGGCGCCGACGCGGCGGGGCTCAAGGCCTTTTACGAGCGCTGGTACCGGCCCGACCGGGCGACCCTGGTGATGGTCGGCGACGCCGATCCGAAGCTGATGGAGGCGTTGATCGCGGAGCGCTTCGGCGGCTGGAAACCCTCCGGGCCGGCGCCGGTCGAGCCCGATTACGGAACTCTCGCCGAGGCGCCGCAGCGGACCGCCGCGATCGCCTATCCGGGCTCCCCCCATTTCGCCACCCTGAGCTGGATCCGGCCGTACCGGGCAGTCCCGCCGAGCAAGGCGCGTGAGCGCAGCAACCTCGCCCGGGTCCTCGCCAGCCGGATCCTCAACCGCCGGCTCGAAGCCAAGGCCCGGGGCGAAGCGGCCTTCCTCAACGCCCAGGTCCAGGCCGACAACAATGTCAACGTCGCCGATTACACCCAGATGTCGGTGATGGCGAAGGAGGGGCGCTGGCAGGAGGCTCTGAAGGAGGCCTATGCGATCCTCGCCGACGCCCTGAAGGCGCCGCCCAGCCAGGCCGAGATCGACCGCGAGATGGAGAATATCCGGACCGGCGGCCGGGCCGCGGTGCAGGGCGACCCGACCTTGCGCTCGCAGGCGCGGGCCGGGCGGCTCATCGCGGCGCTCGACGGCAACAGCGTCATCTCCAGCGCCGAGATCCAGCTCGCCCTGTTCGAGGAGCTTGCTCCGTCGATGACTCCGGAGGCGGTGCAGTCGGCGCTGAAGGACCTGTTCACCGGCTCCGGACCCAGGCTTGCGATGCTTTCGCCGGCACCGCTGGCGGGCCTGCCGCAGGCGCTCGCCGCCGCCGAGGCCGCGGCCCCGGCGGTGCGCGCGGCCGAAAGGCGGGTGAGCCTGGACGATCTGCCGCCGCTCGGCCCGCCGGGCCGCGAGGTTTCGCGCCAGCCTGTAGCCGATCTGGACGCCACCATCGTCCGCTTCGCCAACGGTTCCAGCCTCGTCTTCAAGCAGACCGGCTACGACAAAGGCAGCGTCAACGTCTCGCTTCGCTTCGGCCGCGGGATCGCGGGGCTCCCGGCCGGCCGCAAGTCGCCGGCGTGGATGGCGCCGCTGCTCGGCTCCACCGGAGTGGGGCCGTTCGACCTCGACGGGCTCGAGCGGCTGCTGACCGGGCGGCGGATGTCGATGAGCTTCGGAATGGACGACGAGGCGCTGGTCCTTCGCGGGGCGACCCGGGCGGAGGAACTGGGCGACCAGCTGCGCCTGCTCGCCACCAAGATCGTCGCGCCCCATTTCGACGCGTCGATGTTCCAGCGCTCGAAGGTCGCGGCGCTGGAGAGCTACGACCTCGCTTACTCCTCCGCCGCCGCCCGGATGGGCCGCGAGTTCGGAGCCGTCGCCCGCGGCGGCGACCTGCGCTGGCAGCCGTTCGACAGGGCCGAGATCTTGCGGCTCCGGCACGAGGAGTTCGAGGCGTTCATGAAGCCGCTGCTTGCGCAGGGGCCGATCGAGGCGGTGATCGTCGGCGACGTCGACCTCGAGACCGCGGTGGCGGCGATGCTGAAGACGGTGGCGGCCCTGCCGCCGCGGCCCGAGGTTCGGGTCCCGGCGGCCTCGCTCGCGGTGCGGCCGCCGAAGGCTTCCAGGGAGCCCATCCGATTCACCCACCAGGGCGACAGGAACCAGGCCTATGCCGCGCTCGGCTGGACCACCTTCGGAGGGACGCAAGGGCGGCTCGAACGGCGGGCCCTGGGAATCGCCGCCAACATCGCCCAGGCCCGGCTGATGGAACGGCTTCGCGACCTGGAGGGGGCGAGCTATTCGCCCTCCGCCACGGTGCAGACGAGCTTCCAGTTCAAGGACTGGGGCTTCTTCTTCGCCGGCTCGGAGATAAGGCCCGAGCGCGCGGACCTCTTCTTCCGGCTGGCCCGCGAGATCGTCGCCGACCTCGCGGCGAAGCCGGCGTCGGCCGACGAATGGCAGCGCGCGATCAATCCGGTGGCGACCGGGATCGAGCGCCGGCTGAAGACCAACGCTTATTGGGCCGGGGCGATGGAAGATTGGTCGCGCGAGCCCTATCTGATCGACCATGTCAGGACCTACCTTTCCGACTACAAGGCGCTGACTCCGGAGGACGTGCGCTCCGCGATGGCGAAATGGGTCGCGGACGAGGGCGACTGGTCGATCCTGGTTTTGCCCGCTAAAACGGCCGATAGTGTCAAATAGAGCCTGCCCTCGTCACGTCGAAGCCACTGCTCCCCGGGAGGGACCCCATCAAAGTAGTACTTTGATGGGAACCCGAAGGCCGGGGGCCAGCGGCAATGGCCGAGCGGCTGGATCCCGGCCTTCGCCGGGAAACGATCCGGCATGAGCACGACCGTCTCGAGCGCAGTCCAGACCAGCAAGGCGGGCCCCCGCGAGGCCGCGGGCGGGGGCTGGAAGCCTTTCCGGCTTCAGCAGCAGCCATTCTTCGAGGACAAGCACCGCGCCTTCTGGATCCTCCAGTCGGGCGGCTGGGCGGGCTATTTCTTTCTTCGGACGCTGTCGGGAATCGCCAACAATTTCGGCTTCACCCTCGTCATCCACATCACGCTTCTGACCGCCACCGGCTATTCGATCACCCTTCTGATGGCTTCCGCCTACCGGCGGCTGATCAAGATGCGGCCGATCATCACCTGGGTGACGTCGATCATCCTCATCGTGGTCGCCTCGGCCGCCTTCTCGGCGATCGAGACCTGGAGCCACGCCACCTTCGTCAGGCCGGGGATCACTCCGGAGGGGCTCCAGTTCTTCGGCTCGATCGTGCTGACCCTGACCCTGCTCGTCGCCTGGTCGGCGCTCTATTACAGCATCAATTACTATCTCCTGCTCGAGGAGCAGAGCGACCGGCTCCTGAGCCTGGAGCACCAGGCGAGCTCGGCGCAGCTCGCGATGCTCCGCTACCAGCTCAACCCGCATTTCCTGTTCAACACCCTGAACTCGATCTCGACCCTGGTGCTGCTGAAGCAGACCGACCGGGCCAATGCGATGCTGTCGCGCCTGTCGTCCTTCCTTCGCTACACCCTGGTCAACGAGCCGACCGGGCATGTCACGGTGGCCCAGGAGGTGGAGACTCTGAAGCTCTATCTCGAGATCGAGAAGATGCGCTTCGAGGACCGCCTGAGGCCCCGGTTCGAGATCGACCCCAACGTCGCCCGGGCGAGGCTTCCGTCATTGCTGCTCCAGCCTCTGGTCGAGAATGCGATCAAATATGCGGTGACCCCGCAGGAGGAGGGCGCCGACATCGAGGTTTCGGCGCGGCTCAACATCGACCGGGTCATGCTGACGGTGCGCGACACCGGCCCGGGGGCGGAGGACCATTGGGTGAAGGCCCAGCAGTCGACCGGCGTCGGACTGGCGAACATTCGGGACCGTCTGGCGCAAGCCTATGGCGCCGACCATCGTTTCGAGACTGAATCGAACATTAAGGGGGGCTTCCGCGTTACCATCGAAATCCCGTACCAGCTTGAACCACCTGAGGAACCGAAATGACGATCCGCACGATTCTCGTGGACGACGAGCCTTTGGCGATCCAGGGCCTGCAATTGCGCCTGGAAAAGCATGACGACGTCGAGATCGTCGAGACCTGCTCGAACGGCCGCGAGGCGATAAGAGCCATCAAGACCAACAAGCCCGACCTCGTCTTCCTCGACATCCAGATGCCCGGCTTCGACGGATTCTCGGTGATCCAGGGCCTGATGGAGGTGGAGCCGCCGCTGTTCGTCTTCGTCACCGCCTATAGCGACCACGCCATCCGCGCCTTCGAAGCGCAGGCGGTCGACTATCTGATGAAGCCGGTGGAGGAAGACCGCCTCGCCGACACGCTCGACCGGGTTCGCAACCGGCTCGCCGAGAAGCGCGGGGCCGAGGAAGTGGGACGGTTGAAGGAAGTCCTGGCCGAGGTGGCGCCGGAGGCCGTCGACCAGGTCGCGAACGCGGCCGAGGACGCCCCTAATTCCAACCGCTACGAAAAGCTCATCAACATCAAGGACCGCGGCCAGATCTTCCGGGTCGACGTCGACTCGATCGAGAAGATCGACGCCGCCGGCGACTATATGTGCATCTACACCGGCGACAACACCCTGATCCTTCGCGAGACGATGAAGGATCTGGAGAAGCGCCTCGACCCGCGCCGCTTCCAGCGCGTGCATCGGAGCTGCATCGTCAATCTCGACCAGGTCCGGCAGGTCAAGCCGCACACCAACGGGGAGTGTTTCCTGGTGCTGGAGAGCGGAAGCCAGGTGAAGGTGAGCCGGTCCTATCGGGACGTGGTGGCGAGATTCGTTCACTGACGTTCCCCGGCGAAGGCCGGGGCCCAGCCTTTCCGTCAGTGCGACTGGAC
>JBAWCC010000092.1:0-17133 GCA_049590095.1 Allosphingosinicella sp. | reverse complement strand
CGACCGGGCCGTTGCTCGGCGGAGGCGCCGCGACCGCCGGCCGGGCCGGGCCGGTCGCCGCCTGATTGGCGAGAGCGGGTTCGTCCGACTGGGTGATGGCGACGTCCGCCGGGCTGTCCTCGCCGACCGCGCCGCTTCGCCAGACCAGATAGCCGATGACCAGCAACACCGCGAGCACCGCCGCGGCGATGGCGATCGAGCGCGGCGGCACCCGCGCCGGATCGGCCGGCTCGTAATAAGGCGCAGCCGCCATATTGCCCGGACGAAGCCCGCCGAGCTGCTGGCGCACCTCGGCGCCGATCTGGGCGCCGTCGAGGTCGACGGTGTTGGCGTAGCTTCGAGCGAAGCCGACGCTGTAAGTGATCGCGGGGAGCGCGTCCCACTCCTCCCGCTCGATATGCTCGAGATGACGGACCGGTATCCGGGTCTGGCGGGCGACGTCGTCCAGGCTCAGCTTCTTGGCCTCGCGGGCGATCCGAAGCCGTTCGCCGACCGACTGGCCCAGCAACTGATCCTGGTCCGCTTCCGCCACCTTTTTCCCCTCGATCTGGATTGATCCATAGAGACGGGGTGAGCGGGCAAAGTCAACCGGACTGCGGCACGGCCTGTACCGCTACCCCCGTCATCCCGGCGAAAGCCGGGACCCATTGACACCGTAAAGGCAATGTCGGCGCCGCGGCGTTCATGGATCCCGGATCAAGTCCGGGATGACGGCTTAAATGTGAACCCCTTGCCCTTCCGCCCACTGCGCCAGCGCATTTCGCAGGTCCGCCGGCGGCCGGGCAAGCATCTCCTCCATCACCGGGAGCAGGGCGGTGCGGTCGAGCGACCTGATCATCGCCTTGATCGGGCCGACCGCGGCCGGAGTGATCGAAAAGCGGGTCAGGCCGATCCCGATCAAGGCCATCGCCTCCAGCGTCCGCCCCCCCATCTCGCCGCACACGCCGACGGGGACCCCCGCGGCGTCGGCCTCGCGGACGATCCGCCTCAGGAAGCGAAGGATGGACGGGCTCAGCCAGTCGTAGCGCTCGGCCAGCTTGGGATGGGCGCGGTCGGCGGCGAACAGGAACTGGGTGAGGTCGTTGGTTCCGATCGAAAGGAAATCGACCTTGGGCAGCAGGATGTCGAGAGTCTCGGCAAGCGCCGGCACCTCCAGCATGGCGCCGTAGCGGATGCTTGTCGGAAGCCTCTTCTTGTGCTCGGCGAACCATGAGCGCTGCTGCTCGACCAGCGCCCGCGCCTCGTCATATTCCCATGGCTCGGAGACCATCGGGAACATGACGTTGAGCTGGCGGCCGGCGGCGGCGCCGAGCAGCGCCCGGGCCTGCGCCTTCATCAGGCCGTCGCGGTCGAGCGCGAGCCGGAGCGCACGCCAGCCCATCGCCGGATTTTCTTCGAGCCCCCCCTCGCCGGTGTCGATGTAGGGAAGGGCCTTGTCGCCGCCGACGTCGAGGGTCCGGAAGATGACCGGCTTGTCGCCGGCGGCGTCGAGCACCGCCTTGTAGAGCCTCTGCTGGCTCTCCCGGCTCGGCAAGGTCGCCGAGACGAGGAACTGGAACTCGGTCCGGAAAAGACCGATCCCGTCGGCGCCCACCATCTCGAGCGCGGCGACGTCGTCGCGAAGGCCGGCATTGACCATGACGGTGATCCGGAGCCCGTCCCTGGTCACCGGCGGAAGGTCGCGAAGCGCCGCGAACTCGGCACGGCGTTTCCGGGTGATGACGAACTTCGCTTTGAACGCCTCCTCGACCGCGCCGGTAGGCCGGACGAACGCCACGCCCTCGTCGCCGTCGAGAAGCACCTCGTCGCCCTCGCCGATCACCTGCCGGACGCTGCGCACCCGGCCGAGCATCGGTATTCCCATCGCCCGGGCGACGATGGTGACGTGCGCCGTGAGCGATCCTTCCTCGAGCACCACGCCCTTCAGCCGCCGCCGGTCATATTCGAGCAGCTCGGCGGGCCCGAGGTTGCGGGCGATGAGGATCGCGTCGTGGGGAAGCCCCATCTGGGCCGCGGTGCCGAGCTGCCCGGCGACGATCCTCAGGAGCCGGTTCGACAGATCGTCGAGGTCGTGCATCCGGTCCTGGAGCAGGGTGTCGTCGATCTCGCGCATCCGCATCTGCATGCGCTGGCGGACCCGCTCGATCGCGGCCTCGGCGGTAAGGCCGCTGTCGATCGCCTCGTTGATCCGCCTCGACCAGCCCTCGTCATAGGCGAACATCTTGTAGGTTTCGAGCACCTCCTGATGCTCGCCGGCCGTTCCGAACTCGGCCTGATTGGTCATGTTGTCGATCTGCTCGCGCATCTTGCGGAAGGCGGAATAGACCCGGTGGCGCTCGGCCTCGACGTCCTCGGCGACGGTATGCTCGATCAGGATCCGCGGCTGGTGGTAGACGGCCTGGCCGCGAGCCATCCCGGCGACCAGCTTCAGCCCGTCGAGCCGCTCCGGACCGTCTCCTCGGGCGGTCGATCCCGCCGCCGCCGCCTTGTCGGCGAGGCCGGCATTGGCGATCAGCTCGGCCAGGACCATCGCCACCGTCTGTAGCGCCTCGATCTCGAGCGCGTCATAGGCGCGCGCGTCGGCATGCTGGACCGCGAGGACCCCGATCGCCCGCTCACGGCGGACGATCGGAACTCCGGCGAAGCTGTGGAACAACTCCTCCCCGGTTTCCGGCCGGTAGGCGAATTCGGGATGGCTCGGAGCCTCGGCGAGGTTGAGGATCGAGACGTCCTTGGCGATCGTGCCCACCAGCCCCTCGCCCAGGGCGAGCTTGGTGACATGGACCGCGCTCTGGTTGAGTCCCAGGGTCGCGAACAGCTCGAGCACTCCGTCGCGAAGCAGATAGATCGAGCAGACCTCGCTCGCCATCGCCTCGGCGATGATCTTCACCACCTTGTTGAGCTTCGCCTGGGCGCTCGCCCGCGACGCCATCACGTCGTGCAGCCCCGTCAATATCTCGCGGGCTGAAGCGGCGGACTGGGCGGGCATTGCGGAGCGGTAGCAGGAAGGACCTGCCTCGTCATCCCGGCGCAAGCCGGGACCTCGTGGAGACCGCCGCGGGGCTCGTCGCCCCAGCGAAGGCTGAGACCCCGGCGGGTGAAATGCATCGGGGCTTTTCACCCCCTGGGATCCCGGCCTTCGCCGTGATGACGGATCAGGCCGATCGCCGCTCCAGCGCCTGCGCCGCCTCGTCGACCAGCTGGCGCAGGATGTCTGCCACCGGCGCCTCCTCCTTCACCATCCCTACAGACTGGCCGGCCATGACCGAGCCGCTCTCGACGTCGCCGTCGATCACCGCCCGCCTCAGCGCCCCGGCCCAATAATGCTCGATCTGGAGCTGGGCCTCCATCATCTCGACCTCGCCTTTGTCGAGCAGGTCGGCGACCTCGCGCTGCTTGGCGGCGAAGCTTTCCATCTCGCGGTTCCTGAGCGCCCGGACCGGAATGACGGGCAGACGCGGATCGATCTGGACGCTGGTGATGGCGTCGCGGGCGGAGGCGCGGATGAAGGCCTTCTTGAAATTGGGATGGGCGATGCATTCGGTCGCGCAGACGAAGCGGGTGCCGAGCTGGCAGCCCACCGCCCCCATCTCCAGATAGCCCGCCATCAGACCGCCATGGCCGATACCGCCGGCGACGAAGATCGGCATTTCGGCGGCGAGCGGCGGCAATATCTCCTGGGCGAGGACCGACGTCGAGACCGGGCCGATATGTCCGCCCGCTTCCATGCCTTCGATGATAAGCGCGTCGACGCCCGAGCGGGCCAGCTTCTTCGCCAGCGCCAAAGCGGGAGCGAAGCAGATCAGCTTCGCGCCGTTGCCCTTGATCCGGTCGATCGAGCCGGGCGGCGGAAGCCCGCCGGCGAGGACGACATGGGTGACCTCATGCCTGGCGCAGACGTCGATCAGCTCGGAGAGCATCGGATGCATGGTGATGAGATTGACCCCGAACGGCCGGTCCGTCCGCTTCCTCGTCTCGGCGATCTCGGTGTCGAGAAGATCCGGGGTCATTGCCCCGCAGGCAATCACCCCGAACGCGCCGGCGTTGGACAATGCCGAGACGAGGTTGCGCTCGGAGATCCAGCTCATCGCCCCGCCCAGGATGGCGATCTCGCAGCCGAGGAAGTCGGTGCCGCGCTTCATCAGGCGGGCGAGGCGCTCGTGGCCGAGGGTGGCGGGGGCGGTCGCTATCTCGTTCATTCTTCCTCCGTCACCCCAGCGAAGGCTGGGGTCCATGCTGAGCTCGGGCCAAGAGGAGAGTCCGAATGGATGCCAGCATTCGCTGGCATGACGGTCACGCCGTTTCCCCCATATCGTCCAGCCCATAGGCGGTGTGAAGCACCCGCACGGCCAGCTCCGTATATTCCTCGGCGATCAGCACCGAGACCTTGATCTCCGAGGTGGTGATGGCGAGGATGTTGATGCCTCGGTCGGCCAGCGTCTGGAACATGGTCGCGGCGATTCCGGCGTTGGAGCGCATCCCGACCCCGACCGCGCTGACCTTGACGATATTGGTGTCGGTCAGGATCTCGTCGAAGCCGACCGATTCGCGCGCCTTCTCGAGGATGTCGCGGCTCTGGGCGAGCGAGGCGGTCGGGACGGTGAAGGTGAGGTCGCTCTTCTGCCCCGCCCGAGGCACCGACTGGACGATCATGTCGACGTTGATCGCGCCTGCCGCGAGCGGAGCGAACACCGCCGCCACCGCGCCGGGGCGGTCGGGCACCCCGGCCAGCGTCACCCTCGCCTCGTTCTTGTCATAGGCTATGCCGGTGATGAGTTGCCGTTCCATTTCAAATTCCTCGATGGCCTCGTCGCCGACCACCATGGTGCCGGGGCGGTCGTCGAACGACGAAAGGACTCGGATGGGCATGTTCTCGCGCATGGCGAGCCCGACCGAGCGGGTCTGGAGCACCTTGGCGCCGACGCTGGCCAGCTCCAGCATCTCCTCATAGGTGACCGCCGGCAGCTTGCGCGCCCTCGGAACGATCCTGGGATCGGTCGTATAGACCCCGTCGACATCGGTGTAGATATCGCAGCGGTCGGCATCGATCGCCGCCGCCAGAGCCACCGCCGAGGTGTCGGAGCCGCCACGGCCCAAGGTGGCCAGGCTGCCGTCCGCGGCCACCCCCTGGAAACCCGGTATGACGGCGATCCCGCCCTCGCCGAATACTCGCTCGAGCACGCTGGCGTCGATATCGTCGATAAGCGCCGAAGCGTGGCCCGAGGTCCGGATCGGAAGCTGCCAGCCCATGTAGGAGCGGGCATTGACCCCCATTCCCTGAAGCGTGATCGCGAGCAGCCCGCTCGTCACCTGCTCTCCGCTCGCCACCACCACGTCATATTCGCGCGGGTCGTAGAGGCTGGAGGCCTCGCGGCAGAACTGGATCAGCCGGTCCGTCTCCCCCGCCATGGCCGAAACCACCACCGCCACCTGGTTCCCGGCATCCGCCTCCCGCTTCACCCTGTGCGCCACATGCCGGATACGCTCGATGCCCGCCATCGAGGTTCCGCCGAATTTCATCACGATGCGAGGCATGACGGCGGCTCTTTTCGAGTCGCGGCGTTGAGTGCAAGGAGATTGTTGGTACAGCGACAGGATCGGCCATGACCGCGACGAACACGATCGACCCGAAGGAAGCCGCCCATTTCGGCGCCATGGCCGCCGACTGGTGGGACCCGAAAGGCTCGTCGGCCATGCTCCATCAGCTCAATCCGGTGCGGCTCGCCTACATTCGCGACAGGATTGACCAGCATTGGGGGATGGACGAACGCGGGCTGAGGCCGCTCGAAGGGCGGCGTGCGGCGGACGTCGGCTGCGGCGCGGGGCTTCTCGCCGAGCCGCTGGCCCGGCTCGGGGCGAAGGTGACCGGGGTCGATCCGGCGCCGGAGAATATCGTCGCGGCGCGCGAGCACGCGCTCGGCCAGGGGCTCGAGATCGACTATCGGGTCGGCGGGGTCGAAGCGCTCGACGGAAGGTTCGATCTCGTCACCTCGCTCGAGGTGGTCGAGCATGTCGCGGAGACCCGGGCCTTCGTCCAGGGCCTGGCCGACTCGCTCGCCGAGGGCGGCCTGCTCATCCTTTCCACCCCCAACCGGACCGCTTTGTCGAGGCTGATGCTGATCCTGATCGGCGAGGGCACCGGCCGGATCCCGAAGGGCACCCACGACTGGGAGAAGTTCCTCGCTCCGGAGGAGCTGTGCGCCCTGCTCCGCGATTCCGGGCTGGAGATCCTGGACTGCCACGGCCTCGCCTGGGGCCCGGCCCGGGGCTTCCACCTGTCGGATAACAAGAGCCTGGATTATTTCGTGACGGCGAGGCGGGCCTAGAAATCCTCCCTGCCGCGAAGCGGTGGGGAGGGGGACCATGCGAAGCGTGGTGGAGGGGTAACTGGCCAGGAATCGGAGGATCAGGCGGGAGACGGCGAAAGCCTGCGCCTTCTACCCCTCCACCCCGCTACGCGGGTTCCCCCTCCCCATCTTCGATGGGGAGGAATATCAAAAATCCACCTTGTCGTAATGGGAGGGCGGCGAGATCACCTCCATCCGCTCGGCGAGCAGGGGTCGGAAGCTCGGCCTCGACTTCATCACCGCATACCAATCGGCGGTCTGCTTGTGCCCGCGCCAGTCGATCCCGCCGAGATAGTCGGCGACCGAGAGGTGAGCCGCGGCGGTTAAATCGGCAAGGCTGAGCACCGGTCCGGCCAGCCAGCGGCGGTGGTCGAGCAGATAATCGATATAGTCGAGATGGTTGTTGGCGGTCTTCATCGCCTCGCGAAGGACCCTCGTGTCGGGCGCGTCGCGGCTGACGAGCCGCTTGGTCATCCGCTCCTCCATCATCGGCGCGACCACTTCGCGGTACAGCCCCTCGTCGAACCAGGAAACCAGCCGCCGGACCTCGGCGCGGTTGGGCGCGGTCCCGGGGATCATCGGCGAACGGTCGACCGTCTCCTCGAAATATTCGCAGATCGCCTTGGAATCGATGAGGACGATGCCGCGCGCCTCCTCGACCAGAACCGGGGTCTGACCGGCCGGGTTGAGATCGGTGAACTCGTCGCGCTGGAGCCAGGGCGATTCGCGCACGAGCTCATGAGCGACGCCCTTCTCGGCCAGCATCAGCCGGACCTTGCGGGAAAAGGGGCAAAGCGGGAATTGGTAGAGCTGCCACATGGCCGACTGCCTTAGCGGCGCGGCGGAGGGCGCGTCCAGCCGTCATCCCGGCGAAAGCCGGGACCCATGAACACCGAGGAGCGAGACTTAACCCGGCAGCGTTCATCGGTCCCGGATCAAGTCCGGGATGACGTCGCTTTACCTCGGCTCGTATTCCGGATCGTAATCGCGCGGGTCGTGATCGCGGTCGTAGCGCTCATCGTAGCGCCGGTCGTAATCGCGGTCGTAGGGCCGGGCCGCGCGGCCGCGGGCGATCGCATCCTGCATCCGCCGCGTGGCGTCCAGGAGGCTGCGGCGAAGGATCGGGGTCATCACCGCCACCTGCTCGACGGCGGCTCCGAGGCCCACGGTCACGGCGCCGATCTCGGCCCGCATCCGCTCGCGCGCATAGGGATCGCGGCGCCCGGCGAGATCGCCGATCGTCTCGGGCCCGCGCCGGTAGCGGCGATGATAGGGGTCGAGCGCGTCGACGACGGGTCCGATGTCGACGTCCATCAATGCTTCGGTCGCCCGGCCCAGCGAGTCTCCGATCCGTTCCACCTCGTGCGGCGGCGGCAGGTGGCGGACGATATCCTCGTCCCGCGGGTCGTATCCGGGTTGGGCGAATGCGGGCGAGGCCGCGGCGAGCGCCGTCATGGCAATGATAAGCTTACGCAATTGAGGCCTCCTCGAAGCAAGGGCACCGGCGAAAACGCGCAAGGGTGCGACTCGGTTGCGGTCTATGCCCAGGGGAGGCTGAGCCTAGCGTGAACGCCTTGCTCTCCGGCGCCGCTGGAAGCTGGGTCCCGGCCTTCGCCGGGGACCTACCTCGCCAGCAGCCACACCAGAGCCACCGTTCCGATCACGATCCGGTACCAGGCGAAGGGCGCGAAGCCGTAGCGGGTGACGATTCCGATGAACGCCTTGATGACGACGATGGCGACCACGAAGGAGACCGCGAACCCGATCGCGATGTCGCTCAGCTCCCCCGCTCCGAGCTGCGCACCCGACTTGAGCATGGCGTAAGCCGAGGCCCCGATCATGGTCGGAACCGCGACGAAGAAGCTGAACTCGGCCGCGGTCTTGCGCTCCACGCCCAGAAGCAAGGCGCCCATGATCGTCGCGCCCGAGCGGCTGACCCCCGGGATCATCGACAGGCACTGGACGAGACCGATCCCGAGCGCCGTCCTCCAACTCATCTCCTCAACGCTTGTCGTCGTCACCCGCTTGGTCATCCGCTCGATGACCAGAATGGCGACCCCGCCGAGGATCAGCGCGATTGCGACGATCTCCGGGGTCTCGAGCATGCGCTGGATCCCCTCATAGGCGACGGCGCCGATCGCCATCGACGGAAGGAAGCCGAGAAGCACGTTGCGGGTGAAGGCGACCGGCCCGGCGGACCAGCGGAAAAGTCCGACCAGGACGTCCCAGAATCGCCGCCAGTAGAGGACGATGACCGCCAGGATCGCCCCCAGCTGGATGACGATCTCGAACGTTCCCTGGGCCGCGCTGTCGAAGCCGAGCAATTCGGCGGCGAGCACGAGATGCCCGGTCGAAGAGACCGGGATGAACTCGGTAACCCCTTCGACGATTCCGAGCAGGATGATGGTGAGGAGCGAGGCTTCCATTACTCGTCATCCCAGCGAAGGCTGGGATCCCAGCGAGAAAAAAACACGGTGCACACTCTCCCTGGGTCCCAGCCTTCGCTGGGATGACGGTGTTTAATAAGGCGATTTCGCCGCGAACCGGCCGTGGCGGCGGTAGCTGGTCAGCCAGCCTTCCGAAACCGCCGCGAGCGGAGTCCTGGGAAGGCCGAACGCCTCCAGCCCCTCGGCTCCTTCCGACACGACATTGTCGCTCCGAAGCATCAGCCACTGGTCCCAGGTGATCGGAGCGCCGGGCAGCCAGCCCGTCGTCCGGGCGATCAGTCGGCCGACCGGATCGGGAATGTCGAGCAACGGCCGGCCGCGCCCGGTCGTCATGCAAACCCACTCCATCAGCTCGCGCATGGTCAGAACCTGAGGCCCGCCGAGCTCATAGGTCTTGCCGCCACGGCCGCGCGGGTCGAGCGCGGCGGCGGCGACGGCCCGGCCGACATCGGCGGCATAGACGGGCTGCAGCTTCGTTCCGCCGCTCACCACCGGAAGCACCGGCGCCAGCCTCGCCATTCCGGCGAAGCGGTTGACGAAATTGTCCTCCCGACCGAACAGGATCGAAGGGCGAAGGATCGTCGCCCCCGGGAAAGCGGAACGGACCGCCCGCTCGCCCTCGCCCTTGCTCCGTCCATAATCCGATTCGCTCTCGGGATCGGCGCCGATCGCCGAGACATGGACCAGCGACCTGGCCCCCGCCGCCGCGGCCGCCTCGGCCACGTGGCGGGCTCCGTCGACGTGGATCCCGTCGAAATCGCCTTTCAATATTCCGACCAGGTTGACGACGCAGTCGCTTCCCCCGACGGCGGCGCGAACCCTTTCCCGGTCCCTAATGTCGACCGGCACCAATTGCAGCTGCCCAACGGCCGCCATCGGGTGAAGGAAATTCGCCCCGCGCGGATCGCGCTGCGCCACCCGAACCCGGGCGCCGGTCCGGAACAGCGCCTGAGCGGCATAGCGGCCGAGAAAGCCGCCGCCGCCGAACAGGGTCACCACTCGGTCTCTCGAGTCCATCCGCATCCTCGATCGGTGAAGGTCACCAGTGACCGTCACCCCTTTTCGCTGAAATCCGCGGCGCTCCCATGCCCTTTAGGCCCCGCGTTGACAAGCGCGGGCACGCCCCCTAGTTCGCGCCCCCTACCCCGTGCCCAGGTGGCGGAATTGGTAGACGCACCAGCTTCAGGTGCTGGCGCTCGCAAGGGCGTGGAGGTTCGAGTCCTCTCCTGGGCACCAAAGACCTGTCGACGATGCCCGCGACAGGTTGAAAATCCTTATTAATCCGCTAGTTTGCGCTGCGTGATGGCTCGGGATGGCCGGTGTTCGCCGATAAATAACGTAAATTTGTGGACCCACTTAAAGCCAGCGAGCCGGCCGCGACGGCGAGGGCCTTCACCTACTTGTTGTCGCCGGTAGCTGATCGAAGCCGTGGCGGTTCCCATATCGCGTTGCTTCCAGAGGGAGGGATATCGTGCCTTACGTCAACCCGTTTCTAGCGCCGGTGCTGATCGGCGCCTTCGATGGCTTTCCGGCCGTGGGGGACTTCAACGAGGATGGCTTGCTGGAGCCGTTCGGCTTCATAAACCTCGGTGGCGGGGAATTTTCCGATGCGCCGCAACGGCTGTATATCGATCAGATCCTGAGTAATTACCCGGGGCGCTCGAACCGGGACAATAGAGCTTTCGATATCAATGGCGACGGACATTTGGACGTTCTGTGGAACGTGTACGCCTCCCCCGATGCTCCCATTTCATACAGCTTGGTTCTTTACGGCGACGGGCTGGGCGGCATCAGCAGCTATGAAGAACGTACTGACGTAGACGGGTTCGGAGAAACTATAGTCGTAGCAGACTTCAACAATGACGGATGGTCCGATGCCTATGTTCCCGTTTATACGCACGTAATGGGATCGGACAGCTCGTTCCTTCTTTTTAACGAGAACGGGCAGCTGGGACAGAACCGCGCAGTGGAGTGGGGCGTGTCCTTGTCCTACCTGGACGCCGTGTACCGGGTGGAAGGGGCTCAAGCTGCCGATGTCAATTTCGACGGACTCATCGACATGTACGTCGGCAGTCACCTGTTCATCAACGAAGGCACCCAATTTTCCGCAATAACGCTGGACCCCTTCCACTTCGACGAAGGGGCGAGTCTCCTCGACTTTGACAACGACGGCGATTTCGACCTCGTGCTCAGGACGGACTCCGAAACCACAACGGCGCCTCGGCTGTTCGAGTGGGACGGCTCCAGCTTTATCGACCGAGGGCTTCTTGGCGGTGACGGCATCGTAGGCGGCGTCGGCTTAAAGGTCGCGGACCTCGATAGCAACGGATGGCAAGACATCATTTTCGCGAGCGAGGCCGGGTTTACCGTCTTATTCAACGATAGCGGGTCATTCACGAGAGTAGACACTCAAGTGGACATCGCTGTCGCCGATACCTTTGCTATCTTCGATTACGATGGCGATGGCCGTCTGGATATTGTCGCGAAGAGCGACAGGAAGCTATATTTAATAGAAAGTAATTTGGAGCCGCAGGATGCTATCACCATCAATGTGCTCGGCGCCCTTGGGGAGCTGAACCAGCACGGAAGATCAGTGCTTCTGGAATCGCTTTCCGACACATCGATCAAGATGGCGCGGTCCGTCGAGAGTGGATCCGGCTACATGGGTCAGGATCAATATGGCTTGCTGATCGGCCTTCCAGTGTCTGGAGCCTATACAATCTCCATACCGTTCGCCAGCGGCACTTTGCGGTTCACGGCAAGCGCAGGGCAGGTCGTCAATGCCTATGCGGACGGCCGGATAACCGTCGTCGGCGGATCCGCCTCGGACATCGCGGGCGGCAGCACGGGTGATGACGTCATCGCCA
Organism: Allosphingosinicella sp.; assembly: GCA_049590095.1. Taxonomy (GTDB): domain Bacteria; phylum Pseudomonadota; class Alphaproteobacteria; order Sphingomonadales; family Sphingomonadaceae; genus Allosphingosinicella. The sequence goes on along the minus strand of JBAWCC010000092.1, from coordinate 5,472 downwards.
CCGGAGGAGGCGACGATCTCATATTAGCCTCCCTGGGTGCAGATTCTCTCGACGGCGGCGACGGGAGCGACACTGTCGATTATTCCCGCTTCGCCGAGGGCCTGATCGTCGATCTTGCCGAAGGAAGCGCCCGGTGGGGCAGCGCCGTGCAGTCCTTGGCCGGCATGGAAAACGTAATCGGCAGCAGCTTTCAGGACATTCTCTCCGGCAACGACTCCGCGAACCGGCTGGAGGGCGGCGCAGGGGACGACGTTTATTTTATCGGAGCGGGCGATGACGTGGTCGAGAATGCAGGCGACGGGATCGACCAGGTTCAGACGGAGCTGAGCTCTTATGAGTTGCCCGACAATGTGGAGCAACTCACCGGAACGTCCACGCACGGCCAGGTGCTCACCGGAAACGGCTTGAACAACCTGCTCCAGGGCGGCGACGGAGCGGATGTTCTCCGAGGTGAGCTTGGCGACGACACCTACATCGCAGGCGCCGGCGACATTGTCGTCGAGGAAGAAGGCGCCGGGCTGGACGAGGTTCTCACCAGCCTCGCCGACTATTCGCTGCCTGATAATTTGGAGTTCCTTACGGGCATTTCGGACGAGGGCCAGAATCTTACCGGTAACGCCCTCGGGAACCGGTTTCAGGGCGGTTCCGGGCCCGACGTTTTCCAGGGCCTCGGCGGGAACGACGTCTACTTCGTCAAAGCCGGCGACCTTGTGGTTGAAGCTCCGGCCGAGGGCATGGACGAGGTTCGCACGGATCTGGCCGTGTATGAACTGGCTCAGAACGTCGAGCGGCTGATTGGATTTGGTTCGGTCGCCCAGACGTTGATCGGCAACGACGAAGACAATTTCATCGCCACGGCCTCGGTCGATACCAAGGCCGATCTGTTCCGCGGCCGGGGCGGCAACGACCTTTACGTCGTTGGGGTGTACGACCAGGTCGTAGAAGCTGCAGGCGAGGGCACTGACGAGGTCCAGACGTCTCTAGGTTCGTACGTGCTCCCGGAGAATGTGGAGAACCTTACCGGTACAGCCTCGGGTGCTCAGAAGCTGACCGGTAATAATCTCGACAATATCATCAGAGCTCCGGAAGGGTTCCCGTTTGCTCGAGGCGGCAGCTTGCTTCTGGGGCTCGACGGCAATGACATATATTATGTCGCGCAGGGTTTTGACAGGATTCTCGAAACCGCCACAGGGGGCACGGACACTGTCCGGACTTCAGTCAATTATCAGCTCGCGGCCGGCTCCAATGTCGAGCGATTGGAGGCGGCCGACCCTGATGCCGCCCACCCGATCGATCTGGGCGGAGACGAGCAAGGCAATGTGATCATCGGCAATGCGGGACGTAACCAGCTCAGCGGCGGTGCGGGCGACGACATACTCCATGGCCTGGGCGGCAACGACGTTCTCGTAGGGGATTCGGGCATCGACCTTCACGTCGGGGGCACAGGCAACGACGTTTATTATGTCGACGACATCGGCGACGTCGTGGTCGAGCAAGCGGGCGAGGGCACCGATGTGGTTCGAACCTATGTGAGCTATGCTCTGGCGGCCGGAAGCGAGGTCGAGGCTTTGACCGTCACCAACGGCTATTCCACGACGGCGATCAACCTGACGGGGAACGAGTTCGGTCAGACCATCTACGGCAATCTCGGGAACAACGTCATCGACGGGCGCGGCGGCGCCGACTTCATGGCCGCCTTCGGCGGCAACGACGAATATTATGTCGACAACGCCGGCGACGTCGTTGTCGAGCAGCTGGGCGAAGGCACCGACGTGATTCGGGCCTATGTGAGCTATGCCCTGGCGGCCGGCAGCGAGGTGGAAGCCTTGACCACCACAAGCGGCTACGGCACCACGGCGATCAACCTGACAGGCAACGAATTCCGTCAGACCATCTACGGCAACCTCGGGGACAACGTCATCGACGGTCGCGGCGGTGCCGACTACATGGCGGCCTTCGGTGGCAACGACGTCTATTACGTCGACAACATCGGCGACATCGTTGTCGAGCAGGCGAACCAGGGCACCGATACCGTCCGCGCATCCGTCAGCTATGCGTTGGGCGCCGGCATCCACATCGAGGAGCTTTCGACCGTCGATCGGAATGCCGCGACGGCGATCAACCTGACGGGGAACGAGTTCGGTCAGACCATCTACGGCAACCTCGCGAACAACGTCATCGACGGGCGCGGCGGTGCCGACTTCATGGCCGCCTTCGGTGGCAACGACGAATATTATGTCGACAACATCGGCGACGTCGTGATCGAGCAACTGGGTGAGGGCACCGATGTGGTTCGAGCCTATGTGAGCTATGCTTTGGCGGCCGGCAGCGAAGTGGAAGCTTTGACCGTCGCCAACGGCTACTCCACGACGGCGATCAACCTGACGGGGAACGAGTTCGGTCAGACCATTTTCGGCAACCTCGGGGACAACGTCATCGACGGACGCGGCGGCGCCGACTTCATGGCCGCCTTCGGTGGCAATGACATCTATTATGTCGACAACCTCGGCGACGTCGTCGTCGAGCAGCTGGGCGAAGGCACCGATGTGGTTCGGGCCTATGTGAGCTATGCCCTGGCGGCCGGCAGCGAAGTGGAAGCCTTGACCACCACCAACGGCTACGCCACGACGGCGATCGACCTGACAGGCAACGAATTCCGTCAGACCATCTACGGCAACCTCGGAGACAACGTCATCGACGGTCGCGGCGGCGCCGACTACATGGCGGCCTTCGGTGGCAACGACGTCTATTACGTCGACAACATCGGCGACATCGTTGTCGAGCAACTCAGCCAGGGCACCGATACCGTCCGCGCCTCCGTCAGCTATGCGTTGAACGCCGGCAGCCACATCGAGGAACTTTCGACGATCGATCGGCAAGCCGCGACGGCGATCAACCTGACGGGGAACGAATTCGGTCAGGCCATCTCCGGCAACGCGGGATCCAACGTTTTGCGTGGCGGCGGCGGCGCCGATACGCTTGAAGGCGGGGGGGGCAATGACAGGTTCGAATATTGGTATGTTGCAGACAGCTCGCCTGGTGGGACCGACCTGATCCTGGATTTTGAAAAAGGTGTCGATCGTGTCGACCTGTCTCGACTCGATGCCGTTTCGGGGACTCCCGGAAACGACGCCTTCAGCTTCATCGGCACTGCAGCTTTCAGCAACAAGGCGGGCGAGTTGCGGTTCGTCACTGAAGGAAGCTCGGTTCGGATACAGGCGGACCTGGACGGCAACGGAGTCGCTGACTTCGAGATTGTCTTTGCTGGGATAGCCGACCTCTCCGGAACGGACTTCATACTCTAGAATGCGAAATCCGCGAGAACGCTGACGCCGGCCGCCTCTTCGTGAGAGCGGCCGGCATGAGCGAAATCGCGGCGACGAGCGCGCAACCGGAGCCAGGGCGAGGCCGCGCCCGCGCCTTCATCCGCACGGCGCACCGGATCTTGCCAGTGTCCGGAACAGCCGAACCAATGAAACTTCCGAACCACCGACCTCCCCACCGCCGGGCGATGGGGAGCGAGACCATGAGCGGCACAGCATAAGGGTGAAGGTCGACACCTCGCGGCCCAGCGACCTGAGCCGCCGGCCCGATACCCCCCTGCCCCTTCACCCCGCCGCCTGAACGACGAGCCATCGAGTGCGCCCATGGATTCAGGCGGAACCCTGGGCCTCGGGCCGAGCATCCGTCCGGGTGTCTGAGAAGGACGCACATTTCTCCCATATCCAGATTCAGTATTCCTCTTTTGTTCTCTTTGTGTTCTAACCTCCGCAGCGGCGCCGATTCGCGGCCCGTCCGGAGGAGATTGTGGAGTGGAACTGCTTGTCCGTCCCGTCGCCCGCTCGACTTCCGATCCGTCGGAGGCCTCCGGATCATCGTGCTTTTGCATAGGAGGTACGAAACTCAAGACATCCTGACCCTTGCAGTTGGCAATGACGTATCCACCGTCGGTTTCATCCGTTCTGGCAACCATCTAATCTAGCAATTTGCGGATGAAGTCCTCCGCAGACTTCCCGGTTTAGGTGCAACTTTGTCCAAAATGGACTGAAAAGAGCGATGTTATTTCAAGTCTGCAGTTGCTGTGATTTCCGTGCAGCAGCTCTGACCACATCGTCCAAATGGCTTAACCGCCGCTTTTAGGTGCGATTCGCGCCGTCACTGTCGCGCAACCAAAACGACGACCAGTAAGACGCTGCCAGTTTGCTAACTCCTCTGCTCGTCCAGACTAATTTTCTGGTCGGAGCAGTGAGTCGAGTCAGCGGTCTTGCCGAGCGGCAAGCATCGGCGTAGTCCCGTTTCGCGCTCTAATCTTGATCGTGATGAGCGCCCGCACTCGCGGTGAACACAGGCACCGGCTTCGGTCGGGTGGCCTGCGGAATACAAGACCTTCGGGGAACACGCAGGGCGCGGTTCCCTGTGTTCACGCGCGATCAACCGCCCGGCTTGTCGGGCGCAGCGGTGACGCAGGGGAAACCGTATGCAAGACGAGGCTGAAGAGCCGACCGCCAATTCAAAAAGCGACCAACCCACTCGGGCGGAAATCCTGCTCGTCGGTGCGGCCTGGGCGCTGTTCGTTTTCACGCTCGTCGCGGGTCTCAGGATCTGGTCCGGCGGCTCCCATTAATATTCCTATGTCCCCGCCGGAGAGCAGAATGGCTTCCTCTGCGAGGCGGGGGCGGGGGCCGGAGCGTAGGACCACGGGCGTTCCGGCCCCCATAATCTCGCTCGCCTCGAGGCTCCTGTTCCTTTCGCACTGGAGCCGGGAAACCGGCTTCGACCTCGTCGTCGCCCTGGGCGCGGCCACAAAGGAGTCCAGCCTGAGCGCCTGCCGCCCCGGACCGGGCCTGGTGGAAATGAAGAGGCGCTGGATGCCCGACGAGGATTCGAACCTCGATTGACGGAGTCAGAGTCCGTAGTCTTACCATTAGACGATCGGGCAGTGCGGGCCGCGAAATAGGACCCGCCCCCTCGCGGGTCAAGGGCGGCGCGCTTCTATTCGGCGGGGACGGCGGCGGGCGGCGGGCGGCGGCCCAGGTGCCGCAGGAGCCGAGGAAGCGGCCCGTTCCGCTCCATCCACTCGGCATATTCGCGATATGCGGGGTCCGCCGACAGATGGCGCTCCTCGGTCCGCGCCCGCCAATAATAGACCCCGGCGACGAGCGCCATGACGAAGCTGTTGCGGATCATGTCGGTCATGTTGCCGCTGGTGGCGAAGAACGGGAGGGTCGCGAGCCACCAGAACAGGTTCTTGGACACATAGGCCGGGTGCTTGGTCCAGGCGTAGGGCCCGTGGGTGAGGATGCCGCGATGGGTCAGGTTCGAGAAGCGGATCCCGAAGGCGACGGTCGCCCAGGCGTAGATCGCGGTCAGGACGACCAGAAGCAGGGCGACGAAGGCCATCAGCAGCGGATAGCCGTCGAGCCAATAGTTCCAGCCGCCCTCGCCCATCGTCCCGGGATGGTAGTCGAGCGG